>NZ_CP097322.1:6628827-6965154 GCF_023515955.1 Streptomyces sp. RerS4
CGCAATCGAGCTGACCAGTGCCGCCTTCGCCGACCACACCGAGATCCCCCGCCGGTACAGCGGCGAGGGGGAGGACGTCTCACCGCCCCTGGCCTGGACGGCGGCCCCCGACGGCACGGCCGAGCTGCTGCTCCTGTGCGAGGACCCGGACGCGCCGGGTCCCACGTTCCTGCACTGGCTGGTCACGGGCATCGATCCGTGGACCGGAGGGGTGGAGGAGGGGCAGGAGCCGCACGGCGGCACGTCCTGGCCCAACGGGTTCGGACGGCCCGGCTGGGGCGGGCCGATGCCGCCGCCCGGCCACGGGCCGCACCGCTACGTCTTCCGCCTGTACGCCCTGTCGCGTCCGGTCCGGCTGCCCGAGCGGCCCACCGTTGACGCCGTGCACAGCGCCCTGCGGGGCAAGGAGCTCGCGAGCGGCACCCTGGTCGGCACCTACCAGCGCTTCTAGGGTCTTCCTAGGAGCGGCCTTCGTCGTATCCGTGGGCCCCGTACAGGCGCACGAAACGCGCCGAGACGAGAGTCCGGACGGGCTCCAGCCCCTCGGGCCGGCGCTCGTACAGCTCCACCAGCTCCTGACCCCCCGGACCCACCGGCTGGACCAGCCGGCCGCCGATGCGCAGCTGCTCCACCAGGGGCTCCGGCACTTCGGGGAAGGCCGCGCAGACGATCACCCCGTCGTACGGGGCCGCGTGCGGTGCGCCCAGCGTGCCGTCGCCGAGGATGACCTCCACGGCGCCGAACCCGTGCGCGGCCAGCCGCCGCCGGGCCTGCGCGACCAGCTCCGGCCGGCGCTCGACGCTGACCACACGCCCGGCCAGGCGGGCCAGCAGGGCGGTCTGCCAGCCGTAGCCGGTGCCGATCTCCAGGACCCGCTCGTCACCGGCGAGGTCGAGGGCGGAGACCATCATGGCGACCAGCGAGGGCTGTGTCGTCGTCTGCCCGCAGGGCAGGGGCAGGGGGCTGTCCCAGTACGCGGCGTCGACCTCGTCGTCGGGCACGAAATCGGCGCGCGGGATGGTCCGGACGGCCTCCAGCAGCCGGGCGTCGGTCACCCCCGCGGATCGGGCCGCGCGGACCAGGGTCTCGGGAGAACGAGGATCGTGGACCATCGGGGTGCCCCTCAGACAGGTGTCCCGGAGTCGGCGTACCGCAGCAGTGCCCCGACGCCCTCGGCGAGCTCCAGATCGTCCTCCGGTACGACGACCAGTTCGGCGGCGGTGCCGACGAGGGCCCGCACCAGGGCCTCGTCGGCGGGCTCCTCGCGGGGTGCCCGCACCCCGAAGGCGGCCAGCTCCTCCTCGGTCAGGGCGAGCTGCGTGGGCTCCGGGCCGGTCCACAGCCGCTGCGAGGCGGCGGGCGGGTGGTTGAGCAGCAATGCGGCGACCTGGCCGCGCTGCAGGGCGGCGACGGTGCGCGCCAACCCTTCCGTCACGGGCCCGCCGAGGGCGCGGCGGCCGATGAAGACGTTCATCAGCTCCCGGTCGTGCTCGGCCATCCGCCCCCGGAAGACGCTGTCGAGCTGCGGCTCCAGCAGGGCCCGTCCGGTGTCCGTCGGGGAGGGGCCGCCGACCCGTACGACCTTGTGGCGCAAGGCCTGGGGCAGGCGGCGGACCAGGACGTTGCCCGCCCACGGGTCCCCGGCGACGACGACGGCGTCGGCGTGGACGCGCCGCGCCCAGGCGTCCAGCCGCTGACCCAGCCGGACGGCGCTGTGGTGCCAGGTGGCCACCGCCACGTTGTGGTGCAGCCGCTCACCCGGGCTCACGGTGGACGCCGGCCAGGTGCCGGACTCCGCCTCCACCGTCACCCAGCCGTGCGCCTCCGCCGTCGGCGGGCCGCCGTAGCGCACCACCACCGCCAGGTACGGGATCTCCGGCAGATGCTGGGTGACCAGCGGCATCGCGTCCGGCAGGGTGCTGTAGCGGGCCGAGTCCCGGTCCGGCGGGTGGGGCAGCTCCCCCTCCATGACGAGCGAGCCGTTGGCCGCGAAGATCGCCTGACCGTGTGTCCCGGGCAGCTCCGCGTCCGCGCCGACCGCCTCCTCCAGTACGCCGAGCAGCGCCCGGTCCGCGCCCTGCCGGGTCAGATCCGCCCGCAACCGGCGCCAGCGCAGCGCGACGGCCCGGTCGGGCTGCTCGATGTTCCGCGAGGTGTCCAGGTACACCGAGGCGAACGGGCCGGACTCCGTGTACAGGGGTTCCAGGAACGACAGCCTCATCCCTCATCACCTTTCCCAGGCCGCTCCCAGCTGTCCTCCCTTTCGATGATGCGCGCGCCGGCGGGCGGACGGGGACGGAAATCCGCGCACCGGGCGGGGCTCGCGGAAATGCGTAGGCTGGAGGGGAGGGGTCTGCGCAGGCCGCACGCCATGACCCGGCAGCATGACCCGCGATCCCGGGCGCCGCCGGCCTGTCTTCCACGATGCCCCCCGTACTCCCGTACTCCCGTACTCCCGTACTCCCGTACTCCCGTACTCCTCCTCTCGCCGAGGGAGGCGAGCCGTGATGGCAGTGGAGCAGTTGTCGCAGGTGAACACGGATTTCCTGGAGCAGGTGAACGCCGCCGGTCAACGCTACGCGGCGCGGACCGCGCAGCGTGAGGAACACATGGAGGCCCTCGCGCAGCACGGCATCCTGTACGCCGACACCCGAGACCGGGTCAGCAGCAGGCTGAACCGCCTGGGCGTCGACTGGGCCATGGCCACCGCGATCGAGCGGACACCCGCGAGCGCCACCATCGGAACGAGCCTCGACCTGGACCCCGAGCTGGTCAGCACCGATCTGCTCGCGCTGGAACGGTTCATGGGCCGCAACGACCTCGTCGACATCGGGTACCTCGAAGCCGGCTACCTCGCCTCCCGCTCGGTCGGCCGGGTCACCGTCAGGACCCCCCGGTCGTCCCACCACGGAACCGGATTCCTGGTGTCGCCCTCGCTGTTGATGACGAACAACCACGTGCTGAAATCCCCCGAGGAGGCGGACGCCGGGGTCATCGAGTTCAACTTCCAGTCGGGCGTGGACGGCCAACCGCTGATGCCGGTGGTCTTCCGGCTGGAGCCGCGGAGGTTCTTCGTCACCCACCGGGCCCTCGACTTCACCCTGGTCGCGGTCGCGGAGGCCTCCCGGGACGGGCGGCCCCTGGCGGCCTTCGGGACGCTGCCGCTCCGGGAGGCGCAGGGCAAGGCCACCATCGGGGAACTCGTCAACATCATCCAGCACCCGAACGGCGAGCCCAAGCAACTCGCCCTCCGGGAGAACCAGATCGTGGACGTCCTGGACGACTTCCTGCAGTACAAGGCCGACACGGCGTTCGGCTCCTCGGGTGCCCCGGTGCTGAACGACCAGTGGGAGGTCGTGGCCCTGCACCACGCGGGCGCTCCCCGCAGGGACCGGGACGGCAACATCCTCGCCGTCGACGGATCCCTCTGGCGTCCGGACATGGGTGAGCACCGCATCGACTGGAAGGCCAACGAGGGCATACGGGTCAGCCGCATCATCGGCACGCTCCAGCAGTTCCCGCTGTCCGGCGGCGCCGCGGCCCTGCGCGCGGAGCTGCTCGCGGCCGGTACGCCGCCGCACCCCGTGGAGGCCTCGCCGCGGAGCCCGCAGGTGACGCCGGGGCGGACGGACGACGCCGAGCCCCACGGCCTCACCGCGGACTGGACGGCCGGCCGGCCCACCATGACGGGCGGCGGCGCGCGCTGGACCGTTCCGCTGCACCTCACCGTCAGCCTCGACGTGGACGCCCCGCGCCCCCAGACCGAATCACCGCAGCCGGCGCCGGCACCGCCGCCGTCCGTCCGTCCGATCACCCCCTCGATCGACGGCCAGTCGCCCGCCGAGCGGGACCTGGCGGCCGCCCTGCTGAACCTGGCGTCCTCCCGCGAGCGCCCGTACTACGACGAGGCCGCGGACCTGGCGGCGCGGGAGGCCTACTACGCCGGCATCCGCACCGACAGCCCCGAAGGCCTGCGCCTGGCGCTCACCCAGCGCCTGGAGTCCACGCACGACCGGCGGCCGGCGTACAAGCCGATGCGGCTGCTCTACCCGTGGGTGGACCTGCACCCCGACGAGAAGCTCCACGGCATCTACTCGGACCAGGGGTTCACCCCGCAAGAGCTGATCGAGGCCGATGCGGCGGTGGAGGCCGCGCGGTTCGGCCGCTGGCAGGAGTTCATGCTGCACGAGAGCGCGCCCGGCCCGGAGGCGATCGAGGCCGAGCTCGATCTCCTGGAGGCGTCCCTGCCGTTCAACTGCGAGCACGTCGTGCCGCAGTCCTGGTTCGCCAAGAAGGAGCCCATGCGCGGGGACCTGCACCACCTCTTCGCCTGTGAGTCGACGTGCAACAGCTTCCGCGGCAACATCCCCTACTTCGACTTCCCGGACTTCGACGAGGTCGTCCGGCACGCCTGCGGGCGTCGGGAGCCGATGAAGTTCGAGCCGTCGGCCGGCAAGGGCCCCGTCGCCAGGGCGACGCTCTACTTCCTGCTCCGCTACCCGGGCGTCATCGGCGACGAGGCGCGCGAGCTTCAGCAGGAGCGCCTCGGCCTGCTGCTGCGCTGGCACAAGGACCACCCGGCGGGCACCTACGAACTGCACCGCAACGCGGCGATAGCCGAGATGCAGGGCAACCGCAATCCGCTCATAGACCACCCGGAATGGGCCGAACGGATCGACTTCGCGGGAGCCTGGCGCTGACCGCCCGCCCCCGCGAGGCCTCAGGCCGTCCAGGGCACCTTCGGGGAGCGGTAGTAGGTGATGCCGAGCGCGTCCAGGCGCGGGCCCTGGGCGGCCAGCCGCTGCCGGTAGGACGACCAGTCGTGGGTGGCGGCCGGGGACCAGCCGATCTCCGCGATGCCGAGCAGCCGCGGGAAGGCCATGTACTCCAGGTGCGCGCTCGTGCTCAGGGTCTCCGTCCACAGCGGCGCCTCCACCCCCAGCACGGCGCCGGCCGGCACCCCGGCGACCAGGGTGTCCGGGTCCCACGCGTAGGACTTGTCCACCTCGACCAGTCCCGCCCACTCCAGGCCCAGCGGGGTCTGCCGGGTGTACTTCATGTCCAGATAGGCGTGGTTGGCCGGGGACATCACCAGTCGGGTGCCCGCGCGTGCGGCGGCCGCGACCTCGGGTTCCGTACCGCCCAAGCCCCAGTACTGGGCGATCGCTCCCGGGGCCGGTCGGGCCTCGGCGATCTGGTGCCAGGCCATCACCGTCTTGCCGTACCGGCCCACCAGCGGCTGGACCTTGTCCATGAAGGTCGCGTAGTCGGCGGCCGGGGTCGCGGCGGCCTCGTCGCCGCCGATGTGCACGTACCGGCCCGGCGTCAGCGCGGCCAGTTCGCGCAGGACGTCGTCCAGGAACGTGTAGGTGACCGGCTTCGCCACGCACAGGGAGCTGAACCCGACCTCGGTGCCCGTGTAGAGCGGCCGGGCGACGCCGTCACAGTTGAGCTCGGCGTACGAGGCGAGCGCCGCGTTGGTGTGCCCGGGGGTGTCGATCTCGGGCACCACCTCCATGAAGCGGGACGCGGCGTGGGCCACGATCGCCTGGTAGTCGGCCTTGTCGTAGTGGCCCCCGGGGCCGCCGCCGACCTGCGTCGAGCCCCCGTAGGTCGCCAGCCGGGGCCAGGAGTCGATCGCGATGCGCCAGCCCTGGTCGTCGCTGAGGTGCAGGTGCAGGGTGTTGACCTTGTAGAGGGCGGCCTGGTCGATGTACCGCTTGATCTGCTCGACGGTGAAGAAGTGCCGCGAGACGTCCACCATCACGCCCCGGTACGCGTAGCGCGGAGAGTCGGTGACGGTGCCGCCGGCGATGCGCCACGGGCCGGGCTGCACGCTCCGCTTCTCGACGGAGGCGGGCAGCAGCTGACGCAGCGTCTGGACGGCGTGGAACAGCCCGGCGGGCGCGTTCGCGCTCACCCGGACCGTACGGGAGCCACTGACCAGCCGGTAACCCTCGTCGCCCAGGGCCGGGTCGGCGGCGGCCCCGAGCCGCAGTTGAATGCCGTCGCCCCCGGCGCCGGCGACCACCGGCAGCCGGTACCCCGTCGACGGGCGCAGCACACCGGCGAGGTACTCGCCGACCGCGCGGGACTCGGCGGAGCCGGAGTCGACCCGGATGACGGTCGAGGAGGTCAGCTGGTACGCGGACCCGCCCGGTGCCACGGAGGCCGGGACGGGAACGACCCGGCCGAGCGGGACGGGCGCGGCCGGCGCCGGCGCCGGCGCGGCGGCGGTGGACACGACCGCCGCCGCGAGGAGCAGGAGCGAGCCGAGCAGCCGGGGTAACCGGCGGGCGGGCGGAGCCGTACGGTGCTGGGTCACGGGCGGTCCCTTCGATCGACCGACGGGGGTCTGCGGAGCTGAACCGTGCGGTGCGGATGGTGCCGAGCCGGGCACGGTGTCGCGGTGTCGCGTACGCGGTCGTACGTTCCCGTACGTCGTTACCAACAACGGCCGTCACGCAACCCTCGCCACCCCCGCATCGGCCGAAGAGATCAGGTCAGGGCCCCGGCCCGCCGGGCGCCTCGGCGTCGGCCTCCGCGACGACCTCCGGCGGCGCGCAGCCAGGGCCGGACCCCGAACAGCGACGGCGGCGCGTCCGCCCGCCCCTCCCTGCCGGCGGCCGGCATCTACTACGACAGCGCGCTGACGGTCACGTACCGGCAGTAGACGATGGAGGACGCCCTCGGCGTATGGGGACCAGGCTGCTGAACGCCTGTGCGTCGATCACGGCCGCTCCGCCCGGGTCGTTGTTGAAGTAGGCGTAGACGTCCGAGTCCGGCGGCCAGGTGTCCGCGATCCGGCTCGCCCAACTCCGCAGGGCCGTCCGGCCGTATCGGGGTGCGGGCCGGGAACGGCCCTCGTGGAAGCGTACGTAGCCCCAGTCGGCGGTGCGCCACAGCGGTGTCACCGGCCGCGAGCCCCGGTCGGCCCAGCACAGGGCCGCGCCCCGGTCCGTCAGTACGGAACGCACGCTCGGCGTCCACCACGACGCGTGCCGCGGCTCCACGGCGACGCGCGTACCGGCGGGGAAGCAGGCGAGGCAGGCGTCGAGGGCGGCCGGGTCGACCTGAAGGGTGGGCGGCAGCTGGAGGAGGACGGGGCCGAGCCGGTCGCCCAGGGACGCGGCGTGCGTCATGAGCCGCCCGACCGGCTCCGCCGGCTCCCGCAGACGCTTGATGTGCGTCAGGTAGCGGCTCGCCTTGACGGCCATGACGAAGCCGGACGGGGTGCGGTCGCGCCACCGCTCGAACGTCTCCGGCGACGGCAGCCGGTAGAAGGCGTTGTTGCTCTCCACGGTGGGGAAATGCCGGGCGTACTCCTCCAGCCACAGGCGCTGCGGCACGCCCGGCGGGTAGAGAACGCCCGACCAGTCCCGGTACTGCCACCCGGAGGTGCCGACGCAGACGGCCATACCGTCCGACTGCCCCCGCGTACGTCGATCACACCTCCGGAGGGTGACCCACGGGCGCGCCGGGCCGCGGAACCGAGGCGCAGGGTGCGACCGTTTCAGCCCCGTGCCGCCGAGGGCGCCCTGCCCAGCGCCGTCACCGCGACCGCCGCCGCGGCCAGACCGGCGCCCAGCCACATCACCGCGGCGACCCCCGCGCCGTCCGCGGCCAGCCCCCCGGCCAGCGCGCCCAGGGCGATCGCCCCGTTGAAAACGCCGACGAACAGCGAGGACACGGCCTCGCGGGCCTCGGGAGCCGCAGCCAGCAACCAACTCTGGGTGCTGACCGATACGCCGCCGTAGGACAGCCCCCAGACGGCGAGCAGCACACCGGCGGCCGGGACGGAGCCGCCGAGCACCGGTACGAGCGCCACCGTGGCCGCCAGTACCGCGCCGATCACCAGCAGCGTCGAGCGCGGCGACCGGGCGGCGCCCGCGCCGGCCGCGAAGTTGCCCGCCACACCGGCGACCCCGTACACCAGCAGCAGTGTGCCGATGAGCCCGGCACCCGCCCCGGAGACCGCTTCGAGTACGGGTCGCACGTACGTATAGGCGGCGAAGTGACCGGTGACCAGCAACGCCACGACGGCCAGCCCGGTCCGCACCCGCGCATCGTCGAACAGCCGCACCACACCTCCGAGTCGCACGTCCTGTTCCGCCGGCAGGCGGGGCAACAGGACCGCCAGGGCGACCAGTACCACCAGGGCCAGCGCCCCCGCCGACGCGAACGCCGTCCGCCAGTCGGTCAGTTCGCCGACATACGTACCCGCCGGGACCCCCAGCACCGACGCCACCGCGATACCGCTGAAGATCAACGCCGTCGCCGCGCCCGTCGACTTCGGCGGCACCAGCCGCACCGCCAACCCCGCCGCGATCGCCCAGACACCCCCCATGCCGATGCCGACCAGTACACGCGCGACCACCATCACCGCGAAGTCCGGCGACCACGCGGCGAGCAGGTTGCCCACCGCCAGAACCGCCATCAGCGCACACAGCACCGTCCGCCGGTCGAAGCGTCCCAGCAGCGGCGTCAACAGCGGCGCCGAGACCGCGCCGACCACTCCGGTGACGGTCAGGGACAGTCCGGCCGTGCCCTCGGTGACCTCCAGCGCGTCCCCGATGGGCGTCAGCAGCCCCACGGGCAGCATCTCCGACGTCACCACCGTGAACGTCGCACCCGCCACCGCCGCCACACCCGGCAGGCCGCGCGTCGCCGTTCGCCCCGACACCCCGACGGTGTCCGTCATTTCCTCGATCTGTGCCATGCCACCCAGCCAACCCGCCCCCACCTGCGGGAACAACGGCCGATCCCTCATGCTTCGATGAGCGGGACTCATCGATCGGCGGTAGAGGCCCCGGAAAGGACCACCATGAGCGGCGTCGAAATACGCGAGCTGGAGGCATTCCTCGCCCTCGCCCAGGAGTTGCACTTCGGACGGGCCGGCGAGCGGCTGTACGTTTCCCAGAGCCGGGTCAGCCAGCTGTTGCGCTCCCTGGAGCACCGCATCGGCGCCCCCCTCGTCGAACGCACCAGCCGCCGCGTGCGCCTGACCCCCCTGGGCGAGGGCTTCCTCGCGGACCTCCGCCCCGCCTACGACGCGCTGCGCGCCACCGTCGACGAGGCCAGGGCCACCGCCCGGGGCGCGGGCGGCGAGCTGCGCATCGGCTTCCAGGGCACCGTCGACGACCACCTCGGCCGGGCGATCGCCCGCTTCGAGGCCCGGTATCCCGACTGCGCGATCGACCTGGTCGAGATCCCGCTCTGCGACCCCTTCGGGCCGCTGCGCCGCCAGGAGGTCGACTGCGCCGTGGTGTTGCTGCCGGTGGCCGAGGAGGATCTCGTCCTCGGCCCGGTCTTCTCCCGCCAACCCCAGACCCTCGCCGTGTCCGTCCGGCACCCCTTCGCCGCCCGCGACCGGCTGTCCGCCGAGGAACTCGCCGAGTGCCGGCTCATCGGCCCGGCCGGCGACGCCCCCGCGTACTGGCGGCGGGCCCAGGCACCCGACCTGACCCCGGGCGGCCTCCCCGTACCGGCCGGACCCGCCGTCCACACGCTCCAGGAGGGGCTGAGCCTGGCGGCGGCCGACCGCGGCGCGATGCTCCTGTGCCGCTCCACGGCCGACTACCACGGCCGCCACGACTCCCTCGCCTTCGTCCCCGTACGGGGCCTGCCCGACTCCGAGCTGGGTCTCGTACGACGCCGCCTCCGGCCCCCCGCGCGGGCGGAGGCCTTCGCCGAGGCGCTCGGCGGGTCCTAGGGGGTGTCCCGCTCCGTGACGGTGATGACCGCACCGGGGCACACACCGGCGGCGAGGCGGACGGCCGCGTGCTGTTCCCGCGGCGGGTCGGCGTTCAGGAGGACGACCAGGCCCGCTTCCTCGTCCTGGTCGAAGACCCCGGGGGCGGTCAGGGCGCACATGCCGGCACCGAGGCACCGGTCGCGATCGACACGGATGTCCACACGGCTGTCCACGGGATCAGGCCTCGTCCCAGGTGACCGGCAGCCGGTGCACGCCGTAAATGTTCATGTTCGTGCGCAGCGGTACCTCCTCGGCCGGGATGGCCAACCGCAGCGTGGGGAACCGACGCAGCAGCGCGGGCAGGGCCACCGTCAGCTCCACGCGGGCCAGTTGCTGGCCCAGGCACTGGTGGATGCCGTGTCCGAAGCCCAGGTGGCCGGTGGCCTTGCGGTGCACGTCCAGGACGTCCGGGTCGGGGAAGCGCTCCGGGTCGCGATTGGCCGCCTCGATGGAAAGGGTGACGGTCTCGCCGGCCTTGATCAGCCGACCGTCCAACTCCACGTCCTCCAGAGCCGATTTGACGGTGGTGGGGGCGACGGTCAGGTACCGCATCAGCTCCTCGACGACCTGAGGCCCGAGGTCCGGGTCCGAACGCAGCGCCTCGGCCTGGGCGGGATGGGAGAGCAGCGCGAACGTACCGTGAGCGATCATGTTCGCGGTCGTGTCGAGGCCGGCGGCGAGCAGGAACCCGCCGATGCCCACGAGTTCCTCGTCGGTGAGGTCGGAGTCCTGCGCCAGGTCGCCGAGCAGGTCGGCCGAGGACTCGGCGGGGGTGGCGCGTTTGGCGGCGACCAACTCGGCCATGTACTCCTGGAGTCCGACGTAGGCGGCGTGCTGGTCCTCGGGCGTCGCGTCCATCGCCATGATCGTGTGGGCGTGGTTCTGGAAGCGCTCGCGGTCGGCGTACGGCACACCGAGCAGCTCGCAGATCATCAGCGCGGGGAGGGGCCGGGCGAACGCCTCGACCAGGTCCGTTCCGGGCCCGCGTCGCTCCAGCGCGTCCAGGTGCTCGGCGGTGATCTCCTCGACGCGTTCGGTGAGTCGGCGCATCCGGCGGACGGTGAACCGGCCCATCAGCAGCCGTCGGAAGCGGGTGTGCTCGGGCGCGTCCATCCCGGTCATGTCGCCGACGGGGGCGGGCGGCAGCGGGCCCTCGGGCCCACCGGGGAAGGGGTAGTGCATCAGCTCGTAGCGCGAGCTGAAACGCGGGTCGCCCATGAGGGAGCGGACCGTGGAGTAGCCGGTGGCCAGCCAGCCGACGTGCCCGTCGGGGTACGTCATCCGGGTCAGCGGGCTCGCCTCGCGCAGCCGCGCCAGGCCGGAGGGCGGGTCGAAGGGGCAGCCGGCGGCGCGCTGCGTGGGGAGGGTGACGGGCTCGGGCTGGGTCGACGGTTCGTGCTGCATGGTGTCCTCCGTGGAGAGCGTCGTGCGGAATGTCGTGAATCTTTGGAACGTGCGGTCAGCGCTTGGCGGTGCGGTCGAAGGCGGAGCGCGACCAGAGGTAGCCGACCAACGTGAGGCCGACGCACCAGGCGAGCGCGATGTATCCGCTGTTGCCGATCCCGGTGCCCATCAGCAGGCCGCGCAGGGTCTCGATGACCGGGGTGAAGGGCTGGTACTCGGCGAACCAGCGCAGCCCCGTCGGCATCGAGTCGGTCGGCACGATCGCGCTGCCGAGGAAGGGCAGGAAGGTCAGCGGCATGGGTGCGTTGCTCGCGGACTCGGGGGTCTTGGCGACCAGGCCCATGGCGGCCGACAGCCAGGTCAGGGCGATGATGAGCAGGGTGAGGAGGCCGATCGCGGCGAGCCACTCGACGGCGCCGGCGTCGGGGCGGAAGCCGATGGCGAGCGCGACGCCGATCACCAGGGCGACGGCGACCAGCGTCTGGATGGCGCTGCCGACGACGTGCCCGGTGAGGAAGGCCGCGCGGGAGATCGACATCGTCCGGAAGCGGTTGACGATGCCCTCGGTCATGTCGACGCAGACGCCGACCGCCGTGGCCACCGCCCCCGCCGTCGCCGCCATGAGGATGATGCCGGGGGCGACGTAGTCGATGTACGCGCCGCCGCCCGTGGGCGCGGCGGAGATCCCGGAGCCGAGGGCGCCGCCGAACGCGTAGTTGAACAGCAGCAGCATCATCACGGGCATCGCCACGACGGAGATCGTCATCGTGGGGTAGCGCAGGGCGTGCTTGAGGTTGCGCCGCAACATCGTCATCGAGTCGCTGACGGCGTACGCGAGGGTGCTCATCGGGCCATCTCCGTGGTGGTGTGGGGGGTGCCGTGGCCGGTCAGGGTGAGGAAGACGTCATCGAGGTCCGGCGTGTGCACGGTCAGCGACTCGGCCCGCACCGCCGCGTGGTCCAGGACGTCGAGTACGGCGCGCAGGGTCGGGATACCGCCGTCGCCGGCGATGCGCAGCGTGAGTTCTTCCGGGTCGCGCGCGGCCGCGCCGAAGTGGCGTGCCGCGGCGTCGAGTTCGTCGGCGGAGGCGAACCGCAGACGGATGTGTCCGCCGGGGACGATGCGCTTGAGCTCCTCGGACGTGCCCTCGGCGACCAGCCGGCCCTGGTCGAGGACGGCGATGCGGTCGGCGAGTTGGTCGGCCTCCTCCAGGTACTGCGTGGTGAGGAAGACCGTCACCCCGTCGTCGACGACCAGCGCGCGGATGATCTCCCACATGGTGCGGCGGCTACGGGGATCGAGGCCGGTGGTCGGCTCGTCGAGGAAGATGATCCGGGGGTCGCCGACCAGCGTCATCGCCAGGTCGAGCTTGCGGCGCATGCCGCCGGAGAAGGTGGTGACGGACGTGCGGGCGGCCTCGGTGAGGTCGAAGCGTTCCAGCAGCCGGCCGGCCCGCAGGCGGCCTTCGCGGCGCGGCAGATGTTGGAGGTCCGCCATCAGCATCAGGTTCTCCTCGGCGGTGAGGAGGTTGTCGACGGCGGCGAACTGACCGGTGACGCCGATGGCGGAGCGCACGCCGTCGGGCCGCCGGGCGAGGTCGTGTCCGGCGATCCGGGCCTGACCGGCGTCGGGGGCGATGAGGGTGGAGAGGATCTGGACGGTGGTGGTCTTGCCGGCGCCGTTGGGGCCGAGCAGGGCGAAGATCGTGCCCTCGGGGATGCTCAGGTCGATTCCGTTCAGGACGACCTTGTCCCCGTACGACTTCCGCAGGCCCTGGGCCGAGATGGCCGGCGCGGACGTGGTGGTGGCTGTCACGGGTTGGCTCTCCTAAGGTGTGACATGTCACCTGTGAAATGTCACATGGTGATCGAGGTCGGCCTTTCGGCCGAAGAATGGGGGTGGGACGGAGGGTGGACGGGCGATCAGGCGCGACGGATCACGATGTCGCCGAGCCCGGTACGGGCGTGGACCTCGACGGTCTCCTCCGAGGTGTCGGGGCCCTCGGCGGCGCCGAGCGCGTTGCGGACGGTGCCGAACTTGGAGTGGACGTCCAGCCAGGCCGCGGTGGAATGACGGATGCCGACCTCCAGGTCCCCGACGGCGGTCTGGAGCCGGATCGCTCCCCGCGCCGCCTCGCCGACGCGGATGCCGCCGTTGGCGGACTTGGCCTCCACGGACGCGTGTGCGACGCCGACCGCGATGCGGCCGTTGGAGGAGTTGACCGTCAGGTCGCCCGTGATCTCGCCGATCGAGGTCTCGCCGTTGCCGTTCTTGACGGTGGCGCTGCCCGTGATCTCCCCGATCTCGATCCGGCCCGCCCCGTGGATCTCGGCGTTGCCGACGGCCCGTTCGACGCCGATGTCCCCGTGGTCGGTGCGCAGGTTCGTGACGCCCGCCTCGGCGAGCCGGATGTCGCCGAGCGAGGTCTTGACCCGGCATTCCCCGAGGGGTCCGTCGCAGATGTAGTCCCCCATGGGGGAGGTGCCCCGGAGGTGCGAGCCGGCAGGCAGTTCGACCGTCACGTCGATCGATCCGTGCCGGCCGAACAGGGAGCGCTTCTTGGGTCCCTTCACGGTCAGGACGCCGTTGGCGAAGGTGACCTTGGTCTGCTGCACCGCCCGTACGTCGGCCTCTTCGACGCCGCTGCTCGGCAGGACCTCGACGACCGTGCTCGTTCGCTTGCTCGCCGTGATGCGCACGTTGCCGACGTCGAACTCAAGGACCGCGGTGATGGGTTCGGGCGTGTCGAAAGAAGGCATGGCTGTCCCGTCCTCTTGGCTCTGGTGGGTGTAATCGCAGGTGGGAGGTGGTGTGGGGATTGGGGCGCCTAGGGGGTGTCGTCAAAGTAGCGTCGGCCGCCCGGAGGGGTCTGGTGCGTGTGATCGCAAGGCGGAGGAGGGAGGCGACGCTCGCGTCGGCGACCGACGACAACGCGGCGAGCGCGCGTGCCGGACCCCGCCGGTCAGACGAAACTTTGACGACACCCCCTAGCGGACCCAGCCCCGGAAGCTCTGGCCCTGGCGCGTGGAGGGGGCGGCGGGCCGGGTCGGGCCGCCGCCAGGTTCGAGGGCCAGGGACACCGCCCGTACGAGCCAGGCGTTGACCGATAGGCCCTCCTGGCCCGCCGCGTCCTCCACGCGGGCCTTGAGGTGCGCCGGGAGGCGGAAGTTGATGCGGGCCGTACCGCCCTCGTCGGCGTCTGCGGGGGAGGGTGGTGCCAGTGGTGCCATCGGCGGTGCCATGTCGGGCGCGCCCGTGGCGGGCGCCTCCGGCGCGGGCGGCGCCGTCACCACGAACTCGGGGTCCAGCCCCCGCAGCCGTACGTCCACCGAGCCCGGCGCCAGCTCGCGGGTGATCTCCTCCGAGGCTGCGGACAGCGCGTTCAGCAGGGTCAGCCGGGCGGCCGACTCCAGGGGCGCGGTCAGCCGCTCGGCCAGGGCGCGGGCCTCGTCCCCGCCGGCGTTCGCGGCGACGGCGAGCTCGTGGCGGAGGTGGTCGACGTAGGGGGTCAGGTCCATGCGCCCCATCATGGCGCCACGATGGCGCCATGGCAAGCGATTGTGGCGCCACGTGGCACCTTTCGGCGTCGGGTGGCGCCATCGGGGCGTCGTGGTGACGCCATGTGATGCCATGGGCCTCGCGGACGCGGCGGCATGCGGTCCTCGCGGGGCAGCGCAGCCGGCGGCACGGTGCCGAGAACCGGCCGCCCCTGGGGGAGTTACGGCCCCTGAGCAGGGGAGCCGGCTGAGCCGAGCCTCGGGAGCCGGTGCCCCTAGGTCGCCCCGCCCCCGAGGAGCCGGCCCCGCCCTCGCGCCCCGCGTACGCCATCCCCGGAGGGCCGTCGTCCTCGCCGCCGTCACCGCCCTCGCGATCCTGACCGCCCTCGCCACGGGCAGGCTCGGGGCCGAACCGGCGGAACCGGCCGGCAGGGGCACGAAGGAGTCCGGCGCCGTCGAGGCCGGTGCCCGGACCGGCGGTTTCGCGTCCCCGTACGCGCCGGCATCCCCGTCCGCCGGGACCTCACCGAGCGGCTCCGCCCCATCCGACGCCCAGGGCGACCCGGCCCTCGGCACCACGCCGTTGGGCCCGACCACCCGGAGGCGCCGCAGGGCCGATTGCGGGGATGGTCCGTCAGGGCGGCGTCAAGGAAGGGACGCCGGGCGGAAGGGACACGTCAAGACGTACGCCGCAGGGCCGGCCGGGCCGGCAGAGTCTCTCGTGCGACGGCGACGCGAGACGGGTTCGCGGGCGACTGATCGGCGAGTACCTGACACCGCCGGGATGACGCGCGGCCGGGCCGTGGGGGGGCCGGAGCGACGGAAGCCGTGCTCCCGCCTCGCGTCCGTCGCACCACACACGGGCCGCTCGGCCCGCGCGGCACCGGGGCGTGCCGCGCGGCCGAGCGGCCCGTGGTCAGCCGCCGATGTCCCGGCTGCGGAAGTCGGCCAGGGTCTCGCGCCGCACCAGCAGCCGGGCCGTGCCGCCGTCCACCGCGACGACCGGAGGCCGGCCGACCATGTTGTAGCCGGAGGCCATCGACAGCTGGTACGCGCCCGCGACCGGTACGGCGAGCAGGTCGCCCGGGTGGACGTCCCCCGGCAGCTCCACGTCGGCGGCGAGGATGTCGCCGGCCTCGCAGTGCCGCCCCACCACCGTCGCGGTGCACGGCTCGGCGGTGGAGCGGCGGCCGATGAGGCGGGGCGCGTAGCGCACCCCGTACAGGGCCGGGCGGGGGTTGTCGCTCATGCCCCCGTCCACGGCGACGAACACCCGCTCGCCGCCCCGCTTCACCGCGAGGACCCGGTAGAGCGCCACCCCCGCCGGTCCGACGATCGCCCGGCCGGGCTCGATGGCGAGCCGGGGCACGGCGAGCCCGGCCGCCGCGCAGCTCGCCACCAGCTCGGTACGCAGCCGGCGGGCCAGGGCGGTGAGGTCGAGCGCCGGTTCGCCGGGGCGGTACGCGATCCCGTGGCCGCCGCCCATGTCCAGCTCGGGCAGGACCACCCCGTGGGCGTCGCGGATGCGGGCCATCAGCCCGACCATGCGGCGTACGGCGGCGACGTACGGTTTGACCTCGGTGATCTGGGAGCCGATGTGGCAGTGCAGCCCGGTCAGTTCGAGCCGCGGCTGGTGCAGGACGCGGGCGATGGCGTGCTGCGCGGAGCCGTCGGTGAGGGACAGCCCGAACTTCTGGCCGTCGGTACCGGTACGGATCTTCTCGTGGCCGCCCGCCATGATGCCGGGCACCACCCGCACCATCACCTTCTGCGCACCGCCCGTTCCCACGGCGGCGGCCAGGCGGGCGATCTCGGACGGGCTGTCGATGACGATCCGGCCGACCCCCAGCCGCAGCGCCGCCTCGATGTCGTGCGGCGACTTCGCGTTGCCGTGCAGGAGGATACGGTCCGCCGGGAAGCCCGCCGTGACGGCGAGTTCGAGTTCGCCGGCCGAGCACACGTCCAGCCCGAGCCCCTCCTCCGCCACCCAACGCACCATCGCGCGGGACAGGAAGGCCTTGGCGGCGTAGAGCACGTGGGCGTCGGGAAAGGCGTCACGGTAGGTGCGGCAGCGGGCCCGGACCTCGCCCTCGTCCAGCACGTACACCGGCGTCCCGAAGCGATCGGCGATCTCGGTCAGCGAGACCCCGCCGACGGCGAGCCCGCCGTGCGGCAGGCGGCCGGTGGAGGCCGGCCAGACGGACAGGTCGTCGGCGTTCGCGGCGAGTTCCGACGCGGCGGTCATGGTCATGGTGTTCCCCCTCAGGCGATCCGGGCCGCGACGCGGTCCGACCGGTGCGACGTCGGACCGGCGGCCGGAGCCGACAGCGTCGGATCCACCGTGACCAGCCCCGCGCCGAGCGGCTCGCACAGCTTGCGCAGCAACGACTCGGACAACCGGACGCACTTCTGCCCCGCCCCGAGGGTCGCGGCCAGCCGCTCCCTGCGGGTGAACCCGACAGCCGTCCGCGCGCCCAGCGGAGTGCGGAACAACCGGATCACCGTCCCTCCCCCCTCACCCGGCCGGACGGGGACGTACAGCAGCCCGGCCGGGATCCGTTCTTCGGGCTCGGGGTCTTCTTCGTACTGGAACAGGCACATGGGGATCTCCCTGAGGAACCACGAACGATGGTCGACGCCCCGGGTGCGGGGAGGCAGTCCGAGGCGCGTCCTCGAAGCTATCCCCGCCGCCCCACCTTCCGCGCCGCTCCTTGACGCGACCTTGACGCGGATCGGCCTATTCCGTACACGTCACTGACGGCCGGTCGGGTGTCCCCGTCAAGGACCCGTACAGGTTCACCGTTCCGGCGTCAGAAGCGCGTCAGCGCGGCCACCCGGCGCCCCGCCGCCGCCTTTTCATGGGCGTTCATGGTTGTTCATGGGCGTCGAGAAAAAGCCGACGGGCGGCGGACGGGATGGTGCGGCGGTGCGCGGACGAGTGGTGGTGGGTACGGGCGGATCCCTCGGAAGCATGACGGCGTTGCACCGGGCAGCCGCGGAAGCACGGGCGCGGGACGCGGAGCTGTGGGTCGTACTGGCCTGGCAGGCCCCCCTCGGCGGACCGGGTACCCGAGGCGGAGGCGGTGGCACGCCGCTGCTGACGGGCTGCCGCGAGGGGGCGGTCGCACGCCTGCGGGAGATCCTCCACACCGCCTTCGGCGCCGGCCTGCCCCCGGGCGTGACCCTGGCCGGCCTGACGGTCCGGGGAACCCCCGGCGCCGCCCTCGTCGACACCGTGCGCGACCCCGGTGACCTGCTCGTCGTCGGTACGGGCTCCCGCGGCCCCCTGCTGCGCGTGCTGCGCCCGTCGGTGGCCCGGTACTGCCTGGCCCACGCCCCCTGCCCGGTCCTCGCCGTGCCGCCCAGCCCGCTCCAGGCCGACCTGGACGCCGTACGCCGACGCAACGCGTGGCGCCGGCCGCTGAACGCGGCGGAGCCGGCCAGGTGACCGCGGGGCCGTGCGGCGCGAGGTCAACGCACTGAGAGGTCAACGCACTGAGAGGTCAACGCACCGCGAGGTCAACGCACCGCGACCACCACATGGCTGGCGCCGAACTGCCAGACCGTGCCGACGTGCTCGAAGCCCGCCTCGCGCAGGAGGCAGAGGTGGTCGGTGAGGGTCAGGTCGTTGCCCTCGCAGGGCGGATGGGTGTGGCGGTCGCGGGCGGCGAGCAGGGGCGTCAGCTCCGGATCGGCGCGCACCCCCGACCACCACGACTCCCAGTCCTCGTGCGTGTGGGACCGGCGGCGCTCGGCGCGTCGGCGGCCGATGTCGACGGCCAGCTCGTGCACCTTGGGGGAGTCCGGTTCCAGATGGTCGCCGTTGACGAGGACCCCGCCGGGGCGGATGCGAGCGGCGAGCTCCCGGTAGGTCCGCCTCAGGGCCTCCTCGCCGAGGTAGTGCAGGGCCGTCGTGGAGACGGCCGCGTCCACCGGCCGGTCCAGCGCGAGCCCGTCGAGCCACCCCGGCTCCCCGATCGAGGCCTCGGCGAAGCGCAGGGCGGCCCCGTGGTGCGCCCGGCCCAGCTGCAGCAGCAGCGGATCGGCATCGACGCACACGACCTCGGCGGTGGGCATGCGCCGCGCCAGACGGGCGCCCAGCGAGCCCGGCCCGCAGCCCAGGTCGAGGAACAGGGGGCCCGCATGGCCCTCCGTCACCCGTTCGACCACGTCCGAGATGACCGTGAACCGCTCCTCACGGTCGATCGCGTAGCGCTGCTGCTGGCGTTCCCAGCGTTCCACCCACCGGCCGGCCGCCACCGTGCCCACGTTCATGTTCCTGCCCGCTCGTGCTCGTACTCGCGCCGCTCTCGCGGCCTTGAACTCCACATGAAAATCATTGCAGACTGGCGAGCGTGGTGAGCAGCTTCTCGATCTCCTCACGCGTGTTGTGGACGTGCAGGCTGACCCGGACCGAGCCGTCCGCCTCCCCCGCGCCCGCCTGGCAGTGGCTGTCGGAGCGCACCATGAATCCGTGGCTGTAGAGGATGAACCCGAGGTCGCGGGAGGGGATCTCGCGGTGCCGCAACGCCACGATGCTCCGCCGCCGTTGGACCTCGGAGCCCGCCGTCAGGCTGGAGCGGCAGCCGAGCACCTCGTACGCGTCCAGCCGGCTCAGCCCGTCCGTCAGCCGGGCCGCGAGGGCCACCGTCCACGCCTCGATCCGGTCCGTGCCGGCGGCGTCCAGCCAGTCGAGCGCGGCGGTCAGGCTCGCGATGCCGACGGTGTTGGGGTGCCCGCCCACCCACCCGGCCGGAACGCCGGCCCCCGCGTCCCCCGGGACCACACGGCGCCGGAGCCGGGCAGCGCCAGGGACTTGTGTCCGGAGAACACCACGAAGTCCACGTCGAGTTCGGCGACCGAGAACGGCATGTGGCCCACGCTCTGGGCGGCGTCGAGGCAGATCGGGACGTCCGGTCCGACCACCTCGCGGATGCGGTGCACGTTCATGTCGGCGCCGTAGACGTGGTGGACGTGGGTCGCCGCCACGAACCGGGTACGCGGACCGAGCGAGGTGGCGAGCGCCGCCGGATCGTAGTCCCCCGAGCTGTCCTGGTAAGGCAGTTCGCGCAACCGGATCCGCACGCCCTGCCGGGCGAGCGACTCCCGCACCTCCCGCCACGGCGCGAGGTTCGCCTCGTGATCGGCGAACGGGGCGATGATCTCGTCACCGTCGCGGAGCCGGTCCGCCAGCCAGTCCCGGGCGACGGCCCGCAGGCCCTCGGTCGTGCCGCTGGTGAAGTGCACCGAGGACGACGACCCGGCAGCCGGCTCGCGGTCGCCCAGGAACTCCTTCACCCGCGCGCGGGCCCGCTCCACCGCCGCCGTGGTGGCATTGGCCCACGGGTACGAGCCGCGTCCCGCGTTGGCGTTGGAGGTGGTGAGGTACTCCTGTACGGCGTCCAGCACCGCCTGCGGCTTCTGCGCGGTCGCCGCGCTGTCCAGGTACGCCAACTCCGGGTTCGCCACGATGATCGGGAACTGGGCGCGCAGCGGGCGCTGCCACGACCGCAGCGCCTCCAGGGTGTCCAGCGGATCGGCCGCGCCCACGTCAATCACGCACCAGCGGGGCGCCCGCGTCCCGCCACGCGATGATCCCGCCCGCGAGGCTGCGCACGTCGGGATGGCCCATCCGGGTCAACAGGGCGGCGTAGCGCGCCGACTGCTCGCCGACCGGGCACGCCAGCAGGACCGGCTGCCGCTTGCCGAACGGGAGCCCGCCCCTGACCAGTTCGTCGAAGAGCTCGTCCACGATGTTCACCGACCCGTCGATGTGCAGCGCGGCGTAGGCGAAGGAGCTGCGCAGGTCGATCACCAACGGGCGCTCCGCCGCGAGCCACTTGCGCGCGTCCGGCACCTCGATGACCTGGGCCGCCCGTACCTCGGCGTCGGTGAGTGTGGCCACGGAGTTCCGCGCGGGCGGCCGGCCCAGCAGCTCCGGTCGGCGTTGCTTCACGTAGCCGAGGTAGCTCTCCACCCGGTCGCAGACGATGAAGACGGCCGTCCTGCGCTCCGTCAACTCGCCGTCGAGCGGCCGTAGATGGCGGACCGCGCCCTGGTAGGCGGCGCCGCCGGTCGGGCCGGCGAGGATGCCGCAGCGGCGGACGAGGGTGAGCATGCCGTCGATGGCGTCGTCGGCGCCGACCGACTCGATCGCGTCGTACGTCCCCGGGTCGAAGAGGCCGACCTCGTGGACCTCGTCGATGTTGCGGATCCCCGGGATGAAGTCCGACTTCTCACCCACCAGCCCGATCACCCGGACGGCCGGGTCGTGGGCGCGCAGGGCGCGGGCCACGCCGGTGGACGAACCCGCCGTGCCGACGCACGCGAGGAACCAGTCCGGGGCCCGGCCGTCGAGGTCCGCCACGATTTCCGGGCCCGTGCCCGTCGCGTGTGCCTCGGTGTTGAGCGCGTTGAAGTACTGGTCGGTGTGCAGGTGGGCACTGCCGGACTCGTTCAGCCTCTGGTGGAAGAGGGTCAGCGGGTCCTCGGTGTCCGTCGGGTCCAGACATTCGCTGCGGCCCGGCAGCTCCTCGATCTCGGCGCCCAACAGCAGGAGAAGGTCCTTGACCTCCGGGATGCGCATGCGGTTCGTGACGCTCTTGAACGACAGCCCGTGCATACCGGCGATCACGGCCAGCGCCTTCGCGGTGTTGCCGCTGGACAGCTCGACGATCGTCTCACCGCGCTCCCGGGCACCGGCCAGGCCGGAGCGGGCCATGTTCCACGCGGCGCGGTCCTTGACCGAGCCGAAGGGGTTGAGCATCTCCAACTTCGCGTAGAGGTCGATGTGGCGCAGGCCGTGGACTTCCGGATCGATGCGGACCAGCGGGGTGTTGCCGATGGCCTCGGTGATGCTGTCGTACCTCATGCCCGTCCCCCCGAATCGGTGATCGGCCCATGCTCCTCGAAGGGCCCGTGCTCCTCGATCGGCCAGTACTCCTCGTCCAGGCACCAGCGCCAGGCGCCCCCGCTTCCTTGGCGCTGATGGACCGCCACCTTGCGGGCCACCGGCTGTTGTTGTGCGTGAGTGGCGCCGAAGTCCATGCAGTACCCGGCGGTGTTGGGAAAGGCCAGCAGGTCACCCGGGCGCGGCGGCCGGGGCAGGAACACCGTTCTGCGGGTGATCAGGTCGGCCTCCAGACAGAGGTTGCCCATCAGGTGGACCCCGACCGGTTCCTGCGGGCCGACGCCTTCGCCGGCGCGGGGGAGGAGTACGGGGTCCATGAGGATGCCGTGGTCTTCCAGGGCGACGTCGTTCGCGTTCATGGCGAGGCGTACGAGCGCCGGGCCCGCGTCCGTGCGGCGTACCTCCAGGACCCGGGCGAGGGAGACGCCGCACTGGTCGGCCAGGGCCCGGCCCGGCTCGGTGTGCAGGTCGTAGAGGCTCTCCAGCAGCAGCGTGCCCAGCGGGCGGCCCAGGGTGGGGGCCGGGCGGGACAGCAACTCGTCGAGGTAGGCGGCGCCGGCGACCGGGCGGTGCGCCGGGTAGAGGCTCAGGGCGCCGCGCAGCGTACCGCCCTCGGCGTGCAGCCCGTAGCCGTGCCCGCCCCAGGTCAGCGGCGGGCGCCGGCCGAGCACGGCGGCGGTGAGTTCACTCGTGTAACGCTCCCACTGGGCGGCGTGGGCGAGATAGTTGACACCGAAGCCGCCGCCGATGTCGACGGCGCGCGGCTGGAACCCCCGTAGTCGCAGGTCGTCCATGGCGCGCAGACAGCCTTCGAGGGCGATGGCCTTCTCGTCCGGGCTCGTGGTGTCGAGGTGGTAGGCGACGCCGACCGGTTCGATCGCGTCCCGGTGGCGTTCGAGCAGGTCCAGGAGCGGCGCCAGGGCCTTCACGGACGTACCGAAGCGGCTCCTGCGCGACAGCATCCTGGGCCCCGAGGTCTCGAACTCCGACAACCGGAGCAACACGTGTAACCGGGGCAGGCCGTAGCGGCGTACGAGGCCCGCCGCGGCCTCCAGCTCACCGGGGCCGTCGGCGCTCACCGTGACCCCCGACCGCGCGGCGAGCCACAGGAAAGCCGGATCCTTCGGGCCGGTCGCCACGATCCGGTCGGCGGTGAAGCCGTCCCCGAGCGCGTGGCGCAGCTCGCCGACGGAGGCGACGTCGACGGCGGCGTCCGTGGTGGTCAGGCGCCGGACGAGGGAGCGGGAACGGTTGGCCTTGTGGGCGAAGAAGACCTGCCCGCCGAGGTGGTGGCGGCGGTAGACGGACCGGAAGCCCTCGGCGTTCTCCGCGATCTGGTCGGGGAGCAGGACGCCCAGGGGCGAGCCGAGGGCGTCCACGAGCAGGTGCAGGAACGACGCCGAACTCAGGAGCGCCGCGAGGCGCGGTGCCAACCGCGGTTCCAGGTACAGGGGGGCGGTGCTCATTCCCAGCTGCTCCTCCCGCGAGCCGATCATAAGACGTTATCCATCGCGGGCCTGTTTATGCCCTACCGGCCCGGTTTGTACGCGGGACGGCGGGAGATGACCGAAACGCGGCGGGCCCGTCAGAGGGCGAGGAACATGAGGATCTCGTCGCGGTCCTCGCCGGGCGCCACCCGCAGCGCGCCGGGCCACCGCCCGATCTCGCGCCAGCCCAGGCCCTCGTAGAACTTCTCCAGCCCCAGGCCCGCCCGTGCGCTGAGGTGCAGTTGTTCCAGCTCCATGTCCTGGCGGGCGAGATCACGGACCCGGTGCATCAGCGCCGCACCGATGCCGCGTCCGCGGAAGTCCGGATGGGTCTGAACGTGGTTGACCTCGCCGCAGTGTGCCGTGAGGGGGTGCGGATTGCGGCTCAGAACCAGCCACCCGGCGAACCGCCCGTCGACGGTCGCGATCAGCAGACGGCTCCGCCCGGGATCGAGCCCGTCGACGATGAGCCCCGCGACCCGGTCTCCCTGCTCGGTGCTCACCGGCGGCATCGGGAAACCGCCGTGGATGACGGCACCCCCCGCGTTGATCACCCTGATCCAGCAGTCGACCAGCCGGCTCCGCAGCTCCGCCGACATCTCCTGCGGCCGACTGATCTCCAGGAAGCCGATCGGCGACCGACGACCGCTCGCGCTCTGCGTCCTCACGGACCCCAGCGTGCCAGAAGGCGCCCCACCACACCGCTCAACCGGCCGTGTCGCCCGCTCACGGGTGGGGGTCGGGGCCCGGGACGGCCGGGGTCAATGCGACCCAGGGGTTGGGCAGTTCGCCGGTCACCGGGCCCGCGACCGCCGCGCCGCGCTCGTGCGCGGTGCGGACGGCGAGGGGAACCAGGGCTTCGGGCACCCCGTAGACGAGGTGACAGAAGCGGTCCGGCGGGTGCCGGGCCGTCCACGCCGGACGGGTGAACGCCGAGACGTACGTCGACCAGTGCCCCTCGAAGGTGACGGTCAGGTCGGCGAGGCGCACGTAGCCGGCCACCGGGTGCACCCCCGGGTTCAACACCACTGCCGTCGCCCCGAGTCGGCGCAGCGAGCGGACCAACCGGCGGCAGCCGGGCAGCTCCTGCCGCGTCGCCGGCGCCCGGTCCAGGAAGCAGCCGTCGACCGCGTACCACTCCCGGTAGCGGCACATCTCGTGGATCAACTCGGCCTGGCCGCGCGTTCCGTAGTCGGTGTCCACGTAGGCGAGCAGCCGGGCGCCGGCCGTCCGCAGCGCCGCTGCCGCCGCCGCGAACGCCGGATCCGGGCGGCTGCCCGGCCCGTTCGCCGGGTTGAGCACCACCCCGTAGATCGCGGCGGCGCCCGTGATCAGCCGGTGCCAGGCACCCGGATCCTCGACGGGGTGGACGTACAACGGAACGAGCAGGCTCATGGCGTCCCGGTCCCGGATCCTCCCGCGGCGCTCGCCGCCCACAGCGCGGCGAGCGTCTCGCCGAGCCCGTGGGTCGGGCGCCAGCCGAGGGCCTCGGCGGCGGCGGTGATGTCGGAGCACTGCCAGGACACGTGGGCCGAACGGGCCGACCCGCCCGCGTCCTCCTCGATCCGCCCCCGGAACCCCGCCCGCCCGGCCAACTCCCGTACCAGTTCCCGTACGGGGACGGCGCGGCCGGCGCCGATGTTCAGTACGGGCGGCAGCGGACCGGGCGCCGTCACCGCGAGCGCCACCGCGTGCGCGACGTCGCGTACGTCCACGAAGTCGCGGTGGGCGGACAGGTCGCCCAGCCGCAGCACCGCCGCCGGATCGGTGCCGGCCTCGCGGAGCAGGGCGGCGATCCGGCCGGGCAGCCCGGTGCGGGGAGCGCCGGGCCCCACCGGATTGCCCACCCGCAGGACCACGCCGTCCAGCCCGGAGGAGGCCACCGCGACCGTACCGGCCAGCTTCGTCGCGCCGTACGGGGCGACCGGGCGGGTGGCGGCCCACTCCGCCACGGGGGTGTCCGGTTCACCCGGCCCGTATTCGGCGGCCGAACCCAGGTGGACCAGGCGGGCGGAGGGCGCCGCATCGCGCAGGGCGGCGCACAGCACGGCGGGGCCGCGGGCGTTGACCTCGGCGAGCGTGACGGCGTCCCCGCTGGTCGAGCCCGCGCAGTTGACGACCGCGTCGGGCGCCGCCGCGGCCAGGGTGTGCGCCAGCCGCTCGGGCGGGTCGGTGGCGAGGTCGACGGCGAAGTCGGCGTCGGGCGAGCGACCGGCGTCGAACACCCGCGCGCCCGGTAGGGCGCGCAGGCGGTCGTCGACGTGCGCGCCCAGGTAGCCGGTACGGCCCAGGACGAGAATGCGCATGACGTACTCAGGCTCCCTTGAGCAGCAGGGACTTGCGGGTGGTGAACTCGGCGTTCGCCCGGTCGTAGTCGTCGGGGCGGCCGATGTCGAGCCAGTACCCGTCGAACGCGTAGGAGTGTGGAAGGTTCTGACTGTTCAACAGATCGAGGACGAGTTCGTCGAAGCCGAGCGGCAGGCCGGGCGTGTAGCCGTCGAGCGTGGCGCGACTGAGGCCGTACACGCCCATGGAGACGTGGTAGTCCATGCTCGGCTTCTCGGTGAAGGCGATCACGCGGCTGGCGTCGGTGGTGAGGACGCCGAAGTCGATGTGCACCTTGCGCGGGTAGGTCGCGATGGTCAGCGGGGCGCCCGACGCCTCGTGGCTGCGCAGCACGTCCGCGTAGTCGAGGTCGGTGAGGACGTCGCCGTTCATCACGAGGAAGTGCTCGGGGAGCCGGTCGCGCAGGTTCAGCAGCGGGCCGATCGTACCGAGCGGGCTCTCCTCCGTGGCGTAGTCGACGCTCATGCCCCACTGGGAGCCGTCGCCGACGTAGGCGCGGATGATCTCGCCCAGGTGGCCTATGGCGATGGTGCAGCGGGTGAAGCCGGCCCGCGAGAGCTGGCGCAGCACGATCTCCAGGATCGCGTGCTGGTCGCCGATGGGGACGAGCGGCTTCGGCAGGGCCGTGGTGTAGGGCCGGAGCCGGACGCCCTTGCCGCCCGCCAGGATCACTGCGTACATGGGTCTCCTCCTTGGTCGCGTGGGGGACGTCGAGTGACGTGGAGTGGCACGGGGGGGTGGTCGGTGAACGTCGCCGCGGCGCGGGGCTCAGATGTTGTAGATGCCGGTCTTGTAGCGGGCCAGGTGGGCCGGATCGCGGAAGAACTCGACCGTCCGCGCGAGGCCTTGCTCCAGGGTGTGCGCCGGCTCCCAGCCGGTGGCGGCGGTGAGCCGGCTCGCGTCGGCGACCAGCCGCATCACCTCGGAGGCGGCGGGCCGCAGCCGTTCGCCGTCCTCGCGCACCTCGATCGGGACGTCCATGACCTTGCCGATCAGCGTGACCAGGTCCGCGACCGAGATCTCCTCGCCGGTGCCGGAGTTGAAGGTCCGGCCCACGACCCGCTCGGCGGGCGCGGTGCCCACGGCGAGGAAGGCCTGCGCGGTGTCCTTGACGAAGCTGAAGTCACGGGTGGGCCGCAGGTCCCCGAGGGTGATGACCCGCTCCCCGGCCGCCACCTGGCCGATGACGGTGGGGATGACCGCGCGCATCGACTGGCGCGGGCCGTACGTGTTGAACGGCCGCAGCGTCACCACGGGCGTGTCGAAGCTCGCGTGGTAGCTGTCGGCCAGCCGGTCCCCGCCTGCCTTCGAAGCGGCGTACGGGGACTGGGTGTTGATGGGGTGGTCCTCGGTGATCGGCACCGTCCGGGCGGTCCCGTACGTCTCGCTCGTGGAGGTGTGCACGAGGCGCGGCGTGCCGAGCGCGCGGACGGCCTCCAGCACGTTGAGGGTGCCGGTGACGTTGGTGTCGACGTAGCTGTGCGGCGCCCGGTACGAGTACGGGATCGCGATGAGCGCGGCCAAGTGGTAGGCGGCCTCCGCGCCTTCGAGGAGACCGCGGACCGAGCCGGGGTCCCGGACGTCGCCGAGGACGATCTCGACCTGGTCGAGGACGTCCGGGGCCAGGGTCTCCAGCCATCCGTACGACGAGAAGGAGTTGTACTGGGCCATGGCCCGGACCCGGTAGCCGCGGGCGACCAGGGCCTCGGTGAGGTGGGAGCCGATGAAGCCCTCGGCTCCGGTGACGGCGGCGAGCGGTGCGGAGGTCAACTGACGTGCCCTTCTTGTCGATTGGACGTACGGATCGGTTGGGGGCGGATACAACGGGGTCAGGCGTGTCGGGCCGGGCGGCCGAGGACCCACAGCGCGCATCCGGCCAGGCTCAGGGCGGCGAGGCCGAAGGACAGGGGCAGGATCAGCGGGCCCGGCGGCAGCCCCAGGAACGTGACGGTCCCCGCCCCACCCGCGGCCGTGAGGCAGACGATGGCCGGCGGCCAGGCCACCCCGAAGGCCTGGAGCAGCAGCGCCGTCCACAGGGTCGCCGCCAGCGGCAGCAAGGCGGCCGGTGCGGCGCCGGTCAGCAGCGCCACCGGCAGCAGGAGCAGCACGTAGCCGGACAGGCAGAGCGCGAGGACGCCCGCCGACCGCAGCAGGAACCCGGCCGGGGTCGCCGCCGCGCCGAGCGCCGTCACCGACAACCCGCGGAAGCGGTACAGCAGCCATTCGGCCGGCCCCATGCTCACCGTCAGCGCGATCACCGCGTACGGCTCTTGTCGCCCCTCCAGCAACACCAGCACCGCCGCCCCCAGCCCGAAGAGCCCGTACGGCACGGACCAGAGCAGCCGCGGCCGCCCGCCCGCGTCCCCTGCCGCCTGCCCGGCGGCGTACGCGGCGCGCAGCGACCAACCGGCCGCCGCGAGCGTCGCGACGAGCGCGAGTACCGGCAGCCCCGCGCGCACCACGGGCCCCGGCTCCCACCACGGCACGACGGACCCACCCACGATCAGCGGGCTGAGCGCGGCCAGCAACAGGCGCTCCCGCCCCAGCACCAACAGGACACCCGCCGCCGCCAGGTACAGCGACTGCGCGGCCGCCGCCCACGTCGCCGGCCCGCCCCGGCGGCAGCGCGGCGGCCGCGGTGGCGACGACGGCCCCCAGCGGAGCCCCCACCAGCAGCGTCCGACCCGCCGCCCGCCGCCCCGTCACCATCCGCAGGTAGGCCCGGTGCCCGAGGGCCTGGCCCCACGCCCAGGAGACGACGCCGGCGACGATCAGCGCGCCGGCGTGCCGGCCCGGGTTCCACAGTGGCGCGGTGAGCGGGTACGCCAGAGCCGGCAGAGCGAACAGCAGCCCGCGCAGCAGGCACCGTACGGTGTCGGGCCGCCACGGATCGGGCGCCCGGACCGGCTCGACGAAGACGCGAGGCACCCGCTCGTACAGTGCGGCCGCGAGGGAGAAGAGGTTCGGGTGCCCGTACCGCTCCCGGATCACGTCTGCCGACAACCCGTCCGCCTCCAGCAGGGCGGCCACCTCGTACGGGTGCACGGCCGGCCCGATCCGGTCGGCCAACTCGGCGGCGAGCCGGCTGACCTCCTCCTCGTCGGGGCCGAAACCGGGCACGCGCGGGGCGAGGGTGGTCTCGGCCCACGGCCGGCGCGGCGGGCGCCGGCTCGTGTCGGCGAGCCGCAGCGCCAGCGTGTCCTGATGCGATCCGCCCGGTTCGAGTGCCATCGGCCCGCTCATCCGGCCAGCGCCCCGGCCGCGGGCACCGGTGTGATCGGCGCGGGGACCGGCGTACGCGGACCGGCCGTCGCCGGGATCCGCGAGAGGCGCGCGGCCCGGTCGAGTTCGGGCAGGTCCAGGTAGATGGAGCGGAAGGTGTCGATGGTCTGGCGCAGGGTGAACTGTTCGATGACCCGCAGCCGGGC
Organism: Streptomyces sp. RerS4; assembly: GCF_023515955.1. Classification (GTDB taxonomy): domain Bacteria; phylum Actinomycetota; class Actinomycetes; order Streptomycetales; family Streptomycetaceae; genus Streptomyces. Next base: position 6,657,654 of record NZ_CP097322.1, read on the forward strand.
CCCCTCGCCCATCGCCGCGCGCCTCGGCGCGTCGCCGAGCAGCTCCAGGGCGGCTTCCGCCATGGCGGCCGGGTCGCGCGGCGGGACCACGAGACCCGTCTCGCCGACGGCCTCCCGTACCCCGCCCACGTCGGTGGACACGGTCGCCCGCCCGCAGGACATGGCCTCGATGAGGGTGAAGGGGAAGCCCTCGCTGATGCTGGAGAGCATGACGACGTTGCCCGCCGCGTAGGCGTCCTTGATGTCGTCCACCCGGCCCTCGAAGGTGACGGCGTCCGCGTGCCCCAGCTCGCGGGCCAGTGCCTCGCACCGCTCGCGGTACGCCTCCCCGCCGCGCGGCGTTCCGCCGAACAGGCGCAGCCGGGCTTCCGGTATCCGCGCCCTGACCAGGGCGAAGGCCCGGATCAGGGTTTCGAGGTCCTTGATCGGGTCGACGCGGCCGGCCCAACTGAGGGTCGGTACGTCCGGTTCGGGCCCGGCGGGCGGGAACGCGGCGGGGTCGACGCCGTTGTAGACCGTACGGATGGACCGCGGGTCGGCGCCGCCCTGTTCCTCCCACAGCCGGTTGTAGCGGTTGCCGGGGGTGATCAGGGCGGCCCGGCGGTAGCTCTCCTCGGCCAGCAGCCGGAAGAAGCCGAGCACGACGGCCTTCACCGGCCAGCGGTAGGGGGCGGTGCGGTAGCCGAGGTAGCGTTCCCGCAGGTAGACGCCGTGCTCGGTGAGCAGCAGCGGGACGTCGTGGCGCTCCAGCGCGGCCAGTCCGGGCAGGACGGCGACGCCTCCGCTGACCGCGTGCGCGACCCCGTGGTCCGGCGGTGGTGCGGACAGCGGGCGCAGGGCGTGTTCCAGCAGCGAGGTCGCGGTGAGCGCGTCGCGCAGGCTCGGCCGGGCCTCGCGGACGGCGAGCCCCGGGCGGTTCCAGACCGACGCGAGGATCGCGACGCCGCGATCGCCGCGCAGGAACGGGCTGAGGGCGCCGTCGGCCGCGGCGTGGGCCATCGTGTAGAGGGCGGGCGCGAACGCGGCCTCGGCGCACGAGTCGAGCAGCGAGGTCAGGAACCGCTCGTAGGCGGTGGACAGTCGGCGCAGGGCGCGTCCCCGGGGGGCGCGGCCGGCGGGCGGGGCGCCCCACATCGGGACGGACCTGACGCCCAGGACGTGGCCGGGCAGGTCCCACACCACGGGTTCGCGGCCGGTACCGGTGACCGCGACGACGTCGAAGTCGATGTCGGGCATGCCCTGGACGAGTTGGTCGCACCAGACGCTGACACCGCCGTGGCTGTGGGGGTAGGTGCCTTCGGTGAGCAGGGTGACGCGCGTCGCGCCGGGGCGTCGCGCGCCGTGGTGAACGTACATGGGTGTGCTCCACGGCCGGTGGGTGGGGATGGTCGGGCCGGCCCCGGCCGCGTGCGGGCGGGGCCGGGACCGGGCGTACGCCGTTTCAGCGCCGGGCGGTGACCGTGGCGTGCTCGCGTACGGCCGCGGGGACGCGGGTGCTCGGGGCGGGCACGCCGGCCGGCGCCGGGCGCGCCGCGACCACGGCGGCCGGGCCGCGGGCGCCGAGGCCGGCAGGGCGAGGGTGAGCGGCGTACCGGCCGCCGTGGTCCAGCCCGAGACCTTGCCCGCGTACGGGCTGCCGTAGGTCGCGCCGGCGGCGTCGCCGAGCCGGGTGCCGGTGGGCAGGGTCGCGGTGATGTCGAGGCCGCTCGGGGCGGTGACGGTCACGGTGTCGCCGATGCGGTAGGCCGTGACCCGGCCGGCCTGGAGGGCGGCCTTCCAGGCGGCGCGGCGCTGGAGTTCGACGCCGGTGTCCTTCATCCGCTGGTTGACCAGGGGCGTGTCGGCGGCGAACAGGGCGTGGTAGCCGTCGATGACGCCGTTCAGCACCGGGTAGGCGAGGCGTTCCTCGGCCAGGTTGGACTGGTGGATGAAGTGCGGCTTCGGGTCGCCCGCGAGGACGTGTCCGAGCGCGGTGCGGATCTCCGACGGGACGATGTGGGCGGCGTACCCGGTGGCGGTGTCGAGGGGTGCGGGCAGGCAGGTCGTGGTGTCCGCGTGGTCCTCGCAGATGCCGCTGCCGCCCTGCGCGCGGCTGGTGTAGATCCAGTTGTACTCGTCGACGGCCTCGGTGGCCTTGCCGACGTTGTAGTACACGTTGACCGGGTAGCGGGCGACGGTGGACGCGGAGCCGACCTGGCGCTGTTCGGGGTCCCGGGAGCTGTCGGCGGCCAGCCACTTGATGCCGTTGCCGGTCAGGGAGAGGGCCAGGTTGGGGTTGTCCTGGGGCTGTTGCGGCAGGACCGCCATGCCCGAGTGCTCGCCGGTGACCAGCTCGTCGTCGTGCAGGGGCAGGCCGAAGCTCTGGCCCCAGACGCGGTTGAGGATGATCTCGTCGTCGATGGCGGTCCGACCGACCCACTTGGTGGCGCCGTCGGCGTGGGTGGCGCACCGCCAGGGCACGACGCCGGTGTCCTGTTCGCAGCCGAGGAAGGCGTGCGTGTAGGTGTGGTTGATCCAGCGGAACCGGTCGCGGTCGGCGTGGAGCCTGTCGGCCAGTTCGTCCACGCCGCCGTGGTCCTCGCGCTGGTCGAGGCTGCCGGCGCCGTTGTAGACCATGTCGAGGGTGAAACCGCGGCCCTCCTGCCAGGACTTGGCGCGTTCGGCGTCGGCGGCGGTCATGCGGATGGGGGCGGGGGTGCCCGTACCGGCGGCGCAGTCGACATCGCCGGGCGTGCAGTTGAGCCGGGTGTCCCAGCGGTCGTCGGCGGCGAACACGTCGTCGACGTGGACGGCGAAGTGGTGGCGGGAGGCGCCCAGGTGCACGCCGCCGGTCATCCACTCCACGATGCCGCGGGCCAGCAGCCGGTACTGCTGCTGGTAGCGGTTGTAGACGAAGGTCACGACGAGTTCGCGCCGGCCGTCGTGGCGGTACTCGCCGACCAGTGACCCGCGCCGGGAGGTACCCGGGATGGGCGCGTCGACGTACGGGGTGAAGTCCGCGCCGGGCGCCGGCTGCGCGAGGTAGGCGTAACTCTCGCCCACGAGAGGCGAGTTGTCCTCGAAGGGCACGGCTCCTTCGAGGTAGCCGAACGGACCGGAGCGGCCCGCGGGGGTGACCGCGGCCCGCACGCCGTCGACGCTGCCGGCGTACCCGCCGGGGACGAAGTACTGGAGCCCGACCTGGGGACGCGCGTAGGTGTAGGCGTCGACCTGCGGGATCGCGTACGCCTGCTCGTAGGCCGTCAGGGCCGACATCTCGGCGGAACCGGCCGCGAACGGGTTGTCGTTGGGCAGGACCACGGCCTGGTACTTGGCGCGCGGTCGGCCGTCGACGGTGTCGGCGAGGAAGGCCGGGTCGATGGTGGGCCGGTCCGGCCGGGTGAGGTCGATCCGCGTGTACGGCGTCCCCGTCGAGTCCAGTTCCGCCGTGATGGCCTGGACGGCGGGACCGCCGTCGGTGACGACGAGTACCCGCAGGTCGACGCGGGGCGTGGTGGTGTCGGCGTGTGCCGTGCCGGCCGGCAGGCCGAGAGTGGCGATGAGCGCGCCCACCGATAACACGGCGGTGCGGATCCTTCGCTTCATGCGGTGAAGTCCCCTCCCCGGGCAGGGGAGGGCCCGCGACGCGCACGAAGCGGACGCCCCCCTTGCACGACGCCGATATCCCCCTCAGAAATCGGTCGCCGACGCATCCATCGCGTCACATGGTGGTGCCTCTGTGTAGCTTTCGTGGTGATGTCGCGAAAACCGACGCAAAAAAGCAGGTGTCCAACGGGCCGTGACGCAGCCCGAGTCGGACCGCCGCGCGTCCCCGCCGGCCCGGAAGCGAAAGTGCCCGGCGGCCTCGATGGCCGGTCCGGGCGCGAGCGCCGCACCGGCGGACCGAGACGGTCCGCCGGTGCGGGAGATCGGTGGTTCAGACCACCTGGAGGGGTGGGCGACGGCGATTTTAGGCCACCGTCGGCGGTGTGGCGGGCGGACGATCCGTCAGGCGCAGAGCACGCGCGTCTCGGGCGTGAAGACCGGCCCGCCGCTGGTGCTCGTGCTGTCGCCGAACTCGGCGTAGTAGTACGAGTAGAAGCCTATGTTGCCGTTGCAGCCGGAGTCGGCGGCCACCTGAAGGGTGAGGGTGACGGTGCGGCTCTGGCCGGGCGGGATGGTGGCGCCGTAGTTGCCGCCCAGGTCGGAGGGGCCGGTGCCGGAACAGGCGGTGGCGCCGGTGGGGGTCGCCAGGCTGCATCCGGTGAAGCCGTACTTCAGGTCGGGGCGCTGGGTGGTGAGCCAGGTGGGCGTGATCGTCTGGTAGACGAACCAGATGTCGTAGGTCTTGTTGTTGGTGAGCGTCATCGAGACGTTGACCGTGCCGCCGGGGGTGACGGTGGCGGCGTTCGTGGTGAACGACAGGCCGGCCGGCGCGGGGTCGGCGCTCGCGGCGGGCGCGAGGCCGAACAGGGCCAGGGTGAAGGCGAGGGTGGTGGCGAGGCCGAGACGGCTCTTGAGGGGAGATCGCATGGCTCGGGAGGCTAGAGCGGCCCGGCGTGCGTCGTCTGCCGTTCGGGGAGGGTGGGACCAGGGCGCGGCCGGAAGTGCGCGCCCCGTGAAGGTCCTGCGGTGAGACTGTGTGGATGATCACGCCGCGTATGCCGGCAGTACACGCGCGGTGTCGAACCGAGCGGGAGGGGAGGCGGATTCCGGGCAGGCCCGGACGGGGATCGGCGCCTGATTGGCGCGTACATATCAGGTTTGGGGTGGTGGGGTGGCGCCCGGGGACGGCCAAGACACGGCTCGGCCGCCCCGGGCGTCCGGGCGTCGGGTCACAGGGTGCGGCGTACACCCGCGTGGCGTTCCAGATTGCGCAACTGCACGGACAGATCGCCCTCGACCGCGTGGTGGGCCGGGCCGCTGCGGCCGATCGGGAGCACCTCCTCGCCGCGCATGTCCTCCAGCATCAGCGCGAACGCCGCGTACGTGGCCACGAGGCCCACCACGAGGCCGAGGGCCCCGGCCGTTTGCGTCAGCCATTGCTCACCGGTCAGCCCGGCCAGGCCGGTGGCCGCCCAGCGGGGCAGGGAGACCACCAGGACGAACCACAGCGCGCGTTTGGGCCGGGTCACGGCCGCCATCAGCGCACCGAAGCACAGGAACGCCAGGTTGAACACGCCGAGGACCTTCGGCCCCCCGGCCGCGCCGGTGCCCATGACCAGCGCGTACGCCAGCCAACTGCCGGCGAAGGTGCCCATGAGCGTCGCCGCGATCACGTCGCGGGCCCCGAACGCCAGGATGCTCACGAGGAACTGCAAGGCGAAGGCGGGCAGCACGCACAGGGCGACGGCCCGGCGCTCGGGGGCCTCCAGGATCCCGAGTTGCAGACAGCCCGTCATCACGGACGCGATCGCCACGGTGAAGAAACCGAGCGGCATCGGCGAGGCGATGGGACGCAGGGTGATCCGGGTCATCGCGCGCAGATCGGGCTCGAAGTGACGCCCGGACGCATCCCCGGGCCCGGACACCGCCCCGCCCTCCGGGCCGCCGGCGCTCTCGCCGGCGGTGGGAACCGTACTCATCTGGCGGGCCTCCTCGTTCAGTGCGTGAAGCACGGGTCGACGGGATCCGAGGCGACCGGTCCGGGCACGGCGCCGACCCGGGCGGCACGCCACTGGCGGTGCCGCTCCGACTCCGCGACGGCCTCGGCCATCGCGTCGGCCTGACGCGCCCCACCGGCGGCGTACCCGCCGAAGTGGGCCACGGGGCTCCACGCCGGGCTGATCGGCGGGGCGGCCTCGTCCAGGCCCGCGTACTCCGCCTCCGCGTGGACGACGCGCCCGCCGACCACCGTCAGCACCGACTCGATGTCGGGGATGGCCGCCTCGGGCACGGTGAAGTAGTCCTGCGACAGGATCGCGAGATCGGCGTAATACCCCTCCCGCAGGATCCCCTTGACGTCTTCCTCGCCCGTCAGTCGCGCCCCGCCCCGCGTGTACAGATCGAGCGCGCCCTCCCGGCTGAGCCGGTTCGCGGCCGGGTAGAGCGCCGTACCGCCGACGGTGCGTCCCGTCACCAGCCAGTGCAGCGCCACCCACGGGTTGTACGAGGACACGCGCGTGGCGTCCGTCCCGGCGGCCACCGTCAGGCCCCGCTCCAGCATGGCCCGCACCGGCGGCGTGCGGGCCGTGACCTCGGCCCCGTACCGGTCGAGGAAGGCGGTGCCCTGGAAGGACATCCGGTTCTGCACGGACACGGCGCCGCCGAGGGCGGCGATACGGTCCAGGCTGTGGTCGGAGACGGTCTCCGCGTGGTCGAACAGCCACCGGTTGCCGGCGGGGAAGAGCCCCTGCGCCGCGAGCTTCTCGAAGACCGCCAGATCACGGCGGATGGTCTCGTCGTAGGTGGCGTGCAGTCGAAAGCCCCAGCCGTTCTCGGCCAGCAACCGGACCGCCTGTTCGAACTCGACCTCGTAATCGGCGTCGAGCGCCGGCCGCGGCTCGGCGAAGTTCTCGAAGTCGGCGGCGGCCCAGGTCAGGTTCTCACCGGCGCCGGCCAGGCGCAGCCACTCGTCGCCGTCCCCGGGCCGGACCGTCTCCGTCCAACGCCTGAGGTCGGCGAGCTCCTGCCCGGCGGTCTGCGGGAAGAGGTAGTAGGCGATGCGCAGCGAGAGTTCGCCCGAGCGGGCCAGGTCGATGACCGTCGCGTAGTTGTCGGGGAAGTTCTGGAAGCCGCCGGCGGCGTCGAGTGCCGAGGTGAGGCCGAAGCGGTTGAGCTCCCGCAGGAAGTGGATCGTGGAGGTGCGCCGGTCGGCCTCGTCCAGGGCCGGGGCCTTCGCGAGGGTGGAGTAGAGCAGCAGGGCGCCCGGCGCCGCCAACAGCACCCCGGTCGGCTCCCCGTCCCGACCCCGGACGATCTGCCCGCCGCGCGGGTCGGGGGTCTCGCGGGTGTACCCGGCGGCCCGTACGGCGGCCCGGTTCATCAGGGCCGACTGGTACAGGTGCAGGACGAAGACCGGCGTGTCGGGCGCGGCGGCGTTCAGCTCGGCGACCGTCGGCATCCGACGCTCCGCGAACTGCTCGGCCGTCCAGCCGCCGACGACCCGGATCCACTGGCCCTTGGGGGTGCGCCCGGCCTGCTCGCGCAGCATCGCGAGGGCCTGACGCAGACTGCGTACGCCGTCCCAGCGCAGCTCCAGCACGTAGTTCAGGCCGCCGCGGATGACGTGCAGGTGCGAGTCGTTGAGCCCCGGGACCACGCGGCGGCCGAGCGCGTCGACGACCCGCGTGGCGGGGCCGACGAGCCCGGCGAGGTCGTGGTCGTCGTCGCCCACGGCCGCGACCCGGCCGTCGCGGACGGCGACGGCGCGGGCCTCGGGTCGGGCCGGGTCCCCGGTGAACACCTTGGCGTTGCGGACGACGAGGTCGGCGGCGCCGGCGTCGTCCGAGGCCGGGCGTATGCCGGCCACGGGCATGCTCGTCGTCCCGCTCATGCCAGGGCCCCGCGCAGGGTGTCGACGGCGACCCCGATGGCGAGCCGCGCCGCGTTCGTGTCGCGCAGCGCGTTCAGCATCACGAAGTCGTGGATGGTGCCCAGCACGCGCAGCGAGGTGACGGGGACGCCGGCCTCCCGCAGCCGGGCCGCGTACGCCTCGCCCTCGTCGCGCAGCACGTCGGCCTCGGCGGTGATGACCAGGGCGGGCGGCAGCCCGGTGAGTTGCTCGGTGGTGGCGCGCAGCGGCGAGGCGGTGGCCCGGGCGCGCTCGGCCGTGTCCGTCGTGTACTGGTCCCAGAACCAGCGCATGGCGTCGCGGCGCAGGAAGTAGCCCTCGGCGAACCGCCGGTAGGACTCGGTGTCGAACGACGCGTCGGTCACCGGGTAGAACAGCACCTGTTGGACGAAGCGGACGTCGCCGCGCTCCTTGGCCAGGAGGGTGAGGGCGGCGCTCATGTTGCCGCCGACCGAGTCGCCGGCGACGGCGATCCGGCCGCCGTCGAGGCCGTTGGCGGGGCCCTCGTCGCCGATCCACCGCGCGACGGCGTAGCTCTGCTCGACGGCGACGGGGTAGCGGGCCTCGGGGGAGAGGTCGTACTCGGGGAAGACCACGGCCGCGCCGACCCCGACGGCCAGTTCGCGCACGAGGCGGTCGTGGGTGTGGGCGTTGCCGAAGACCCACCCCGCGCCGTGGACGTAGAGGATCACCGGCAGCGGGCCGGCGGCGCCGCGCGGGCGGACGACGCGGGTGCGGACCTCGCCGGTGGGGCCACCGGGGACGGTCACCCATTCCTCGTCGACGGGCGGCAGGACGACGCCGTCGCCGCCCTGCACGTCGTTCACGGCCTTGCGGCCCTCGGCGACGGGGATCTCGTAGAGGAACGGCGGCTTCGCGGTCGCGTCGGCGAAGGCCCTGGCGGCGGGCTCCAGGATCGGGGGGTTCGACAAGGGGGGACTCCTCGGTGAGAAAGGTGGGGAGGGGGAAGGTCGTTGGGGGGTGCGGCGAGGGCCCGGCCGCCCGGTTCAAGGGGGTGTACGCGGGCGGCCGGACCGGTTCGGGGAACCCGGTCTACGCGGCCGGGGCGCGGTGCAGGACGAGCCGGGTCAGCAGCCCGCTGCCGACTCCGGCCGCGAGCACCAGGGCCGTCCACCACAGGGGGTACGGCGTCAGACCCAGCGCCCGGTCCAGGGACCAGGCCCCGGGGCCGGTGGCCGCGAGGGCGGCGGCGGTGCCGATCAGGACGAGGGGGTACTCGTAGCCGTCGTTCTGCACCCAGAGGCCGTTGTGCCACTTCACGGTGAGGGCGACGGTCATGACCCCGATGGCGCCGGTCGCGGCGAGCGGGGTCAGCAGTCCGGCCGCCAGCAGCAGCCCTGAGCCGATCTGGCCGCCGCCTGCCGCGAGGGCGGTGACGGCGCCGCCCCGGAAGCCGTCCGCGCGGAACTCCCGCGTTCCGCCGTCGAGTCCCTTGCCGCCGAGGTGTGAGCTGATCTTCTGCACCCCGTGGCCGGCGATGAGTAGACCCACCAGCAGCCGCAGGACCAGCAGGCCGGTGTCCAAGGGGATCAGCCGGCCGCGTGCGCGCCGATGACCGCCTGCGCGTAGACGACGCCGAGGCCGTACGCGCCCGCGTGCTCCTTGACTATCTCCATGACGGCGCCGTACGTCTCCGTACGCGCCCAGTCGCGCTGGAGCTCCAGCAGGACCTGCACCCAGGTGACGGGGACCGCGCCGGCGGCCAGCATCCGCTGGAGGGCGTGCTCGTGGGCGGCCGGGCTCACGCCGCCGGAGGCATCGCTGACGACGTAGACCTCGTAACCCTGTTCCAGCGCGGACAGCGCGGGCAGCACCAGGCAGACCTCGGTCCACAGGCCCGAAAGGATGATCTTCTTGCGGCCGGTGGCCCGGACCGCCTCGACCAGCGCCTCGTCCTCCCAGGCGTTCATGCTGGTGCGGTCGATCGGCTTCTGGTCGGGGAACACGGCGGCCAACTGCGGCAGCAGCGGCCCGGAGAAGGACTCGGCGGCGACGGTGGTGAGCACGGCGGGCACGTCGAAGGCGCGGGCCGCCTTCGCGAGACCGATCGTGCTGTTGATGATCGCGGCGCGGTCACCGCTGCCCGTACCGAAGAACATCTGCGGCTGGTGGTCGACGAAGACCATGACCGAGTTGTCGGGAGTCAGCAGGTCGGTGCTCGGGGCGGCGTGCACCTGGGTGATGTCGAACACGAGGAGGTCCTCTCGGTAGATCGGAAGCGACGGCCGTCGCGTTCCCGCGACCGGCCACGGCCCGACCGTAGATCCGCGCGGATCAGCCCGATTGCCCCTCAGTGCCCGACGCCTTGCCCCCCGGCGCACGGCAGTCGTACGGCAGTGCGTGGCTCCCGGCCGAGGGGGCAGGTGCCGGGGAGGACGTACGCACGGCCGAGGAGTACGCCATGCCCCAGGACGAGCACAAGACCGACCACGACCAGCCGCAGGAGCCACGGCGCCGGCGCCCGCGCGGCACCACCCCGAAGACGCCCGAGCCCGACCGGTCGGCGGAGCGGGACGGCGGCGGCCACTCCGCCGGGGGCCACTCCGCCAAGCGTCAGCGACCCGGCATCGGACGCGAGGAGCAGACCCGCCCGTACTGAACCCGACCGCCGCCGCGCGTTTCGAACCGCCGGCACCGGCAAGGCGCCCGGCATGCGTATCGGATACACGATGATGACCGAGCAGGCCGGCCCCCGGGAACTCGTCGACCACGTCGTCGGCGCCGAGCGGGCGGGCTTCGATTTCTCCGTGATCTCGGACCACTACTTCCCCTGGCTGGACTCCCAAGGGCACGCGCCCTACGCCTGGAGCGTCCTGGGCGCCGCCGCGCAGGCCACCACCCGCATCCCGCTCATGACGTACGTGACCTGCCCGACGTTCCGCTACCACCCCACGGTGGTCGCGCAGAAGGCCGCGACGACGCAGCTCCTCTCCGGCGGCCGCTTCCGCCTGGGCCTGGGTTCCGGCGAGAACCTGAACGAGCACGTCATCGGCGCGGGCTGGCCCGCCGCGCACGTCCGCCTGGACATGCTCGAAGAGGCGGTGGAGATCATCCGCGCCCTCCTGGCCGGCCACACCGTCAACCACCACGGCGCGCACTACGACGTCGAGAACGCCCGCCTGTGGGACCTCCCCGACGATCCCCCGCCGATCGGCATCGCCGCCTCCGGGCCGCGCTCCTGCGAGATCGCCGGCCGCCACGCGGACCTCCTCGTCGCCGTCGAGCCGGAGCGCGACCTCGTGACCGCCTTCGCCGACCGGGGCGGCTCCGGCAAACCGTGCGTCGGACAGCTCGCCGTCTGCCACGACCCCGACCGCGAGACGGCCCTGCGACGGGCCCACGACCAGTTCCGCTGGTCGCTCGGCGGGTGGAAGGTCAACTCCGAGCTCCCCGGCCCGGCCGGCTTCGCGCAGGCGACCCGCACCGTGCGCCCCGAAGACGTCGCGGAGGCCGTGCCCTGTGGCGACGACGTGGAGGCGTTCGTCGAGGCCGCGAAGGCCTACGCCGAGGCGGGCTTCACCGAACTCGCGCTGGTCCAGATCGGCGGGGAGCACCAGGAGTCCTTCCTCGACTGGTCGCGGCGCTCCCTGCTGCCCGCCCTGCGCGAACTCTGACACCGCGCCGGCGATACCGCGCCGGTGATCGCCCCCGCCTGAATCGCCCCCGCATGAGACGGGGGCGAGGGGGCAGGCGCCGTAGGGAAGCGTCCGGGCGAAACGGCGTCCGGATCACCCGCTCCCCGGAGGGACGCCATGGGACACGGAGGAGACGTCGTACAGGAACTCACCGCCGACCACGACGAGGTGAAGGACTACTTCGAGCAACTGCGGACCGCCACGGACGGCGAACGCCGACGCGAGATCGCCGACCTGCTGACCATCGAACTGGTACGCCACTCCGTCGCGGAGGAGCAGTACCTCTACCCGGCCATCCGTGAACGCCTCGAAGACGGCGACCTGATCGCGGACAAGGAGATCGCCGACCACTCCCGGGTGGAGAAGATGCTCAAGGACCTGGAAGGCCTGGACACGACCGACGCGGCCTTCACCCAGCTCATGGACGCGCTGCGCACCGAGGTCCTCGCCCACATCAAGGACGAGGAGGAGAACCTCTTCCCGACGCTGCGGCACAACTGCCCGCAGGAGCAGTTGGACGACCTCGGTTCCCGCATCCGACGCGCGAAGAAGCTCGCCCCCACCCGACCGCACCCCGGTACCCCGTCGACTCCGCCCGCCAACAAGCTGCTCGCGCCGGGCCTCGGCCTGGTCGACCGCGCGCGGGACATCGTCACCGGCCGGGGCAGGTCGAGCTGAGCCGGAGGCTCGCCGTCGCCTGTAGGGCTGTAGGGCTGTCGCCTGTGGCGCTTACGACCGCGAGCGCGACGACAGGGCCGTACGGCCGCTCGCCCCGACGCCGACCTCGATGACGAAGCCGCTGCGCGGCCGCGTCGGGATGCGGCTCAGGGGGATGGCCAGGTCCTGGGCCGGCACGGCGAAGTCCAGGTCGGCCAGAGCGGCCGACAGCGAGGCGAGCAGGGTGACGGTGATGTCCTCGCCGGGGCAGCGGTGGCCCGTACGGGCATCCCCGCCGCCCTGCGGGATCAGCTCGTCGCGGCCCGGTTCCCGGCCGCGGAAGCGCAGCGGCTCGAAGTGGTAGGGCGCGTGCCACAGCGTGGGGTCGTGGTGGTGCCCGTAGACGTCGAGCAGGAGCAGCGTTCCGGCCGGCAGCGGCGTGCCGGCGAAGGTGAGGTCGCGCGCGGCGCGGGCCCCGATGAAGGGGACGAACGGGTAGAAGCGGCGGACCTCGTGCGCGAACGCCCTCGCCTGGGCCGGGCCGCCGGAGCGCAGCTCGTCCCGGCGGCCGGGATGGCGGTGCTGGGCGTGGGCGGCGAAGACGACGAACCAGGCGAGCGCGACGGTCGGCCGGATGATGTTCAGGACCTCGACGGCCGCGGTGTGCGGATCGAGGAGCGCGCCGTCGGCGTCCCGGTGCAGGGCGACCGCCTCCAGCGGAGAACCGGCCGGCGCCCGCGTCCCGGCCGAGCGTACGTCGACCACGGCGCGGGCCAGGGCGGCCTCCTGCCGCTCCCGGGCGTGGCGGGCGTGCCGGTGCCGGGGGCCCGGCGACGCGAAGCCGTCGACCATGGCCACGCAGTCCTCGGCGATCTCCCGGGCGGCGTCCTCCGGCACCGGCAGGCCCGTCCACGCGCAGACGGCCTGCGCGAGCAGGGTGGCGACCTCGTCGAAGAGCACGACCTCCCGGCCCTCCCAGCCGGGGACGGCCTCCCGCCAGCCGCTCTCGACGCGGCGCGCGAGCGCGGCGACGGCGCCCGGCTCCATCAGGGCGGAGACGAACAGGCCCTTGCGCGCCCGAAGAGGGTGTCCAGGACGGGACCGGGCAGGGCTCCGTGACGCTGGACGCGCCGTTCGTCGTAGAGGAGGGCCACCGCCTCGGGGCCGTGCAGCAGGGCCGCTTGGTGGCCCAGGAGACGGGTCCGGACCACCGGCGCGCCGCCGTGCGCCCTGCGCAAGCCGGGCGCCCAGGCGTAGCCGTGGGTCAGGAGGGACAGGGTGCTGTCAGTCAGTGGTACGGCCATGACGGGCGCCTACCCGACCCCGGCCGAGGCATGCCGCAGGGGCCCGAGGGGTGGATCAGGCGTCTTCGTCGTATGCTCCGGCCTCGATTTCGAGGGCGAGCTCCTGGAGCACCTCCATCGAGGAGACGTCCGTCCGGCCGCCGTCGTGCGCCATCGCCAGGCTCGTGAACGCCAGGCTGAACCCGGAGACCATCGTGTGCAGCGCCGGGCCGAGCGCCTCGGCGACCAGGGCGGCCACCTCCCGCGGCGTCGCGTCGGCGGGCACCCGGATCGACGGCAGCATCTCGTTCAGGAGCTGCGTCGCGACGCCGCCCGAGGCCCCCTCCCCGTCGTAGACCTCATCCGCGTCGTGAACCTCATCGGCCGCGTCCTCCCCGGCCTCGGCCGCCCGACGCATGTCCTGGGCCTCCGTGAGGATGCCGATGACCCGCTTGAGTACCTCCGCGCGTTCCATCCTTCGGAGCCTAGTCCTGCGGGGGACGGATGTTTCTCCTTACGCTGCCAGCGGAGCGGTGGGCATCCCGGCCCCCTCCCGCAATCCGGCGAAGAACTCCTCGATGGCCTGCACCGCCGTGTACCGGGGCTGCCAGTCGAGCTCGGTGCGGGCCCGGCCGCTGTCCAGCAGCGGCAGGCGCAGGACGGCGTCGAACAGGTCCGGTGAGGCCGGCGCCAGGTGCAGCCGCCAGGCCGTGGCCAGCGCCGCCCGTACCGGCGCCGCGGGCATCGCGAACGTACGGGCGTGCAGGATCCCCGAGAGGACGTCCACATCGAGCGGCGGGTCGGCAGCCAGGTTGAACGCCCCGCGGACAGGACGGGTCACCGCCGCCAGAGCGGCGTCGGCCGCGTCGTCGGTGTGCAGGGCCTGGAAGACGAGGCCGGGCAGATCGGGGATCGCCGGGATCAGGCTCGGCCGCAGCAGCCGCTGCGGAAGCAGGCGCCCGCCGAAGATCCGTCGCTGCTCGGAGGCGGAGGTCCGTTTGAACAGGAAGCTCGGCCGCAGCCGCACCACGCGCACCTGCGGGTACCGCGGCTCGTACGCGTCGAGGATCCGCTCCAGATAGGACTTCTCCCGGGTGTACGCGGCCTGAGGCCAGCCGTGGGTCGGCCAGGACTCGTCGACGGCGCGGTCCTTCGGGCCGGGGGAGTAGGCGCCCACGGACGAGGCGTGCACCAGGACCGGAACCCCGGCGGCGGCGACCGCCTCGAAGACGCGCTCGCTCCCGAGGACGTTGGTGCGCCAGGTCGTCGCCGGATCGTGCGTCGGCTGGAACTTCCAGGCGAGGTGGACGACGGCGTCCGCGCCGGAGAACAGGGGCAGCAGATCGGGGCCGCCCGGCTCGATGTCGACGGCCACCCAGGTCGTCTTGGGCGGTCGCCAGCTGGGGGTACGGCGGGCCGCCCCGATGACGGAGGTCACGGCCGGGCTGTCGGCGCAGGCGCGTACCACGCTGGTGCCGAGGTTGCCGGTGGCGCCCACGACCACGACGCACAGGCCCTCGTCGGCGTCCTTCCCGGTATCGGTGAGTTTCATGGCTCCGTCCGCCTCACAGCCGCACGGCGGCGAACTCCCGCACCAATGCGGAGCAGAACGCGTCGAGGTCGTCCGGTTTGCGGCTGGTGATCAGGGTGGCCGGGGCCGCGTGGCAGACCTGCACCTTCTCGTCCACCCAGGTGCCGCCCGCGTTGCGGATGTCGGTCGCCAGACTCGGCCACGAGGTCAGGGTCCGGCCCCGTACGACGTCCGCCTCCACGAGCGTCCAGGGGGCGTGACAGATCGCGGCGACCGGCTTGCCGGCCTCGAAGAAGTCGCGGACGAACCCCACGGCCCGGTCGTTCATGCGCAGGGCGTCGGGGTTGGCGACCCCGCCGGGCAGGACGAGCCCGTCGAACGCGTCGGACGTGGCGCCGCCCAGCACGTGGTCGACGGGATACGTGCCGCCCTTGTCGAAGTGGCGGAAGGCCTGGACCCGGCCGGCGGACGTCGAGACGAGCTGCGGGGACCAGCCGGCACGGCCGACCGCCTCCCACGGTGAGGTCAGCTCGACCTCCTCGACGCCTTCGGGCGCGGTCAGAAACGCGATACGCACGGCACTCACTTCCTTCGGGCGGCAGCCGGAATCCGTAGTACGGCGCCACGGCGGAACGGTCGCCCGCTCCCTCGCGCGCGCCGCGGTGACGCATCGGCGCCTGCCCGGTGGCGGCCGGCCCATTCCCGAGCCGGGCCGAATACCGCCGAAAGCCCAGGTAAACCCACGAAGGCACAAGATCACTGCATCGAGGTAATACGAACGGCTTGACCGGGCGCGCGCGGCGAATCGACGGCTACTGTTCCCGAGGATCTGGACGGATTCCCCAATATTCGCCCCCATATTTCCTCTTTCTCCGGTGACGCGCCCGTACGCCGATCACCGCCCTCGCGAAGGAGATCTCGCGCGATGACCGTTGACACCAGCCCGGAAGCGCAGCCGGCGCCTCCCCAGCAGTCCAGCCTGAGCACGGCTGCCGCCCGTAACCTTGCGACCACGACCAAGTCCGCCCCGCAGATGCAGGAGATCACCTCCCGGTGGCTGCTGCGGATGCTCCCCTGGGTGGAGACGAAGGGTGGCGCCTACCGGGTCAACCGGCGCCTCAACTACACCGTCGGCGACGGCCGGATCGAGTTCGTGCAGGACGGCGCCGACGTCCGGGTGATCCCCCGCGAGCTCGGCGAACTGGCCCTGCTGCGCGGCTTCGACGACGTGGACGTGCTGACCGCGCTCGCCGGCCGGTGTGTCCAGCGCGACTTCCGCGCCGGCGAGGTGCTCGTCCAGCGCGGCAACCCCGCCGAACAGATCCACCTGATCGCCCACGGCCGGATCAGCCAGACCTCCGTCGGCAAGTACGGGGACGAGGTGGACCTCGCCGTACTCGCCGACGGCGACCGCTTCGGCGACCACGCGCTGGTGGACGAGGACGCCACGTGGGAGTACACCGCCACCGCCGAGACCTCCGGCACCCTGCTCACCCTCTCCCGCGCCGACTTCGCCGCCGTCCTGGCCACGGCCCCGGGCCTCCAGGCCCACGTGCGGCACGTCGGGTCCCTGCCGCAGCAGCGGCAGAATCGACACGGCGAGGCCGAGATCGCCATGTCCGCCGGCCACACCGGTGAGGCGGAACTCCCCGGTGCCTTCGTCGACTACGAGCTCAAGCCCCGCGAGTACGAGCTCTCCATCGCCCAGACCGTGCTGCGCGTCCACACCAGGGTCGCCGACCTCTACAACGGGCCGATGAACCAGACCGAGGAGCAACTCCGGCTGACCATCGAGGCGTTGCGCGAACGCCAGGAACACGAGCTGGTCAACAACCGGGAGTTCGGCCTGCTCCACAACGCCGCCTTCAAGCAGCGGATCCAGACCCACTCCGGCCCGCCCACCCCGGACGACCTCGACGAGCTGCTCTGCCGTCGCCGCGGCACCAAGCTCTTCCTGGCCCACCCCAAGACGATCGCGGCGATCGGCCGGGAGTTCAACGCCCGCGGGCTGTACCCGGACCACGTCGACGTCGGCGGCCAGTCGGTCCCGGCCTGGCGCGGCGTACCGATCCTGCCCTGCAACAAGATCCCCATCAGCCGCGAGAACACCAGCTCCATCCTGGCGATGCGCACCGGCGAGGAGAACCAGGGCGTCATCGGTCTGCGCCAGACCGGTCTGCCGGAGGAGTACGAGCCGGGCCTGTCGGTGCGGTTCATGGGCATCAGCGAGCAGGCGATCATCTCCTACCTCGTCACCGCCTACTACTCCGCCGCCGTCCTGGTGCCCGACGCACTCGGCGTGCTGGAGAACGTACAGATCGCCCGCAGGCGCGACTGAGACCTTCCGCCCGGGATCCGGGACAGCCCACCCACCTCACCAAGGAGTTACGGATGCCCGATCCCGGGCTCTCTCCTCTGCAGTCGGCCCTGCCGGCCGCCGCGGCCGGTTTCGGGGCGTACGTCCTCGCCCAGGCCCGGAGCGCCGGCATCGAGGCCGGGGCCGACGGCCCGGCCTCGGTGGCCGAAGCCGTGGCCGAAGCCGTGGCCGAAGCCGTGGCCGAAGCCGTGGCCGACGTGGTGGCCGACGCCCCACCGACCCCGCCCGCGCCGCCCGTCCTCCCGTCCGCCCCCTCCCACCACTTCCGGGCTCCGCAGGCCACCCCCGTGGAGGCCCCGGACCCGGTCGTTCCCGCCCTGCCCGCCGTCGCGGAGCCGAGCCCGGAACTGCGACGGCTCCTGCGCGGGCCCAGCGGCCTCGGTACGGCGAGCCTGTCCCTCGCCCGGCGCGCGGAAGCGCCCGCGCCCGCACCCCCGTCGAGCGGGGCTCCGGCGGCGGGAGACCCGATCCCCGGCCTCTACCACCACCCGATCCCGGAGCCGGACCCGGTCCGGGTGGAGGAGGTCAGCCGCCGGATCAAGGCCTGGGCCGAGGACGAGGTCGACCTCTACCCGGACGACTACGCGGACGAGTTCGACGGCTTCGTCGTCGGCCGCTACATGGTGGCCTGCCATCCGGACGCGCCGACCATCGACCACCTGATGATCGCCACACGCCTGATGGTCGCCGAGAACGCCGTCGACGACTACTACTGCGAGGACCACGGCGGCTCGCCCGTCGGCCTCGGCGGGCGCCTGCTGCTGGCGCACACCGCGCTGGACCCGCTCCACACGACGAAGGAGTACGCGCCAGGCTGGGCGCGGTCCCTCCTGTCGGACGCCCCCCGGCGGGCCTACCGCTCCGCGATGGAGTACCTCCTCCAGCTGGCGACGCCCTCCCAGGCGGATCGGTTCCGCCACGACATGGCCCGCCTGCACATGGGGTACCTCGCCGAGGCCTCCTGGGCGGAGACGGACCACGTCCCGGAGGTGTGGGAGTACCTGTCGATGCGGCAGTTCAACAACTTCCGCCCCTGCCCCACCATCACCGACACCGTAGGCGGCTACGAACTGCCGGCGGACCTGCACGCCCAGCCGGCCATGCAACGGGTCATCGCGCTCGCCGGCAACGCCACGACCATCGTCAACGACCTCTACTCGTACACGAAGGAACTCGCCAGTCCCGGCCGGCACCTGAACCTGCCCGTGGTGATCGCCGAACGGGAGGGCATCCCCATCCGGGACGCGTACCTGAAGGCGGTCGAGGTCCACAACGAGCTCATGCACGCGTTCGAGTCGGAGGCCGCCGCCCTGGCCGCCTCCTGTCCCGTCCCGACCGTGCCGCGCTTCCTGCGGGGGGTGGCCACATGGCTCGACGGCAACCACTACTGGCACCAGACCAACACATACCGCTACAGCCTGCCCGATTTCTGGTAAGGATGGATATATCTGTGACCAGCACCGAATTCACCACCGTCAACTCGACCACCGCCGCACCCTCGGTGATCATCCCCTCCCCGGCGACGCCCTACCAGGGTGACATCGCCCGCTACTGGGACCACGAGGCCCGGCCCGTGAACCTCCGCCTCGGCGACGTCGACGGCCTCTACCACCACCACTACGGCATCGGCGACATCGACCACGCGGCCCTCGGCGACGTCGGCGACGCCGATTACGAGAAGCGACTCATCGCCGAACTGCACCGCCTGGAGTCGGCGCAGGCCGAAGTCCTCTTCGACCACCTCGGCCCCATCACGCGCGACGACACGCTCGTCGACGCCGGTTGCGGGCGCGGCGGCTCGATGGTCATGGCCCACCAGCGCTTCGGATGCAAGGTCAAGGGCGTCACCCTGTCGGCCAAGCAGGCCGACTTCGCCAACCAGCGCGCCCGCGAACTGGGCATCGACGCCTACGTCGACGCCCGCGTCTGCAACATGCTGAACACGCCCTTCGAGACGGGGCAGGCGGCGGCCTCCTGGAACAACGAGTCCAGCATGTACGTCGACCTCCACGACCTCTTCGCCGAGCACTCCCGCGTCCTCGCGGTCGGCGGCCGCTACGTGACCATCACCGGCTGCTGGAATCCCCGTTACGGCCAGCCCTCGAAGTGGGTCTCCCAGATCAACGCCCACTTCGAGTGCAACATCCACTCCCGTCGGGAGTACCTGCGCGCGATGGCCGACAACCGCCTCGTCCCGCAGGCCGTCATCGACCTCACGCCCGCCACCCTCCCCTACTGGGAACTGCGGGCCGAATCGTCGCTGGTCACCGGCATCGAAGAGGCGTTCATCAACTCCTACAAGGACGGCTCCTTCCAGTACGTCCTGATCGCGGCCGACCGCGTCTGACCCACCCGAGGGTCGGGCCCCACCGGGGCCCGACCCTTTCCCGACCCTTCATCGCATGGGGCCCGGTCAATCGGCACCGTGGCCCGCGGGGACCGCTTCGTCCGGGCTCACCGGGCCCGGCGGGGTGCCGGTGCCGAAGGGGCGGCCGCCCAGCGCGGAGCGGTCGTGCGGGGTGAGCCAGCCCGAGATGTCCGGGCCCGCCGGCACGATCCCGGTCGGGTTGATGTCGTCGTGCACCAGGTAGTAGTGCCGCTTGATGTGATCGAAGTCGACGGTGTCGCCGAAGCCCGGGGTCTGGAACAGGTCCCGGGCGTACGCCCACAGCACCGGCAGCTCCGTCAACTTCCGCCGGTTGCACTTGAAGTGACCGTGGTAGACGGCGTCGAAGCGCACGAGCGTCGTGAACAGCCGGACGTCCGCCTCCGTGATCGTGTCGCCCACCAGGTAGCGGGACGCGGTGAGCCGCTCGGAGAGCAGGTCGAGCCGGCGGAACAGCCTGGCGTACGCCTTCGCGTACGCCTCCTGCGAACCGGCGAACCCCGCCCGGTAGACGGCGTTGTTGACGTCCTCGTACACCACCTCGTTCACCGCGTCGACCTCCTCCCGCAGCCCGGCCGGGTAGAGGTCGGGCGCGCCGGCGCGGTGGTACGCCGTCCACTCCAGCGACAGGTCGAGCGTGATGCGCGCGAAGTCGTTGGTCACGACCGCTCCGCTGGGCACGTCGATGATCGCCGGGACCGTGATGCCCCGGTCGTAGCCCGGCTCCCGGGCGAAGTAGGCTTCTTGGAGCCGTTCGATGCCGAGTACGGGATCCCGCCCGCCCGGATCGAGGTCGAAGGTCCAGCTGCGCTCGTCGTGCACGGGTCCGGCGATCGCCATCGGCAGTGCCCGCTCCAACCCGAGCAGCCGCCGTACGATCACCGCCCGGCTCGCCCACGGGCAGGCCCGGCTGACCACCAGCCGGTAGCGGCCGGGCTCGGCGGGGAAGCCGTCGCGGCCGTCGGCGGTGATCCGGGTGGTCAGGTACCGGCTGTCACGGAGGTACTCCCGGCCGGGATGCACATAGCTCATGACCTCGCGCCTACTCCTTCGGTCGGCCGCCCCCATCCTGATCGGCCGGGGTCTGATCGGTGGGGGTCTCTTCGGCTGGGGTCTGGTCGGCGTGGGTCCGGTCCGCGCCGGTCCGGTCCGCGCGGGTCCGGTCCGCGCGGGTCCGGTCGTCGGTCGGGGAAGCCTCGCGGGCGTGTCCCACGCGCCCCGGATCGGCCGGGGGAGAGGCCGATCCCGTACCCGTACGGGACGGCACCCCGGGCGGGCGGCCGTGCTCGTCGACCATGGCGCCCTCGTCGGGGATGAGCGGTGCGGCCCGGCCCCGCTCGGCATCGTCGTGTCGCTGCATGAGGTGACCTCCCTGCGTCGGCGCCTTCCCGCCCCGCCGCCCGCCATGCGTCACGCCCGGCAGATGCCGACGATTGGCCGCCCCGCGAGCGGGTAGCCGCCAGACACCTCGACGTACCGGTCCGGGCGCCGAACCCAGAACGGAGGGGTGGAGATGTCCACGGGAACACTCATTGCCATCATCGTCGTGGCGGCCGTCGTCATCCTGGCGCTGACCGTGACGTTGGTCGTTCTCGCCCAGCGCCGCCGACTGCGCGAGCGGTTCGGGCCGGAGTACGGGCGCGCGGTGCGCGAGAAGGGCGGCAAGCTGGCCGCCGAGCGCGAACTGCGCTCCCGTGAACACCGGCACGACAAGCTGGAGCTCAAGGAACTCCCCGCCGGGCGACGACACCAGTACGCCGACGAGTGGCGCGACGTGCAGGAACGCTTCGTCGACCGCCCGGAAACCGCCGTTTCGGACGCCGACGCGCTCGTCACCCGGCTGATGCGGGAACGCGGCTACCCCACCGACGGGACCTACGACGACCGCCTGCGCGACCTGTCGGTCCAGCACGGGAGCACCCTGAACCACTACCGCGACGCCCACGCCGTCAAGACGCGCAGCGCCGAGGGAAGCGCGACGACCGAGGAACTGCGGGGAGCGATGGTGCACTACCGCGCCCTCTTCGCGGAGCTGCTCGAAGACGAGAGGAGCCATTGACATGCAGACCGACGAACGTGACGACCGGCCCGACGAATCCGGGCTGACCACGGAGGACATCGCCCGTCCGGGCGTCGGAGGCGACGAGCGAGGCACCCCGCTCTTCCCCGGTGAGGCCACGGAACGGGACGAGAACGAAGGAACGGACGAGAGCGAAGGAACGGACGAGAGCGAAGAACGCGACGTGGACGCGGAACAGCCGACCACGCAGGGGATCGCGGACACGACGGCGGCCGAGGAGACGGGCGAGACGGGCGAGACGGACGAGACGGCGGCGCCCCTGCTCGGCGGCGACGAGGGGCAGGACTTCCGCCGCCGCTGGAGCGAGATCCAGGGACGCTTCGTCGACGACCCGCGCGAGGCGGTGCAGTCCGCCGACGAGCTGGTGGCCGAGGTCATGCAGGCCCTGGCGGGCACCTTCGCCCGGGACAAGCAGGAACTGGAAAGGCAGTGGGACCGCGGCGAGGAGGTCGCGACCGAGGACCTGCGGCTCGCGCTGCGCCAGTACCGCACGTTCTTCGAGCGCCTGCTCCACGCCTGAGCGGCGGCGGCCCCGGTCGGCGGGGAGGGGGCGGGTCGGCCGTCACGTCTCCTCCTCGATGCCGATGGCCTTCCGCAGGTCCCGCAGCGCCGGCCCGGACTCGCCCCGCTCCATCTCCAGGAGGGCCGCGGCGATCGCGTCGAGCTTGCGCTGGATGGCGTGCTCGGCGCGTCGTTCGCTGTTCTTCAGCAGCGCCAGGAGCAGCAGCGTCACCGCCGCCATGGACTCTCCGACGAGCAGCTTCCACGACAGGGGCAGCCCCAGCGAGTGCACCCCGACGACGGTGGCGACCAGGAGCAGGCAGAGGCAGAAGAAGAGCGGACTGCTCGTGAAATTGGACGCCCGCTCCGCCAGCCTGGCGAAACGACCCCGTCCGTCTCCGCCCCGCTCCGCGGGGTGTTCGAGGCTCATGCTCTGCTTCTACCTCGCCGTCTCCCCGGCGCGGGGACGGCACGGTCGGGGAATCGGGTGAACGGGGTCGCGTCAGACGACTGCGGCGGCGTCGCGTCAGATGACCGCGGCGGCGGTGGTGCGGGCGAGGTCGTCGACCACGTCGGACAGCCGGCCCCGCCTGCGGTACGACGCCCGCTGGCGGGCGGCGCCGCCGCCGGTGAGGCGCAGCCGGTCCACCAGAGCGCCCACCGCGTCCAGCTCACCCACCGCCTCCAGGCCGGGCGCCGCCTGCTCCACGAGCCGTTCCACGAGCTGCCAGGCAGGCAGGCGCCGGCCGTGCAGCAGGTCGAGCCCCTCGCCGTCCAGGCCGCCCAGGGCCGCCAGGCGGTGCGCCTCGCGGACGGCTCCCGGACCCGCCGCCAAGGCGGGCGCCGGCGTGTCGAGCTGCGGCAGGAGGGCCGCGACCAGCCCCCGTACGAGCGTCGCGATCAGGACGACCACGTCGAGGTCCGCGTTGCTGTCGGCGACGCGGATCTCCAGGGTCGGCACGTGCTCGGAGGGCCGGGCGTACCAGTAGATCATCTTCCGGTCGAGCAGCCCGGTGCGCCGGATGAGGGCGTTCGCGACGAGGTCGTACCCGGGCTCGTTCAGGACGGGCGCGGGCCCCACCGTGGGCCAGCGGGCGTGTTCGATCGCCCGCCAGCTGGCCCATCCGGAGTCCCGGCCCCGGTCGAACGGCGAGTTCGCGGCCAGCGCCTGGAACACCGGCAGCCACGGCCGCATCCGGGTCGACAGCGCGAGCGCCTGCGCCTTGCTGTCGACGCCGACGTGGACGTGGCATCCACACACCACCTGGTCGCGCGCCCCGATCGCGCCCGCGAAACGTTCCGCCATGACCCGGTAGCGGTCATCGCCGGTGATCGCCATGGGAAACTCCGGCGGGATCACCGGTGTGCCGGTGCCCACGAGCAGGCAGCCCGCCTCCCGCGCGGCCGGGACCAGCAGGGCGCGCATCCGCGCCAAGTCCGCCCGTAGCCCCTCGGCGTCGTGGACCGGCCGGGTACACACCTCGACCTGGGTCGTGTAGAACTCGCGCTGCACCTGCGGGCCGAGCACCGGCGCGAGCGCCGCGATGACCTGCGACGCCCGGCCGGCCGGGGCCCGGGTGCGGCGGTCGACCAGCAGGAACTCCTCCTCGACCCCGAAGGTGGGCCCGGGAAGGCACCCGGCCGCAGTTCGCGCCGCGTCGGGCGCGATACGGGCCGAAGGCTGGGTGGTGAGCGACATGGTGCCCTCCCTCCGGGGGCGGCGGACGGTGCGGGGCCCGGCTCAGTGCCGTCGGCGCCCGTGCCTCGGGGGGTCGGCGGTGTACGCGATGCACTCCACGTCGATGCCGTCCGCGAGGCGTTGCAGGACGCCCGAGAGTTCCCGGACGGTCCGCGGGTCGGCCTCGGCGGGGTCGGTCTCCAACGCATCCAGCCAGTCGGCCGCGATCTGGCGCAGCAGGGTCGTGACCTCGTCGGCGGGGATCAGCGGGCCTCCCTGCGACGTGGGGATCAGCGGAATGGTCACCTGGATCATGGGGCTGCCTTCCGGTGCCGTGATGCCGGCGGGAGTGTGCGGGAGTGGGGGTGGGGCGGGGCCGGGGCGTGACGGGGTCAGTCGGGCGGTTCCTGCACCGGCGGACGCTGGGTGGAGCGCCCGTCGTCGGGCTTCGCGCGGGTCTTCCGCGCCGGGTCGTCCGACAGCCGGGGCGCGTCGGGCCGGCCCGGCGCGGGGGCCTCCGGCTCCCGGGGGACGGCGGATCGGCGCCGCGTCTCGGGCTCGGGACGCTCGGGCTTGGGCGGGCGGCTTTCGTGTGGCATGCGGTACCTCCAGGGTCCGGCCGGTCCCCCGCGGGCGCACGCGCTCGGGTACGCGGGACCGTCCGGGGTGCCAGGTGTTCCGCACCTGCCCGGTGGGCGGCGCCTCAACCATCGCCCGACGGCCGCGGTCCGACGGGTACCGCCGGCGGGCCGGGGTAGGCGCCGCCGTGGGGCCGGCGCTCGCTCCGCACCCACCGCCCGCCCGATCGGAGGCCCGGCCATGAACCGCGCAGCACCCGCACACCGCACCGCCGCCCGTACCGGCACCGGCACCGGCCGGGCGCCCGCCCTGCTGGGGATCTACCTCAACGACCACCTCATGGGCTCCGGCGCCGGAGTCCGCCTGATCCGCCGCATCCGCGACCGGCACAGCGGCACGCCCATCGCCCCGGACCTGGACACCCTCGTCAGGGAGCTCGACGAGGACCAGGAGAGCCTGCGTCGCGTCATCAACGACCTCGACGTGCCGGTGTCGCGCGTGCGCGAGGCGGTGGGTCGGCTCGCGGAGGCGGCCGGGCGGCTCAAGCTCAACGGACGGCTCGTGTCCCGCTCCCCGCTCAGCGACGTCCTCGAATTCGAGGGCATGCTGCTGGGGGTCGAGGGCAAGGCCGCCTGCTGGCGGGCGCTGCGCGCCGTGGCCGACGTCGATCCGCGCATCGCGGCCGCCGACATGGACCGCCTCCTGGCGCGCGCGGACGCCCAGAGCCGCACCCTGGAGGAGCTGCGCCACCGCCGCGCCGCCGAGGTGTTCGCCGCCGATCTGCGCGGGCAGACCTCGCCGGCGCCCGGCAGGCACAGGCCTCACCACCACCGGCGCCCGGGAAGCGCGCCCCGGTCGGCGTAACGATGCCCGCGTAACGATGCCGGCGCGGGCGATGTCCGTGTGACGATCAGGCCGCCGGGAGGCGGACCACCAGCCGGGCCCCCGCCGGTGCGTCCTCGGCGGTGAGGGTCCCCCCGTGGTGGGCGGTCAGGTCACGGGCGATGGCCAGCCCCAGCCCGGCGCCGCCGTGGTCGCGGCTGCGGGAGTCGTCGAGCCGCGTGAACCGTTCGAAGATCCGCTCCCGGTCCTCGGGCGCCACTCCCGGCCCGTCGTCCACCACCTCCAGTACGGCGCTCCGCGCGCCCGCCCCGCCGGTCGAGCGCAGCAGCACCTCCACCCGCCGGTCCGCGAACCGCTGCGCGTTGTCCAGCAGGTTGGTCACCACCCGGGCCAGCCACAGTTCACTGCCGTCCACCCGCACGCCCTCCGCGAGCCGCAGCCGTACGGGGACCCGGTCGCCCGAGCGCGCCTCCACCACGTCGCGCACCACCGCGCCCAGGTCCAGCCGGACCGCCTTCACCGGCTGAGCGGCGTCGATGCGGGCGAGGAGCAGCAGGTCGGAGCAGAGGTGCTGGAGGCGTTCGACGTCCTCCAGCGCCCCGCCGATCAGCTCCGGCCACAGCTCCGGGTCGCGGACGGCCATGGCCACCTCCAGCTGGGTGCGCAGCACGGTGACGGGGCTGCGCAGTTCGTGCGAGGCGTCGGCGATGAACCGGCGGTGGCGGATCCCGGAGGACTCCAGCCGGTCCAGGGTGGCGTTCATCGTCCGGGCCAGCCGGGCGATCTCGTCCCGCGTGGGCGGTACGGGGACCCGCCGGTGCAGATCGCGGTCGGTGATCTCCGCGACCTCGGCGCGGATCGCCTCGACGGGGCGCAGCGCCCGGCCGGTGACCCGCCAGGTGACGAGGCCGACGGTGGCGAGCAGCAGGGGCCCGCCGACCGCGAGGGCGGCGGCGGTGGTGTCGTCGGCGGCGTCCACGTCGCGCAGCGAGGTGCCGACGAAGACCGTGACGATGCCCTGCGGGGTGTCGGTGGTGACCTCCACGACGCGCTGGCGGTGCTCGCCGCCCAGCGGCCGCAGCCGCCAGGTGTGGAAGGCGGTGCCGGAGCGCGGGGGCCTGGCGGGGGCGATCGAGGGGACCCCGGCCAGGTTCGGCGTGGAACGCAGCACCCGGCCCCGCGCGTTCACCACCTGGACGAAGTCCACCCCGTGCAGGGGCGCCCGCATCCGGTCGAGCTGCCCGGCCGCCGCGAGGCCGGCGACGGTCATGGCCTGCTGCTCGGCGTCGCGTTCGGCGTTGCGCAGCAGGTTGCCCTCCAGCAGGCGCAGCAGGGCGAAGGAGGCCACCGCCAGGGCGGCCGCCACCACCAGGCAGGCGCCGAAGGTGGCGCGGGCGCGGACGGTGGTGGGCCACAGCCGCCGCAGCCGGGGCCCGGGACGCCACGACAGGAGCCGTGCCGCGGCGATGCGCGGCCGGCTTCCGGTCCGCGTCCAGGTGAGGGTCCGGGGCGGGGTCCGGGTCAGGGTCCGGCGCGTCCGGGTCGGGGTCCGGTCAGCCACCGTCGGCCGCCAGTCGGTAGCCGACGCCGCGTACGGTCTCCAGCGCGGCCCGGCCGAACGGCGCGTCGATCTTCCGGCGGACCGCGCTCACGTGCACCTCGACCACGTTCGGGTCGCCCGCGAAGGCGCTGTCCCACACCTGTTCCAGGATCTCCCGCTTGGGCACCACCTCGCCGGGCCGCCGGGCCAGGTACTCCAGCACCGCGAACTCCCGGGCGGTCAGTCGTATCTCGGTCCCGCCGCGCGCGCACGTGTGCCGGGCCGGGTCCAGCCGGAGGTCCCCGCACTCCAGGACCTGCGGGCCGCGGCGGCCCGTACGCCGTCCCAGGGCGCGCAGCCGGGCCACGAGGACGAGGTAGGAGAAGGGCTTGGACAGGAAGTCGTCCGCGCCGGTGTCGAGGGCCTCGGCCTCGTCGTACTCGCCGTCCTTCGCGGTCAGCACGATGATCCCGGACTCGTTGCCGGCGGCGCGCAGCCGGGAGCAGACCCGGTAGCCGTTGAGGCCGGGCAGCATGATGTCGAGCACTATCAGGTCGTAGTCGTGCTCCGTGGCCATCCACAGGCCCTGCGGCCCGTCGTGGGCCACGTCCACCGTGAACCCCTCCGACCGCAGGCCCCGCTGCAGTGCCACGGCGAGTCGCCGTTCGTCCTCCACCACCAGTACGCGCATGGCGCCCAGGGTCTCAGGCGCGGCCGGCGCGTGGCTGAAGGGGTCTTCAGCCGGCTTCAGGTGGGCTTCAGCATCGCCTCGGCATGCTCGGGAACGAGCCGGGCGCGGTGCCCGGTTGCGCCTGAGGAGTCCCCGTATGTCTGAGTCTTTGCCGCCGTCCGAACCGTCCGAACCGTCCAGAGACGCCGACAAGCGCCCCGGGCTCGTCCGTCTGGTGCCGAGCGGCCGGGGCGCCCGCTGGGCCGTCGCGGGCGCGGCCGTGGTGCTCGTCGGCGGTGCGGGGGTGACGGCCGTGGCCGTCGCCGGCCACCACGACCGACACGAGCGGGCGGCCCGCTTCACCTGGTCCGAGGCCGGCCACCACCAGGTCGGGCCGAAGGGCCCGCGGGGCCCCGAGGGCCCGGGGGAGCGGCACGTACGACGCCTGGACGGTGCCCCGAATGCCGCCAAGGCCCCGAAGCCCCTCAAGGCCCCGGTGCCCGTACCGTCGCTGCCGATCGGGCAGGCGGCGGAGAAGGCCTCGGCGGCGATCCCCGGCGGCAAGGTCGAGTCCCTCCGGACGATCGCCCAGGACGGCGGCGGCAGCGCCTGGCTGGCGGTGGTCGTGGCCCAGGACGGCGTCCGTCACGCGCTCACCCTCTCCGGCACGGACGGCACGATCACCTCCAACACCCCCGTCAACCCCCGCCACGCGGCCGCAGCCGGCCGCTAGGCCGTCTCTTCCGGATCTTGCCTCGCCCGCGTCGCCCGGTACCTCCCCGGCCCTCACACCCCGCTCGGCCGCACCAGGCGCACCACCGACGCCGGGCGACACCGGCCGACCCGGTGGCAGGCCGGCGCTGCCCGGCCGGTGCGGCCTGCCGATCCGCCGGCCTGCCCGGCCGGTACACCGGCCACGGCGGCGCTGGGCGTGCCGCCCGCCGCGCCGGCCGGCCGTGCGGCCGCGTGAGCTGCCGGCCGGCGACGCCCCGGCCGGGCCGTCGGTCGCGGGGGTCGGGGGGCGGACGCAGAATGAGGGGGAGCGGTTCGCCCCCGTCCGGGCGGGCGCGGGTCTCGCGGCGAGGAGGCTTGTGGTGCCATCGGACCGGCCGGAGGGTGTGTCGGGCCCCGGTCCGATCCGGTCCGAGCCCGGCTCGTTGTTGGAGCACGTCCCCGTCGCCGTGTTCGGCTTCGACGACCTCGGCCGCGTCCGCTACTGGGGGCCGGGCGCCGCCCACCTCTTCGGCCACCCCGCCGAGGCCGTCCTCGGCCGCCCCGCCGCCACCCTGTTCCCCCCGCCCCCGCCGGGCGAGGTCGATTCGGCCGGGCGGCTGGTCGAGCGGGCCCGCACGCTCGGGTACTGGCGGGTCCGGCTGCCGGTCCTGCACCGCGACGGATCCGTCTTCGACTGCGGGTTCCGCGTCTTCCCGGTCACGGGCCCCGGCCCCGGCCCCGGCGGCGACGGCGACGGCGACTTCGTGATCATGGGTCTCGCCAGCCGCGGCGAGGAGCTCGACCGGGTCAAGACGAACCTCGCCTTCCTCGACGCCCTCTTCGAGACCTGCCCCATCGGCCTGGTCATGCTCGACCAGGAACTCCGCTACGTCCACCTCAACCAGGCACTCGCCGACATGGACGGGCTCCCCGTGCGCGAGCACCTCGGGCGCGGCACCGCCGACATCATGCTCACCTCCGACGGCGGCGAGTTCCAGCGCGTACTGCGCTCCGTCGCCGACGACGGCACCCCCGTGGTCAGCCTCCTCGTCGGGCTGCGCACCCCCGGCCGCCCCGACCGTGACCAGGTCCGGTCCGTGAGCCTGTTCCCGCTCAGCGGAGCCGTAGGCACCCCGCCCGGCGTGGGCGGGCTCATGGTGGACGTCACCGATCGGGAACGGGCCCTGCTGGAGGCCACCGAGGCCCGCCGGCGCCTCGACCTCCTCGACCGGGCCGCCGCCCGCGTCGGCACCACCCTCGACGTCGACACCACCGCCCGGGAACTGGTCGACGCCGCGGTACCGGACTTCTGTGACGCCTCCGTGGTGGAACTCGTCGACTGGCTGAACCCCTCCGAGGCCTTCGACCCCCGCCTGCCCCTCCACACCCGCCGGATCGCGGCCGGGACGACCCTCCCGCCGCCCGCCGACGAACTCGTCGGCGGGCTGGAGCGGATTACGTACCCCCCGGGCTCCGGCATTCACCGCACACTGGAGACCGGCCGGCCCCTGTGCGTCCCCGTGGACGAGGACTTCACCACCTCCACCGTCGTCCACCGCGACCGCGCCCGCCTGCTGCGCGACAGCGGCCTCGCGTCCATCCTCATCGCCCCGCTCGTCGCCCGCGGCACCATCCAGGGCATCGCCATGTTCGGCCGCTCCACCGCCCGAGCGCCCTTCACCGGACAAGACCTCAGCCTCGCCGGGGAACTCGCCTCCCGCGCCGCCCTCTGCCTGGACAACGCCCGCCTCTACAGCCGCGTCCAGGACATCGCGCTCACGCTGCAACGCTCCCTGCTGCCCAGTGCGTTGTCCACCGGCCCGTACGTCACGGTCGCCCACCGCTACCTGCCCGGCAGCCGCGTCACCGAGGTCGGCGGCGACTGGTACGACGTGATCGACCTGCCGGACGGCCACGTCGCCCTTCTCGTCGGCGACGTCATGGGACACGGCGTACCCGCCGCCGCGTCGATGGGTCGGCTGCGCATCACCGCGAAGGCGCTGGCCCGCCACAGCCGCGACCCGGCGGACCTGCTCGTCGAACTCGACCGCTGCGCCCAGGAGTCCGGCATCGAACTGGCCACCTGCCTCTGCCTGTTCCACGACCCCCGCACCGGCCGCACCCGCCTCGCGAACGCCGGACACCCCCCGCCCCTGGTCCGCCGACCCGACGGCGCCGTCGAAACCCTGGACCCGACCCCGGGCGTCCCCCTCGGGGTCGGTGGCTTCCCCTTCCGCTCGACGGAGTTCGAGCTGCCGGACGGAGCCGTACTGGCCCTGTACACCGACGGCCTGATCGAATCCCGGGGCCAGGACATCGACACCGGCCTGGCCGCTCTGAGTCACCAACTGGGTCTGCTCGAAGGCCCGTTGGAGACGGCTGCGGACCGCATCCTCGCCGCCCTGCTCCCCGACCCGCCGAACGACGACACGGTCCTCCTCCTGGCCCGCGTCCACCGCGCGCCGCCACACGTCGGCCCTTGGAACTCTGCCGGCGACGCCTGAACTCCCGATGGAAGTTCAAGACAGGCACGGCCAACGTTGATGGCCCGGTGGCCGACCTCAGGCCGGCTTGCGCCACACGGAGACGTGCTTCGCGGAGTCCTGGGTGAACGGAGACCCGTCCCAGTCCGCAACGCGACGTTCCAGTTCGAGACCGGCGATCCGTGCCATCAGGTCGAGCTCCGCCGGCCAGGCGTACCGGTGCCGGGAGTTGTCGCGGCGGTAGCGGCCGCCGTCGCCGTCGCGGGTGAAGTGGTGCGAGACGAGAATCTGCTCGACCAGGTCGAAGGTGTCGAAGCCGAGATGCCGCTCCGAGACGTCGAACGGCACCGCGACCTGGCCCGGCGGCAGGAACCGCAGCGGCGGCACACCCAGCTCGATGACGAATCGGCCGCCGGGCTCCAGATGCCGTGCGGCGTTACGGAAGCACTCGACCTGCTCGTCCTGCGTGAGCAGGTTCGTAATGGTGTTGTAGACGAGATAGACCAGGGTGAACCCGCCCGGAACGACGGTGGTGGCCATGTCCCCGATGACCACCGGGAGCGTGTCCTCGTCGATCTTGCGCCGCAGCACCGCCGCCATGTGCTCGGACAGTTCGATGCCCACTACGGGCACGCCGCGTTCCCGGAGCGGGACTCCCACTCGCCCGGTTCCGATGGCGAACTCCAGTGCCCGGCCGTCCCCGGCGAGCTCGGCGAGGAAGGCGAGAGTCGGTCCGAGAACGGCAGCCGAGGACGCTTCGGCCTCCTCGGCGTCGTAGCGGTCGGCGGTCGCACGGGTCCACAGTTCACTGCTCGTCACGGAGGTCCACCTTGCCGGGTGCCGAGGGGCGCTGTCGACGCATTTGCGTTCTCCGCGGCGCAGCGTGCGCCGCCCCCAACCCGTCGTCGCCTGGCCAGGGCTTCGACGAGATCATTTCGTTAGGAGTTCTCGGGCCGTGTCCGGTGCGTATCGAGCAGCCGGCTCGCGACCTCGCGCATCTCGACCTTGCGGATCTTCCCGGTGACGGTCATCGGGAACTCGTCCACCACGTGCACGTAGCGCGGGATCTTGAAGTGGGCGAGCCGGCCGGCGCAGTACGCGCGCACCGCGTCCGCCGTCAGCGGCCGCGCCCCGTCCCGCATCCGCACCCACGCCATCAGCTCCTCCCCGTACTTGGGGTCGGGGACGCCGATGACCTGGACGTCCAGCACGTCCGGGTGGCCGTGCAGGAACTCCTCGATCTCGCGCGGGTAGACGTTCTCGCCGCCCCGGATCACCATGTCCTTGATCCGGCCGGTGATGGCGAGGTAGCCCTCCTCGTCCATGACCGCCAGGTCGCCGGTGTGCATCCAGCCCTCGGGGTCCACCGCCTCGGCGGTCTTCTCCGGCTCCCCCCAGTAGCCGAGCATCACGGAGTAGCCGCGCGTGCACAGCTCGCCGGGGACGCCGCGCGGCGCGGTCCCGCCGGTGCGCGGGTCGATCACCTTGACCTGGAGGTGCGGTCCGACCCGACCGACGGTGGAGACCCGGCGCTCGACCGGATCGTCCGCGAGGGTCTGCGTGGAGACCGGCGAGGTCTCGGTCATCCCGTAGCAGATGGACACCTCGGTCATGCCCATCCGCTCGATCACC
Source organism: Streptomyces sp. RerS4 (assembly GCF_023515955.1). Taxonomy (GTDB): domain Bacteria; phylum Actinomycetota; class Actinomycetes; order Streptomycetales; family Streptomycetaceae; genus Streptomyces. The sequence continues at coordinate 6,689,756 of NZ_CP097322.1, forward strand.
TGGTTCATGACCTCCACCGGACACGGTGAGCCCGCCATGATCCCGGTCCGCAGGCTGGAGAGGTCGTAGGCGTCGAAGCCGGGGACGGCCAACTCGGCGATGAACATGGTGGGGACGCCGTACAGCGAGGTGCAGGCCTCCGCCTCGACCGCCGCCAGCGTCGCCGCCGCATCGAAGGCGGGCGCCGGGATGACCACCGCCGCGCCGTGACTCGTACACGCGAGGTTGCCCATGACCATGCCGAAGCAGTGGTAGAAGGGCACCGGGACGCAGACCCGGTCCGCCTCGGTGTAGCCGCACGACTCCCCGACGAAGAAACCGTTGTTGAGGATGTTGTGGTGGGAGAGCGTGGCTCCCTTGGGGAATCCGGTCGTGCCCGAGGTGTACTGGATGTTGATCGGGTCATCGGGGTCCAACGCCGCTTGGGCCCGCGCCAGTTCGGCCGGATCGCAGCGCCGGCCCCGCTCCGCCAGGTCGTTCCACAGCGGTCCGTCCAGCAGGACGGTGAACTCCAACTCGGGGCAGCGCGGCCGGACTTCCTCGATCATCGCCCCGTAGTCGGAGGTCTTGAAGCGCTCGGCGGCGATCAGCATCCGCGTCCCGGACTGCCGCAGGACGTACTCCAGCTCGTGCGCGCGGTACGCCGGGTTCACGGTGACGAGGATCGCGCCGATCTTCGCGGTGGCGTACTGGACCAACGTCCACTCGGCCCGGTTCGGCGCCCAGATGCCCACGCGGTCACCCTTGACGATCCCGAGGTCCAGCAGCCCCAGCGCGAGGGCGTCCACGTCCCGCGCCAGCTCGGCGTACGTCCACCGGCGGCCGGCGGCGACATCGACGACCGCGTCCCGGTCGGGGAATCTCGCGACCGTACGGTCGAGGTTGTCACCGATCGTCTCGCGCAGCAGCGGCACCTCGGAACTGCCGGACGTACAACTCGACGCGACCACGGACACGCGTACCTCCCGGACGGGACTCGATGATCGCCCATGATCCCCTCCGGACCGCCCCGCGGCCAGACCCGTACCGCATCCATCGAATCGAGCGTATGTTCGGATATCGGGGTACGGTGGAGGCATGCACGCACTCCAGGGCTCCCTCTTCGACCAGACCGACGAGATCCGGCTCGGCCCCCTCGCGCGCGTCCGGCGCACCGGCCTCGGGGCCGGAGCCTGGGTCGACCACCTCCCCGGCTGGCTCACCGGGGCCGACGCGCTGTTCGAACACCTCGCCGCCGAGGTTCCCTGGCACGCCGAGAGCCGCCGCATGTACGACCGCGAGGTGGGCGTACCCCGGCTCCTCGCCCACTACGGCGAGGGCGAAACCCTCCCGCACCCCGTCCTCACCGAAGCCCGCACCGCCCTCAGCCGGTACTACGCCGACGAACTCGGCGAGCCCCTCGTCACCGCCGGCCTGTGCCTCTACCGCGACGGCCGCGACAGCGTCGCCTGGCACGGCGACCGCACCGGCCGCTCCGCCACCGAGGACACCGTGGTCGCCATCCTCTCCGTCGGAGACCCGCGCGACCTGGCCCTGCGCCCCCGCGACGGCGGCCCCACCCTCCTGCGGCTGCCGCTCGGCCACGGCGACCTCCTCGTGATGGGCGGCTCCTGCCAGCGCACCATGGAACACGCCGTCCCCAAGACCACCCGCGCCGTCGGCCCCCGCATCAGCATCCAGTTCCGCACACACGGCGTGCGCTGACCACGAAGCCGCACCCGGCACCGCACGATGCCGCGTATGAGTCGCGCACCCCTCCGCACCTGGTGGGCCGGACTGTCGCCCGCCGCCGGCGCCGCCGTCATGGCCCCCGGCATCCTCTCCGTCGGCCTGGACCTCATCGGACGCACCGGGCTCTCCCTGGCCGCCCTGGCCGTCGCCGCCGTCCTGTGGCTGCTCCTCGCCGCCGTGTTCGCCGCCCTGCTCCTCGGCGACCGCGGCCGCTTCCGGGCCGAGGCCCACACCCCGGCCGCCCTCACCGCCGTCGCCGCCACCACCCTGCTCGGCTCCCGCCTCGACCGGCTCGGCCTGCACCGCGCCGCCGCCGGCCTGCTGCTGCTCGCCGCGGCGCTCTGGCCCGTCCTGCTGTACGCCGTCGTACGGCACTGGCGGCGGCGCATGCCCGGCGCCGCCTTCCTCGTCTGCGTCGCCACCCAAGGACTCGTGGTCCTCACCGCCGCCCTCGCCGCCACCCACCACCAGGGCCGCCTCGCCGAGGCCGCCCTCGCCCTCTTCTGTCTCGGCGTCCTGCTCTACCCGTTCGCCCTGCGCAGCTTCGACCTCCACGAGGTGACCGGCGGAGCGGGCGACCACTGGGTGGCCGGCGGCGCCCTGTCCATCACCGCCCTCGCGGGCGCCGTGCTCACCGCCTCCCACCGATGGACCGGCGCCGCCCACAGCGCCCTGCGCACCGCCACCCTGGTGGCCCTCGGGATCTCCCTCGTCTGGTACGTCGTCCTGCTCGCCGCCGAGGTGCGCTGCCCCCGCCCCCACTACGACATCCGCCGCTGGTCCACCGTCTTCCCGCTCGGGATGACCGCCACCGCCTGCCTCGCCGCCGCGCCCGCGACCGGCGTGCCGTGGCTGCGCCCGCTGGGGGAGGTGCTGCTGTGGATCGCGGTCGGCGCCTGGCTGCTCACCTGCGCGGCATGGTTGCTGGCCCGCCGCCCCGGCGCCGAGTAGGGTCCCGGCCATGGCGTACACGTTCCAGGTGACCTTCGACTCGACCGAACCGCACGCCCTTGCCGACTGGTGGGCGGACGCCCTCGGTTGGGAGGTGGAACCCAGCGACGAGAAGTTCATCCGAGGCCAGATCGAAGCCGGCCACGCCACCGAGGAGGACACCACCACCCACCGGGGCACCCTCGTCTGGAAGGCCGGAGCCGCCATCCGCCACCCGGACGGCCTGCCGGGCTCCCCCCGCGTCCTGTTCCAGTTCGTCCTGGAGCCCAAGCAGGTCAAGAACCGCGTCCACCTCGACGTCCGCACCGGCGACGACGACCCGCTCGCCCTGGTGGAGCGCCTCCTGGCCAACGGAGCCACCCACCTCCACGAAGGCCGACAGGGCCCCTACCGCTGGACCACCCTCACCGACCCCCAGGGCAACGAACTCTGCGTCTCGCACTGACAGGCGACCGCCCGACACGACCCCGTAGGCTGCGCATGTGAACGTCATCCTTTACGGCGGAACGGGAATGATCGGGCGCGGTGTCCTGCGCGCGTGCCTGCGGGACGACTCCGTCACCCGCGTCCTCGCGATCGGCCGCACCTCGCTCGGCGTCAGCCACCCCAAGCTCCGCGAGCTCGTCCAGGCCGACCCCGCGGACCTGTCCGCCCTCACCGACGAGCTGCCCGACTACGACGCCTGCTTCTTCTGCCTCGGCGTCTCCTCCGTCGGCAAGAAGGAAGAGGAATACCGCCGCGTCACCTACGACCTGACGCTCGCGGTCGCCCGCCCGCTCGCCGCCGCCAATCCCGACCTGACCTTCGCCTACGTCACCGGCGCGGGCACCGACAGCACCGGGTCCGGCCGCGTCATGTGGGCCCGGGTCAAGGGCAGGACCGAGAACGACCTCCTCGCCCTGCCCTTCCACGCCTACATGTTCCGCCCCGGCATCGTCCAGCCGGTGAGCGGCATGCCGTCCAAGACGCGGCTCTACCGCGCCGGATACGTCCTCGCCGCCCCGCTGTTCCCCCTGCTGCGCCGCTTCGCGCCGAACCACCTCACCACCACCGACGCCATCGGCCGCGCCATGATCGCCGTCGCCACCCCCGGCTCCGAGGCCTCCGCCCCGACGGCGCCGCGGATCCTGCGCCCCCGCGACATCAACCACGCAGGTCGCACCCGGTCGTAGCCATGGACACCGCCGTCGTAATTGACTACCCGTGCCCTCCTCCCGCACGCGAAGATGAACCATCTCGAACCGGGAGGAACCCCATGAGCCAGGACCGCCTGACTCTGCACGACCTGCTGCCCGCCCAGGACCTGGCGGCCGCCATCGACGCCGGCCACGTGACCCGCAAGCGGCACCCCGAACTGCCGCTGTCCATCTACACGTACACGCGCACCGCGCAGTACGAGCGGATCTGGAACCAGGTCACCACGCGCTGCCGCGGCCTCGTCGCCGACGACTCCACCGGCGCGGTCGTCGCCCTGCCCCTGCCGAAGTTCTTCAACGTCGGCGAGCACACGTCGGGACAGCCGTACGCGCCCGCCCTGCCCGACGAGCCGTTCGAGGTCTACGACAAGGTCGACGGCAGCCTCGCCGTCGTCTTCCACTACGCCGACCGCTGGCGCGTCGCCTCCAAGGGTTCCTTCACCAGCGTCCAGGCGACCTGGGCCCAGCAGCGCCTGGACGCCCACGACACCGCCGCCCTGGTGCCCGGAGTGACCTACCTCGCCGAGATCCTCTACCCGCAGAACCGTATCGTCGTGAACTACGGCGACCGCCGCGACCTCGTCCTGCTCGCCGCCTTCGGCCACGACGGCGTCGAAGTGCCGCTCACCGAGGCCGCCGAGCACTGGCGCGGCATCGGTTCCGTCGTCACCGTCTGGCCCGCCATGCCGCTCCCCGAGCTGCTCGCGCTCGCCGAGGCGAACACCCTGCCCGGCGGCGGGAACCCGACGACCGGCACCGAGGCCGAGGGCTTCGTGCTGCGCTTCGCCTCCGGCGTCCGCGCCAAGGCCAAGCTGGCCGAATACGTACGCCTGCACAAGGTGCTCACCGGCGTCAACGAGCGCGACATCTGGCGCGGCCACGGCATCCAGCGCTTCGCCGGGCTGCCCGCCAAGCAGCTCGCCCAGGGCCTGAACTGCACCGTCGCCGACATCGAGGCCTGGGGCGGCAAGCCGTTGGACGCGCTGCTGGAGCAGGTCCCGGACGAGTTCGACCACTGGGTGCGCGAGGTGATCGCCCGCCTGGAGGAGGAGGCCGCCCGGCGCGAGCGGGCCATCGACGAGGCCTTCGCGGGGCTGGCGCACCTGACCGGCGACCGGGGCGCCTTCGCCCGCGCCGTCAAGGAGATCCGCGACGGCCGGATCCGTTCGGCCCTCTTCCTGCGGCTGGACGGCCGGTCGACCGAGCTCGTCACCTGGCGGACCATCCGACCGGAGAACGCCGACCCCTTCACCACCGATGAGGAGAACTGACCGTGTCCGTACAGTCCGCCGCGGCGCCCGCACCCGAGCCCGATGCGGTACGCGACCCCGAAACGGCGCCGGCCGCGGCTCCCGCAGCGGCTCCCGCAGCGGCTCCCGAAGTGGCGTCGGAGGCCGCCGCCCTGCCCGTCGTGCACGTCATGACGGGCCTGCCCGCCTCCGGCAAGACGACCGCCGCCCGCGCCCTCCAGGCCGAGGCCGGCGGGCGCATGCGCCGCGTCAACCTCGACGACCTGCGCGTCATGCTCGACCTGCCCGACCCGGAGCGCCGGCACTCGTACCGGCACGAGCAGACGGTCCTGGCCGTCCAGGACGCGGCCGTTCGCGCCGCCGTCTCGGACGGCTTCGACGTGGTCGTCGACAACACCCACCTGACGCCGCACATCCCCAAGCGGCTCAAGGCGGCGGTCGCCGGCCGGGCCACCTTCGTCGTGCACGACTTCACCGACGTGCCCGTCGAGGAGTGCGTACGCCGCGACGCCGCCCGCGAGCGGCGGGTCGGCGAGGAGATCATCCGGATCCTGGCCGACAAGCACACCAAGGCCCGCAAGGGCGGCTGGCGGCTCACCCCCGAATGGCTGAACGATCAGCCGCCGGTCAGTCCCTACGTCCCCGACCCGACACTGCCCGCCGCCGTGATGTGCGACATCGACGGCACCCTCGCGCTCACCGGCGACCGAGGCCCGTACGACTTCTCGCGCTGCGAACTCGACTTGCTGAACGAGCCGGTCAGGCGCGCCCTGGACGCCTTCCGGCGGGCCGACGGCGACGTGATCGTGCTGCTGTCGGGCCGCGGCGAGGAGCACCGGCCGCAGACCGAGTCCTGGCTGCGGCGCCACCGGGTGCCCTACGACGAGCTGTGGATGCGGGCGGCCGGCGACACCCGCCGCGACGACGTCGTGAAGGCCGAGCTCTTCGACGCGCACGTACGCCACCGGTACGCGGTGCGCGTCTCCCTGGACGACCGGGACCGGGTGGTCGCGATCTGGCGCCGGATGGGCCTGCCCACCTGGCAGGTCAACTACGGGGACTTCTGAGCGCCATGACGCGACCGCCGATCGAGGACCGACCGCCGATCGAGGCCAGGCTGCTGATCGTGGACGGCGCGAACGTCGTCGGATCCGTCCCGGACGGCTGGTGGCGCGACCGCCGCGCCGCCGCCGTTCGGCTGCGCGACCGGCTCGCGGAGCGCGCGGCGGATACGGCAGCGGGGGCGCGGCCGGCGGAGGAGATCGTGCTCGTCGTGGAGGGCGCCGCCCGGGGCGTCGCGTCGTTGCCCGGGGTGCGGGTGGAGGAGGCGCCCGGCAGCGGGGACGACCGGATCGTGGAGCTGGTGGCGGCGGCGGCCGGCGAGGGCCGCCGCTGCGTGGTGGTCACCGCGGACCGGGAACTGCGCACGCGGGTGGCGGCGTACGGTGCCGAGTGCGCGGGGCCCCGTACCGTACGCCCTGCCGACTGACCGGAAGGGTCAGTGCCGGCACCACTTCACCGGGCCGAGGTTCTTGACGTAACGGGCGGAGACCCACGCGCTCCTGCGGTCCGCGCGGTCGCGGACCTTCACCTCCGGGCCGCCGCCGTCCTGCGGCTCGCGGAGGCCGTCCAGGGGCTCCGTGCCGTCGTGCCCGTCCTCGTGACGCTTGACGTCCAGGAGGTACCAGAGGTCGTTGCCCGCGACCTCCTCGCCGTGCGCCTTGCACTTCAGCGCCAGCTTCCGGTGCGGGGACACCTTGCCCAGGAGGTAGGCGTCCGTGGAGGGGCGGCTGCGGACGCTGAGCGGTCCCTGCGAGACGACCTTGCCGTACGTGTGCCGGTGCTCCCCGGAGTCGTAGTCCTCCTCGTCCTCGCCGTACCGGCCGTCGTCGTCGCCCGGCATGCCGAGGGCGAGCGGGGGCTTGCGGGGGCCCTCGTCGCCCGGGGCGGTAGCGGCGACGGAGACGCCCGCACCGAGCAGGCCGAGCACCAGACTTCCGCTCGCGAGGGCGAGTACGGTCCTGGTGGGTTTCAGCATGAGCCGGCTCCTCTACGAAGATGTCGTCCCGGCGCGGCCAACACGTCGGGGAGACAACCGGGCGGTTGCCACGGACGACTATGGCGAGGCAGCACCGGCGCGGCGCGGCGGCGCACCGGCCTTTAGCCCGATATGCCCAACCCTTTCGAGGGACTTCCAGGCACGGAAGTGCCGGCTAGCATGCTGATGAGTGCTTGTCATGCCATCCCACAAGGGACGGCCGATGAGGAGGGGCATGGACATGCGGTTACACAATGGTGTCGCGGCGAGCGGGATCCCGGGCGCGGTCTGGGTGAAGAGCAGTGCCAGCGTGGGCAACGGGAACTGTGTGGAACTCGCGGCGTTGGAGGGCGGCGAGGTGGCGGTGCGCAACTCGCGGTTCCCGGACGGACCGGCGCTGGTGTTCACGGCGGCCGAGATCGAGGCCTTCATCGACGGTGCGAAACGAGCCGAATTCGACCGACTGACCGGATGACATTCATATCGTAGGCCAAAGCTTGGATGGCAGCGGCTGACACTCCATTCTGATGACCGGGACCCGTCCCCGTCGCATTGGAGTTCGTATGTCCGCCCTCCCCGAGCCGTTGTCCGAGCCGTCACCCGACCCGGTCGCTCCCGTACTGCCCTTGGAGAGGGAACCGGGCCGGGCGGCGGCCGGACGCGTACTCGGCCGGGCGCTCCGGGGGCACCGCGAGGACCGGGGGCTCACCCTGAAGCAGGTGGCAGCCGTGATCCGCGGCTCCGTCTCCAAGGTCAGCCGACTGGAGCGCGGGGAGAGCCCGCCCAAGGCCCGGGACGTCCACGACCTCGTCCGCTACTACGACCTCGACGCCGAGGAGACCAGAACCATCGAGCGGCTGCTGGAATTCGCCCAGGACCGCGAGTGGTACGAGCATTACAGCGACGTGACGCCCGGCTTCCTCAAGCGCCTGATCCAACTGGAGGGCGAGGCCGAGGAGATCTGCGTCTACGAGAACCTCGTCGTCCCCGGCATCCTGCAACTCCCCGCCTACGCCTGGCACATGGTCAGAGCCGTGATGCCCAGCGCGTCGGAGGAGGAGATCGAGCGGGTCGTGCAACTGCGCACCCAGCGCCGACTGCGGCTGATGGAGGGCGACGTCCCGCGCCTGACCGCCCTGCTCGACGAGGGCATCCTCAGACGCCGCTGCGGCAGCGCCCGCGTGATGCGCGAGCAGCTCACATACCTGCTGGAGGCCGGCGACACCGCCCGGGTCAACATCCGCATCCTCGACATGACCTCCGGCTACGTCGCGGCCCCGCCCTACCCGATCACGCACCTCACCTTCCGCGACGGTGGACCGGGCGAACTCGCCTACGTCGAGCACATCAACGGCGCCAACTACGTGACCCGGCCCCGCGCCCTGGACGACCACCGCAACGCGCTGAGCAACCTGCGCCTGGCCGCGGCCTCCAGGGACCGCAGCCGGGACATGATCCTGGAGGCCCGGGACGCCTTCGCGCGGGACTGAACGCCCACGACCTACCGACGCAGGCGCGCCACTCCGCCCCACTCCACCCAGTCCTTCGGGCGGCGTTCGGGCGGCGGGGGATCGGAATCCGGCCGCCAGTCGACCACGTCGACCAGCAGGGGCTCCAGGATCTCCAACCCGTCGAAATAGCGCGCCACCTCGTGGGGCTCGCGCACCCGGCCCCAGTTGCCGTGGGTGCTCACCTCCATCAGCCGGGTCACCTGCTCGCGCACCTCGGCGTCATCACTCACGAGCTGGCAGATCACCATGAAACTGCCGGGCGGCAGCAGCTCCGCCGTGCGGCGCACGACGGCGGCGGGGGAGCGCTCGTCGTCGGTGTCCGGAATGCAGTGCAGGACCGACACGAACAGGGCCGCCATGGGCTGTTCCCAGTCCAGGAAACGGTCCGTGGCCCGGCGGATCCGGTCGGTCTCGCGCAGGTCCTCGGAGACGACCAGCGTGGCGGTGTTGTCGTGCAGGGTGGTCTGGGCGTGGGCGAGGACCATCGGGTCGTTGTCCACGTACGCGACGCGGCAGGCCGGGTCCGCGCGCTGGGCCACCTCGTGGACGTTGTCCTGCGTGGGGAGGCCGGAGCCGTGGTCGAGGAACTGGCGGATGCCGTAGTCCTCGACGAGCGTGCGCACGACGCGGGTGAGGAAGGCCCGGTTGTTGCGGGCCAGCAGCTGGGTGCTCGGCGCGATCTCCAGCAGCTTCGCGCAGGCCTCCCGGTCGCTGGCGTAGTTCTCCACGCCGCCCAGGAGCCAGTCGTACATCCTCGCCACGCTCGGGGTGTGCATGTCGATGAGGGGCTGGGGTGGGAGGTCCTGAGGATCTCGGCCGTCGTGACGTAACTGCATGTGCCCTCCTCGGTGCGGTCGGCCCATGCTAGGGAGCGCACCTGAAACGGGGCAATCAGGTGGAGGCGTTCCGGCCGGCGGATCGGGACGGCCCGCCGGATTCCCGGGATGCGGGGGCGTGCGGACGCGGGGGCTTGCGGATGCGGGGCCTTGCGGATGCGGGCGGGAGCGCCCCGGGCCACAGTGGGCGGCATGGGTATCGAAGACTACGGCGGCGGCCCCAAGGCCCAGCAGACCGGTGTCCTGGTCGTGACCACGAACGACGTCCCCGGCTACCGGGTCGAGCAGGTCATCGGGGAGGTCTTCGGGCTCACGGTGCGCTCGCGGCACCTCGGCAGCCAGATCGGAGCAGGCCTGAAGTCCATGATCGGCGGCGAGCTGAAGGGCCTCACGAAGACCCTGGTGGAGACCCGCAACCAGGCGATGGAGCGCCTCATCGAACAGGCCAAGGCGCGCGGCGCGAACGCCGTGCTGATGACGCGCTTCGACGTCACGGACGCGGCCGACGTCGGGACCGAGGTCTGCGCGTACGGAACGGCCGTGGTATTGGTCCCCGCCGCCACCTGAAACCCCTCCGGCGCGGCCTCGCCGTCCCCGATCACACCCTGGTCAGCGTCCGCAGCGACCAGCCGGGCTTCGCCCTGTCCACCGACCTGATGCACACGGCCACCACCGGCACCGGGGACACCTTCACCCCCGTCACCACCTCCACGCCGGTGGACGCCGCCGCCGGCACCGTCATGTACGACATGGTCGACACCGGCAGACTGGCCGCGGCGATCGAGTGCAACTCCCTCTACGACACCCCCTCCGGCGGCACCGCCCGCGCGAACGGCCGGATCGCCAAACGGGTCACCGACAAGGGCTCCTACCGTCGCGCCGGCCTGTGGAGCGGCGCATGGCGTCGGCATCTGCGGATCGTGATCGACGCGGCCGGCCGCCCTCAAGGGGGGGGCGGGTGTTACGGATGCGTCGGAGCCTCGCCGCCCGCGCCGCGCAGCCCCAGTGCCAGGCCGGCGATCACCACGGCCAGGCCCAGCCACACCGCCGCCCCGGGTACGCCGCCACCCGTCAGCGCCCCGGCGCCGGCCGCCGCGAGCGGCGCGACCCCGGTCAGCAGCCCCGCCCGGCCGGAGCCGACGGCGGCGACCGTGCGGTACCAGAGCAGGAACGCCACCGCCGTGACCAGCACCGCGAGGTAGCCGACGGCAGCCCACTGGCCGGCCGACAGCTCTCCCACGGCCGACGGCCCCTCCACGCACACCGCCAGCCCCGCCAGCATCACCGCCCCCATCCACACCGAGTGCACGGACACCCCCCACGCGCCGTGCCGGCCCAGCACCGGCAGCGCGAGCAGCGTGAACCCGGCCTCGCAGCCGAGGGCCAGCGCCGCCCACGCCACCCCGGCCGCGTCGGTGCGCCCGGTCCCCTCGACCAGGACGGCCCCCGCCACCACGACGGGCGCGGCCACCAGCACCCGCCGGTTCGGCGCCCGCCGCTCCAGCAGCGGCCCGACCACCCCGAGCAGGATCGGTACGGAGGCCACGGCGACGGCGATGACGGCGGGCTCGGCGTGGGCGACGCCCCGTACGACCGCCACGTTGAACAGCACCAGCCCGGTGGCGGCGATCCCGCCCAGCCACCACCACTCCCGGCCCCGGGGCAGGGACAGCGGTACCCGGGCGGCGCGGGCGAGGCCGACGAGGATCAGGGCGGCGGCCACGTACCGGACGGCCTGCGCCGTGAACAGCGGGGCATCGACCAGCGTGCGGGAGACCGTGACGCTGCTGCCGACCAGCGCCATGCCGACGACCCCCGGCGCGAGGGCCCGCAGGGGCGAGCTACTGCCCGCCGGGGCGGGGGCGTCGGAGGGGACGTCGGAGGGCGCGGCGGATGTGGAAGTGCTCATACCGTCCAGGTTGGGGCCACAATGGTCCGGTGAGCAGGTCCAACAAGGGCGCCGACGAGGGGTCCAAAACCGAGGGCGACCGGCGGCCGCGTACCGCCGGCGGATCCGGCGGATCCGACTTCCTCCAGCTCGACCCGGGCGAGGCCCCACCCGGCGGACGCACCGAATGGCTGGCCGCCCGCCTGCGCGCCGCCATCGCCGACGGCACCCTCCCGGTCGGCAGCAGACTGCCCGCCGGCCGGGTGCTCGCCGCCGAACTCGGCGTCTCGCGCGGCCTGGTGACCGAGGCCTACCAACGACTCGCCGAGACGGGCCAGGTCGCCGGGCGCGGCCGGGCCGGCACGGTCGTCGTCGCCGCCCCGCCGCCCCGCCCGGCCCCCGACCGGCCGCCGAGGCCGAGCGCGGCGGGCTCGTGGACGCCCTGCGCGCCGTGCCCTGCCGCATCGACCTCTCACCCGGCGTGCCCGACCTCACCGCCTTCCCCCGCACCGCCTGGCTCCAGGCCGAACGCCGCGTGCTGGCCGCCCTCACCCCCGCCGACTTCGGTTACGGCAACCCGCAGGGGGCGCCCGCCCTCCGGGAGGCGGTGGCCGGCTGGCTCGCCCGCAACCGGGGCATCCGCGCGGAGCCCGGCGAGGTCGTCGTGGTCGCCGGGGTGGCGCAGGCCCTGTGGCTGCTCGCGCGGGCGCTGCCCGAGCAGGGCGTGCGCCGGGTGGCGGTGGAGGACCCCGGCTCGCTGGGGGCGCGTCAGCAACTGGAGTACGGCGGACTGGACATCGTAGGGGTGCCGGTGGACGGGGCCGGGCTGGACGTGGCCGCGCTCCGGGCGAGCGGGGCCCAGGCGGTGCTCCTGACCCCCGCGCACCAGTTCCCGACCGGCGTCGTGCTCGACGGGGAGCGCCGACGCGCACTGCTGGAGTGGGCCGCGTCCGGAGGCGTGGTCATCGAGGACGACTACGACGCCGAACACCGCTACGACCGCGCTCCCGTCCCCGCGCTGCGCGCGCTGCTGCCCGAGGGCGTCTGCTACGCCGGCAGCGTCTCCAAGCTGCTCGCCCCCGCCCTGCGGCTCGGCTGGCTGCTGGTCCCCGAGCGACTGCGGGACCGGGTGGTCGCCGCGAAGCGCTACGCCGACCTCGGCAACCCGGTCCTGGCACAGCTGGTCCTGGCCCGGCTGATGGAGTCCGGGGAACTGGAGCGCCACCTGCGCTTCGTCCGGCGCCGCCACCGCCGCCGTCGGGACGCGATGCTGCGGGCCGTCGCCGCCGAACTGTCCGGAGCCCGGGTCCACGGCGCGGCGGCCGGCCTGCACCTGATGGTCACCTTCGACGGGGCCCCCTTCGCCGACACGGACCTCGCGACGGCCGCCCTCGCCCTCGGGGTGAAGACCCACCCGCTGTCGTGGCACCGCATGCGACCGGGACCACCCGGGCTGATCCTGGGGTACGCGGCCGGTCCGACGGGTGAAATCGAGGAGGGCATCGCCCTGTTGGGGCAGGCGATGCGCACCTGCGCGCGGGGACAACGGCGTTGACAACGCCGCGCCAACTGCGTGTAATGGGCAGCGGTGTCGCGTGACGCCGGCCAAAGAGCAGTGGGCCGGCCGGTGGTCGGGCGAGCACCCTTCACTCAGGGAAACCACCATGAGTCCTTGCTCCGCGCCCCGTAGTTGACGCCCGAGCCGGCGATCCGGCTTCCGCGTTCGCTCCTTCGGCACGCTTCTTCGTCGTGCCCGCGCGTTTCTCGCGTCTTCGTTTCATTCCTCGCCACGTACGCCCGTACGCCGTCGACCGCCCTTTCACGGAAGCCCGTCGGCGTGCCCACGGCCGTGCCCGGCCCTGCCCGGAGAGAGACACATCCCGTGCCCACGTCCTTCAACCAGTCCGTCATCGACGAGTTCCGCGCCCACCGAGGCAAGGTCGGCGGCCCCTTCGAAGGGTCCGACCTGCTCCTGCTGACCACCACCGGGGCCAAGTCCGGCGCCCCGACCATCACACCCCTCGGCTACGTCCGCCACCAGGGCGCCCTGCTGGTCGTCGCCTCCAACCTCGGGGCACCCCGCCACCCCGACTGGTACCACAACCTGCTCGCCCACCCCTTGGTGCGGGTGGAGCTCGGCGAGGAGGGCTTCGAGGCGCTCGCCGTCCCCACCGAGGGAGCCCAGCGCGAGGAACTCTTCGCCGAGGTGGTACGCGTCGCCCCCGGCTACGCCGACTACCAGGCGCGGACCACCCGCACCCTGCCCGTCGTACGCCTCGAACCGGCCGAACCGGACGGCTGGGAGCCCCCGGGCGAGGTGCGCGACCTCGCCGGGAAGCTCCTGGAGACCCACACCTGGCTGCGGGCCCAGTTGCGCCACGTACGCGCCGAGACCGAGGCCCACTTCGCCGCGCGGGCCGCCCACACCGGACCGGGCGAGCCGCCCGCGCCGGGCCTCGGGATCCAGATCCGCCAGCGGTGCCTGGCCTTCTGCCGGGCGCTGGAGTTCCACCACACGAGCGAGGACGCGCACCTCTTCCCCGGGATCGCCGTCCACCACCCGCACCTGGCGGGCACCTTCGAACGACTCCGGGCCGAACACGCCACCGTCGCCCGGATCCAGGGTGAACTGGTGGCCCTGCTCGACGGCCTCGCGATCGCGGAGCCGAGGCGCTTTCGCGCCGAGCTGGAGCGGATGACGACGGAACTGACGGCCCACCTCGACCACGAGGAGCGGACGCTGCTGCCGCTCCTGGCGGAGGTTCCCTGGCCGCCGGTGGCGCCGCCCCGACGCGCCTGAGCGGGGGCGGGGGAGGGGCTTTCACGGACGGGCGGAAAGTTTTTCGAAATCGGCGGCAACCGATCGGGCACTCGCGCGTCGTGCGGGGGTGAGGGCGGGCAAACCGCGCCCTCGAACCGACAGACCGACAGACCGACAGACCGACCCCGACCGTGGAGAACCACCGTGAAGAACCTGAAGCGCCTTCCCCTGTCCGCCCACCGGGCGGCCGTCGTCGTCGCGGCCGCCGGGGTGGCCGTCGCGCTCGGCGGGCCGGCCTTCGCCGCGCAGGGGAACTCCGCCGCGCCCACGCCCCCGCCTCCGCGACGCCGAGCGCCGCGCCCTCCGCCGTCCCGACCACGCCGGGCGGCAAGCCGAGCGCCGTTCCGAGCACTGTTCCGGGGCCCCGGGTGGCACGGCACAGCCGAGCGCGGTCCCGGCCTCCCGGGCGGTGCCAAGCCCAGCCCGTCCGTCAGCCGCCCGGCGGGCGGGCGCCCACGGCCGCGCCCTCCGCTGCCCCGTCCGCCGCGCCGTCCGCCGCGCCGTCCGCCGCTCCCGACGGCAGTGAGCTGGCGCATACTGGCTCTTCCGCCACGACCATCGCCCTGGGTACCGGCGCGGCCGGGCTCATCGCCGTCGGCGCGGGCGCCCTGTACACCGTGCGGCGCCGCACCAGCAGCTGAGGACCTCCGTGCTCGACCTCGCACCAGCCGTCGGCCCCCTCGTGCCCGGGTTCTCCCGGGCGTGGCGGGGCCTTCGGTCGTGGTTCGCACGCCGCGACCGTTCGGCCCCGCCGGCCGGCCCCGGCCCGTACGCGTACACGTACGGTCATGCCTCCGGCCAGGCGGTGGCCGGCACCTTCCCGGCCGGCGACCCGCCCACCGTCAGTGAGCTGTACCACGCGCACCGGCTCGGCATGGTCCGTCTCGCGGTGCTCCTCGTCGACGACCTGGCCACCGCCGAGGACGTGGTGCAGGACGCCTTCACCGCCCTGTACCGCCGGTACGGGGAGCGGATCACGGAGGTGGACAACGCGCTCGGCTACCTGCGCACCGCCGTCGTGAACACCTCCCGCTCCGTGCTGCGGCGCCGGCGCACCGCGCGGGCCTGGATCCCGCCGCGCACCGCCGACGTGCCCTCCGCCGAGGCGGCGGTCGTGATCGGCGAGGCCCACCGCGAGGTGCTGGCCGCGCTGGGCCGGCTGACCCCGCGCCGCCGGCAGGTCCTGGTGCTGCGGTACTGGGCCGACATGAGTGAGGCGGAGATCGCCGAGACGCTCGGCATCAGCCGGGGCGCGGTGAAGTCGAACGCCAGCCGCGCCCTGGACGCGCTGGAGAAGATTCTGGAGGGACGGGTATGACCGGATCGACGGGTACCCCGCCGGGCGGTGACCGCCCGGTGGAGCGGGTGCTGCGCGAGGCCCTGTCAGCCCGCGCGCAGGAGATCACGGTCCGCGTGTTGCGCCCCGCGGATCCGCCGGGCCCGCACCTGCGGCGGGTCTCCGTACGGGCGCTGTGGCGGCGCCGCTCGACGTGGGCGCTCGCCGGACTGTCCGGCCTGGCGGCGGCGGCCCTGGCCGGGTTCCTGTTCCTGGGCCCCGACCGGATCGGTGAGCGGCACGAGCCGCCCGCCGCGCCGCCCGAGCCGACCTCGCCCGCGCCGGCCCCGAGCCGTTCGGCGCCGAGCCCTTCGTCCGCTACGCCGGAGCCGAGCGTGTCGGCCGTTCCGTCCGCGCCGCCCACCACCCAGGGGGCGTCGCTCGCTCCGTCACCGCGGAACTCGACCGCCGGCAGCACTCCCACGGCGGTCCCGTCGGCCGCCGGCCCGGGTGCGTTCCCTTCGGCGACGCCGTCGCCGCCCCCCACCGGCGCCCCCCGGGCGACGCCCTCCCGCTCGGCGACACCCGGGTCCTGAGCCGGCCTCAGGCGCCGCCGGGTCGGGTGTTCTCGACCGCCGCGACCAGGGCGGCGAGTTCGGGGTCGCGGCGGGCCTCGTCCAGCGCCTCGCGCAGGGCCGCGTCATTCGTGGGGCGGGCCTCGGCCAGCAGGGCCAGGCCCGCCTCGCTCACGTCGGTGTAGATGCCCCGACGGTCCGTGTCGCACAGGTACCGGTTGAGCAGCCCGCGATCCTCCAGCCGTGTCACCAGCCGCGTCGTCGCGCTCTGGCTCAGCACCACCGAATCCGCGACCTGGTGCATCCGCAGGTGGCCGCCGACGCCGTCGTGCTGCCGGCTGAGCACGTCCAGCAGGGAGTACTCGCGCACGCTCAGCCCGTGTCCCGCCTGGAGGGCCCGCTCGATGTGGGCCTCGATGCGGCCGTGGAGGAGGGAAAGGGCGCACCAGCCCTGGGCGAGGGCGGTCAGGGCAGTGTCCGTGGCCGTCATGGGCTCCTCCGTGTTCCTCGTGTGTCTTCGTACGGGTGTCGCGTACGTCGGCGTACGCGTGTCGCGTATCGCTGTCTTCGTACCGCCAGGATAGGTCACCGGCGAAATAGTCGGCGCTTGCAAATATCCCGCGTCTGCAATTAATGTGGACGCAGGCAATCCGCTGGCGCCGCGAGCGCCTCGTTTGTCCCTCCCCCTCCCTCCCCGCCCCCTCGCACCCCTTGAAGGGCACTTCCGTCATGCCTCTCGCGCTCCTCGCCCTCGCCATCGGGGCCTTCGGGATCGGCACCACCGAATTCGTGATCATGGGCCTGCTTCCCGAGGTCGCCGCCGGATACGGCGTCTCGATCCCCACCGCCGGCCTCCTCGTCACGGGCTACGCCCTCGGCGTGGTCCTCGGTGCCCCGCTCATGACCGTCCTCGGCACCCGCGTCCCGCGCAAGCGCATGCTGATGCTGCTCATGGGCCTTTTCGTCATCGGGAACGTGCTCTCCGCCCTGGCCCCCGTCTTCGGCGTGATGCTCGCCGGACGGGTCGTCGCCTCCCTCGCGCACGGCGCCTTCTTCGGCATCGGTTCCGTCGTGGCCGCCGGCCTGGTGGCCCCCGAGAAGAAGGCCGGGGCCATCGCCATGATGTTCACCGGCCTGACCGTGGCCAACGTCGTCGGCGTCCCGCTCGGCACCCTCGTCGGCCAGCACCTCGGCTGGCGCGTCACCTTCCTGATCGTCGCCGCCCTCGGCGTCATCGGCCTCCTCGGCATCGCCCGACTCGTCCCCGACCTGCCCCGCCCCGAAGGGGTCCGCATCCGCCACGAGCTGGCCGCCTTCCGCAACGTCCAGGTCCTGCTGGCCATGGCCATGACCGTCCTCGGCTTCGGTGGCGTCTTCGCCGCGATCACGTACATCACCCCGATGCTCACGAACGTCGCCGGCTTCGCCGACACCTCCATCACCTGGCTCCTCGTCCTCTTCGGCCTCGGCATGGTCGCGGGCAACCTCGTCGGCGGCCGGTTCGCCGACCGCTCGCTGATGCCGATGCTGTACGTGTCCCTGGGTGCGCTCGCCGTCGTCCTGGCCCTGTTCACCCTCACCGCGCACGACAAGATCGGCGCCGCCGTCACCGTCACGCTCATCGGCGCCCTCGGCTTCGCCACCGTGCCGCCGCTGCAGAAGCGGGTCCTCGACCAAGCCGCCGGGGCCCCCACCCTGGCCTCCGCCGTCAACATCGGCGCCTTCAACCTCGGCAACGCCCTCGCCGCCTGGCTCGGCGGGATCGTGATCTCCGCCGGACTCGGCTGGACCGCCCCGAACTGGGTCGGCGCCGCCCTCGCCGCCTCCGCGCTCGTCCTCGCCGTCGTCTCCGGAGCCCTGGAGCGTCGTACGGGCCACCGTGCGGCCGCCGCCGGCCGGGTCATCGCGACCGGAACCCCGGCACCCGCGCCCGCCGCCGCCCCCGTCTCGTCCTGAACCCCCGTCCTTCCTGAACGCCCTCCCCTTCCCGCATCCCCTCCCGCACCCCTCCAAGGAGAAACCCGTGAGCACCACCCGTACCGCCGTCGCCCCCCTGACCACCGAGGACGCCGAGCTGCTCGTCGGCGCCGCCCACGCCGCCGCCGAGGAGGCCGGGGTCACCGTGAGCGTCTCCGTCCTGGACGCGGGCGGCCACCCGCTGGCCTTCCGCCGCGACGACCGGGCCGTGCTGATCTCCGGCGAGACCAGCACGCGCAAGGCCTTCACCGCCCTCCAGCTCGACGCCCCCACCGCCGCGCTCGTCGATGCCGTCCAGCCCGGCGGCCCCTTCCACACCCTGCCCACCGCCCTGGACCGGCCGCTGCTGTTCATCGCGGGCGGCCTGCCCGTCCACCGCGACGGCCGCCTGATCGGCGCGATCGGCGTCGGCGGCGGCGCCCCCGAGCAGGACCACGCCTTCGCGACCGCCGCGCTGGAGACCCTGAGCGCCCTGCGCCGAACCCCGTGACCGGCCCTTCCGGTCGCGCGCCCGTGTCCCCCGTGCCAGGTTGGTAGGGGGGACACGGACACGTGATGACGAAAGCGACCGGGCGGCTTCGCGGGCGGGCCATCGCGACGGCAGTGGCCGCCGCCGTGGTCACCGTCGCCGTACCCGCCTGCTCCGCCGGGGCCCAGGACTCCCGCAGGGCCCCCACCACCGCGTCACCCCCGGCCGCGTCCACCCCCGGCGCCCCGGCTCCGGCCCCGAGCCCGACGCCCCCGCCGCCCCCGACGTACCCGCTGTCCACCGCCCCGCGCACCGTCCCCGCCGTACGGGAACACGTGCCGGCCCGGGGCCCCGGCTGGAAACCGGCCCCGGCCGCGCGGGTCCTCGTAGCGCCCCCGGACAGCGCGGCCCTCGCCGACGAGGGGAAGCTGCTGGCGGGCGAGCTGCGCATGGGCTACGCCGAGGCGAACGACGCGCGGCCCGGCGACGTCAGCCTCTCCCTCGCAGCCCGGGGCTCCGGGCCGGCCGAGTCGTACACCCTCACCGTCCAGGGCGGCCGGGTCACCATCACGGCGCCCGACGAGGCGGGCGTCTTCTACGGCACGCGCACCCTCAAACAGGAGATACGCGGGGCCGGTTCGGCCCCCGAGGGCACCGTCAAGGACGCCCCGGCCAAAGCGCAGCGCGGACTCAACCTCGACATCGCCCGCAAGCACTTCACCGCCGACTGGATCGAGGACCGGCTGCGCGAGATGGGCGACCTGAAGCTCAACCAGCTCGGCCTGCACTTCTCCGACGACCAGGCGTTCCGGATCCAGTCCGACACGCACCCCGAGATCGTCTCCACGCCGCACCTCACCAAGGCCGAGATACGCGGGATCACCGCCCTTGCGGCCCGGCTGCACATAGCGGTCGTCCCCGAGATCGATTCGCCCGGACACCTCGGCGCCGTCCTGCGCGCCCACCCGGACCTGCAACTGCGCGACGTCCAGGGTCGGGCGGTCAAGGGCGCCGTGGACATATCCAAGCCGGCCTCCGCGAAACTGCTGGACGACCTGCTGCGCGAGTACCTGCCGCTCTTCCCCGCCGGGGCCTGGCACCTGGGTGCCGACGAGTACCAGGCCCTGGTCGTGCGCGACCCGCAGGCGTCCTTCCCGCAACTCGCCGCCGCCGCGCGGGCCCGCTACGGGGCCGGCGCCAAGGTCCAGGACCTGGCGACGGGCTGGCTCAACGACCGGGCGGCGGTGGTCCGTCCGTCCGGCAAGGCCCTCAAGGCGTGGAACGACGGCTTCTTCGCCGGGGGAGTGGCGAGCGCCGCCCCGGACATCCAGGCCGAGTACTGGACGGGCAAGGAGATCGGGGCCCGGCCCCCGCTCGCCTACCTGGACGCGGGCCGCAAGGTCGTCAACCTCAACGACGAGTACCTCTACTACGTCCTCGGCGAGCCCAACCAGTTCACGTACCCGACCGGCAAGCGGATATACGAGGAGTGGAACCCGCTCGTCCTGCGCGGCACCACGGCCGTTCCGGCCCGCTACGACGGCCGGATCCTGGGCGCCCGCCTCGCCGTCTGGTGCGACCTGGCCGGAGCCCAGACCCCGGCGCAGGTGGCGGCGGGCATCCGGCTGCCGCTGGCCGCGCTCGCGCAGAAGACGTGGGACCCGCGTCCCCCGCAGGCGCCGTGGACGGACTTCCGGTCCCTCGCGGAGCGCCTGGGGGGATAGCGCGCGATCTTGTCGACCGGCGACCTTCTCGCCTACCAGATGGAGTTGACCCACTCCGGGTGGTCGATGAACGGGTTGCGGTTGTGCTGGTAGCTGTCGAAGATGATCTGGTTGCGGCGCTGCTCGAACGCGTCCGGCGGGTCGATCGCGTTCCACTGCTTCAGGACGCTGATGCGGCCGTGCCAGGGGACGGAGCCGTTCACGGAGGAGTCGTTGACCTCCAGGTCGGCGAAGCCGTCACCGCCTTGGTAGCGCACGGCCATGTAGAGGAGCATGCGCGCCACGTCGCCCTTGACGGCGTTGCGCGGCTCGAAGGAGTTGGAGTCCGTGTAGCTGCCGGCGGCCTCGCTCACCGGGCTGCCGCCCAGGTCGAAGTCCTTGTTCCCGCGGGTGCTGTTGACCGTCACGTCCTCCGGACGTATGTGGTGCAGGTCGGTGCCGGGGCCGGTGGTCGTGCCGAAGTTGCCGTGGCTCTGCGCCCAGACGTGCTCGCGGTTCCAGTCGTCGACCCCGCCGCCGTTCGTCGACTTCGACTGTGAGCGGCCGGAGTACACCAGGATCACGTTGGAGGCGTTGTTCGGGTCCTGGTCGGTGACCTTCAGCGCGTCCCAGACGGCGCTGTACGAGATCTTGGACTGGTTCTTGATGATGCCGTGCAGCGCGGTCTTCAGCGCGGCGCCGGTCTTGCCCTCGGCGGCGGCGTAGTACGCGTCCACGCTCGCGGTGGCCGAGGCGGGCGCGGCGGCGGCGTGGGGAAGCGCCGCCTCCTGCTGGCCCGCCGTGGCGGTGGCCGGAAGAAGGAGCAGGGCGCCGGCGGCGAGGGCGGCGGCCCAGGGGGTCGTACGGGAGATTCTCATGACGTGGGGGACACCTCTCCACACGCACCGTCCCCACCAGTGCAGTTGGCGGGGTGTCAGTGGCAAAGCGAGGCTTACATTGTCATGTGCCCTTCAGGTAAAGGCTACGTGTCTACGCGCGTACCTCGCTGTGTCGCGTCCGTCGGGTCGGGGCGCGGTGGGCGGCGTCTTTCGGCCACGTGGCGCGGCTGACGGCCTGCATCTGTCCGGATCGGGGATCTTCCGGTACGGCGGTGATGTGTTGAGGTGTGAGAAACAACTCACGTGCCATGTATCCCAGTTGAGAGGATTTCACCGTGACTGCATCCCTGGGGCGCCGGGGCTTCATCGGCGCGGCCGCGGCACTCGGCGGGGCCGCCCTCATAGGCCCGCTCGCCCCCCTCGCGCAGGCGGCCGGCGCCACCCGCCCGCGTCCCGACGTGATCGCCACCCCGCCCGGCTTCCAGCCCGAGGGCATCGCCGTCTCCGGCCGGGGTGTCGCGTACACCGGCTCCCTGATCGACGGCTCGATCTACCGCGCCGACCTCGCCACCGGCTCCGGCCGGATCCTGACCCGGGGCGACGGCTCGGCCTCCGTCGGGCTGAAGCTGGACACCCGGGGCAGGCTGCTGGTGGCGGGCGGGGCGAGCGGTCGGATCAAGGTGATCGACGCGCACGACGGCCGGGTGCTGGCCGTCCACCAGGCCGCCGAGGGGACGGCGTTCGTCAACGACGTGATCGTCGCCTGCGGCGGTGCCTGGTTCACCGACTCCTTCAACGACGTCCTGTACCTGCTCCCCGACGGCGGCCGGGCCCCGCGCCCGCTGGCCCTCGGCGGGGAATGGACCCCCACCCCGCCCGGCGGCACACACTGGGGCGCCAACGGCATCGAGCGCACCCCCGACGGCCGGGCGCTGCTGGTGGTCAACGACACCGTCCGGGCCCTGTTCCGGGTCGACCCGCGCACCGGCGCCGCCACCCGCACCGCGCTCGACGGCGGGGCGGTGGACAACGGCGACGGCCTCGTCGTGCACGGCCGCACCCTGTACGTCGTACGCAACTGGTCCTACGCCGTGGACGTGTTCACCCTGGACGCGGACGGCCGGCGGGGCCGGTTCGTCAAGCGGATCACCGATCCGCGCTTCGACGAACCGACGACCGCGGCCGTCCACGGCGGCCGGCTCCACGTGGTCAACGCCCGCTTCGACGCCGACTGGTCGGACCCCGCCACCGCCTCGACGATCGTCAGTTGCCCGTTGTGACCTGGGGCGCCGGCTCGTACTTGTAGTTGGCCGAGCCGAAGTTCTTCTTCACGGCCGCTTCCCAGGAGCCGTCCGAGACCATCTTGGTGAGCGCCAGGTTGATCTTCCGCTGGAGGTCGTTGTCGCCCTTCTTGAGGCCGATGCCGTAATTCTCGTTGCTCAGGTTCAGCCCGACCAGCTTGAACTTGCCCTCGTTGCCCTTCCTGGCCGCGTACCCGGCGAGGATGGAGTTGTCGGTGGTCATGGCGTCGACCAGGTTGTCCTGGAGGGCGACGAGGCACTCCGAGTAGCCGCCGAGCTCCAGCACGCTCGCCTTCGGCGCGAGCGTCTTGCGGACGTTCTCGGCGGAGGTCGAGCCGGTCACCGAGCACAGCCGCTTGGTGTTGAGGTCCTCGGCCTTGGTGATCGTGGTGTCGTCGGCGCGCACCAGCAGGTCCTGGTGGGCGACGAAGTAGGGGCCCGCGAACTCGACCTTCTCGCGACGCTTGTCGTTGATCGTGTAGCTCGCCGCGACGAACTTGACCTCGTTGTACTGGATCAGCAGTTCGCGGTCGGAGCTGTAGACCTGCTTGAACTCGATCTCGTTCGGCTTGTAGCCCAGTTCCTTCCCGATGTACCGGGCCACGTCGACGTCGAACCCGGTGAAGGTGCCGTCGCTCTCGCGCATGCCGATGCCGGGCTGGTCGAACTTGATACCGACGGAGAGGGGCTCCTTCGGCTCGTCACCGACACACCCGGAGGCGGTGGCGGCGAGGGCGATCACCGCTGCGACCGCGCCGGCCTTGGGAACCTTCATGCTGCACTCTTTCCTCGGGAACGCGACCACGGGGGATGTCGCGGGAACGGGACACATGCGGACACCCGCGCGAGAACCGCGCGGGTGTGAAGACACGTGTACGAGGAAGCTAGAAAGGTGCGGGGCGCAGCGTCACTAGATCTGAGGAAAACTTGAGGATAACGATCCGGTTCAGCCGAGGATCTTCTCCGGAACCGGGTCGGAGCGAAAGGGCCTCCCCGTGCCGGCCGGGAACGTGCGGTCGCCGGCCCGGAGGCCGCGGCGCCGTGACAGCATGGCCGGGCAAGACGGTCGGCAGCGGCCGCGCGGTGGAGGGGGAGTTCCGTGAGTGGAGTACGCAAGACCCTGGCCAAGGTGGAGATCGCGTTGCGCTGGGACCCCAGCGCGGCCGGCGAGCCCCCGCACGACCTGGACATCGTCGCGGCGGTGTACGCCGCCGCGGACCCGCACGGGGAGCCCGTCCACCTCGTGCACTTCGGCAGCCGGTCCCCGGACGGCACCATCAGCCTGGGTCGGGACAGCCGGACCGGACAGGGCTTCGGGTTCGACGAGGTGATGGTGCTCGAACTGGACCGGATGGCCCCCGAGTTGGGCCGGGTGGTGGTCGGCGTCGTGATCCAGGACGCGGGCGTCGGCGGCCCGGCGCCGCTGCGCAAGACGTTCGCCGCCGTGCCCGGCACGGGGCTGCGTATCCGCGCCGGCTACGACGACCTCGCCACGGCGGACTTCGCCGAGGTCGCGGACGCCACGGCGGCCACCGTCGCCGAGTTCACGCGCGACGGCTCGGGCGGCTGGTCGTTGGAGGCCCGGCCGCGGGGGTTCGACGCGGACGCGCAGGAGTTCGCCCGGGTCATGGGCGCGGCCCGCGCCTGATCCGGCGTACGGGTCGACGTACGGACCGGGTGGCGGTCACCCTGCTCGGGGGTGACCACCACCCCGTCCGGTGGCGCGCTGCCGCCGTCCCCACGAGGCAGCGCACGGGTGGCCGTCCGGTCATCGGGGACGGCGCACCGGTTCAGGGGGCCCGTACGGCCTCGGGCGTGATGCCGAGGGCGGGCAACAGGGCCGCGTCGACGAACCTGACCAGGTACTCGGCGTCCGCGTAACGCCCCTCCAGCACGGGCCGGATCCGCAGGACGCCCATCAGCTGCGCCGGCAGGAACTCCACCGCCGGATGATCGGCGGCGATCTCGCCCCGGGCCACCGCCCGCGCCACGATCGCGTCGAAGGCGGTCAGCTCCGGCTCCACCAGGGCCTCGCGCAGCGCGCCCTGGAGTTCCTCGTCGCTGAGCACGGCATGCCCGAGGGCCTGGGTCAGTCGGGTGTCGCGGTTCGAGGTGCAGGCGGCGATCCGGGCGGCCTCGCGCAGGTCGCCGGCCAGACTCCCCGTATCGACGCCGGTCAGCGTCCGGTCGCTGCGGCTCGCGCGCAGGGCGGCGGCGACGAGCCGCGGCTTCGTCTTCCACTGCCGGTAGAGCGTGGACTTCCCGCAACTGGCGCGCGCGGCGATGCCCTCCATGGTGAGGGCCTCGTACCCGCACTCGCGCAACTGCTCCAGGACGGCGTCGTAGAACTCCTGCTCGCGCTCCGGCGAGATCTTGGAGCGGCGCGCGGTGACCTGCGGCGTCGACGTCATCGGCGGGGGCTCTCCTCGGGCTCCTGGACGGGCTGCGTGCTTGCTTTTCGAGTGTACGGCCCGTTCCGACGTTATCGGTACACGCGCGTATCGATACGCGAATGTATCGATACACTGGCGTGTCGATGAAGAGCACCCGAAAGAAGTGAGACCGGGGGATGACCTCCCACACCACACCAGGCCGGCAACCCGCCGGCGCCGGGCGCGGGGACGCCCGCCGCCGGCTCATACGCGAGCTGCTGCTCGTCGGGGGCCTGTTCGCCGTCTACAAGGCGGGCCGGACGTTCTCCACGGACCGCACCGAAGAGGCCTTCCACAACGCCGCCCGCGTCTGGGACGTCGAACGGACCCTGCGCCTGCCGGGGGAGGGCGCCGTCCAACGACTGCTGCTCCACTCCGACGCCCTCGTGCACACCGCGAACACCTACTACGCGGCCGTGCACTTCCCCGCGACCGCCCTGTTCCTGATCTGGCTGTACCTGCGCCGCCCCCGCCACTACCTGTGGACCCGCCGGGTGCTCACCGCCCTGACCGGCGTCGCCCTCGTCCTCCACCTGGCCTTCCCGCTGGCACCGCCGCGGATGCTCGGCGCCGCCCACCTCGTCGACACCGGACAGGTCTACGGGCCCACCGTCTACCGGGCCGCCCCGGCCGCCGACCCGCTGGCCAACCAGTTCGCCGCGATGCCCTCCCTGCACTTCGGCTGGGCACTCATGCTGGGCCTCGGCATGATCGTCGCGACGCGCTCGCGGTGGCGCGTCCTGTGGCTGCTGCACCCGCTGGTGACGCTGCTGGTGGTCGTCGGCACCGCCAACCACTACTGGCTCGACGCGATCGTGGCCACCGTGCTGCTCGGCGGGGCCCTCCTGCTGGTGCCCCGCCCGAACGCCGCGCCCCGGCCCCGGCGCGGCCTCCCGAGCCCGCGCCCGCGTCCGGTGGTGGACCGGTCGGCGGCGGGCCGGTCGACGGAGCCGGTGCCTGCCGCGCCGTCGGCGGCCGTGGCCGCCGTGGCCGCCGTGCCCGCCCCCGTCGGAGCCGCGCGATGAACGCCACCGTCCTCGCCGTCGCCCTCTGCCTCGCCTCGGCCGTGACGTACGCCGCCGCCGCCGTCGCCCAGGAACGGCTCGCCCGCCGGGCCACCGCCCGCAGCGCCCGCGCCCTCTTCGGCAACGGCGACTGGTGGTGGTCGGCCGGCCTGAACGCCGCCGCCGCCCTGCTGCACGCCGCCGCCCTGCGCTACGGCCCGCTCACCCTGGTCCAGCCGCTCGGCGCGCTCACCCTCGTCGCCGCCGTACCGCTCGGCGCGCGCGGCGCCGGCCGTCGGGTCGCGGCCACCGAGTGGCGGGGCACCCTGGCCACCGTCGCCGGCCTCGGCCTGCTGCTCCTGCCGGCCTCCGGCCCCGCCCCCGACGACACCCTCACCCTGGCCGAGGCCCTCGCCGTCTCCGGGGCCACCGTCGCCGCGATCCTGCTGCTCACCGCCCGCCAGGACCCCCGCTCCGGGCTGCGGCACGCCACCGCCTCCGGGCTGGCCTCCGCCGTCGCCTCCGCCCTGACCCAGACCGTCGCCGTCGCGGGCGGCCGGGGCGGCTCCCTGTTCAGCGTCCGGGTGGTCTCGGTCGCGCTGCTGGTGGTGGTGTTCGCCGTCGGCGGGATGCTGCTCTCGCAGCGGGCCTACCGGGGCGGGCTCGGGGCCCCGCTCGCCGTGGTCAACCTGGCCAATCCCCTGGCCGCCGCCGCCATCGGCATGATCCTGCTCGGCGAACGCCTCCAGGGGGGCGCGCTCGGCGTCCTGCTCGCGGTGGCCGGAGCCCTCGCGGCGACCCGAGGGGTCCTGCTGCTCACCCGTACCCCGTCCGACGCCCTGACCGGAGGCGCCGGCGCCGTCCGACCCGCCGCGCCGGTTTCGGCGACCGGGCCCGTAGCGGCCGGCCGTGTGACAGCCTGATCGACATGGCTATCGACATGGCTCTAGACAAGGCCGACCGCTGGTCGTTCCTCTCGCTGTGGTCGAAGGACTCGGTGCTCTCGATCGGCTCCGTGGGCTCGGTCCTGTCCATCGGCTCGGTGGGTTCGGCCCTCTCCGTCGGATCCGTCGGCAGCGTGCTCTCCGCCGTCTCCGTCGGCTCGGGCCTCTCCGCCGCCTCCGTGGGCTCCTGGCTGAGCCTCGGCTCCGGCTTCTCGGTGCAGTCCTCGTTCTCCTTCCTCTCCTACCGCTGCCGGGGCGGCCTCGCCGCCGGCGGGGCGGTCGCGGCGGGCGCCGTCGCCGCCACGCTGCTGCTCAGAGCGGCCTCCGCCCGCCGCCCCTAGGGGTGTCTTTCGGATCAGGCCGGGCTCGCGGTGGCCGGCACCGCGCATCGCAAGGCGGAGGAGGGAGTCGACGCGGAGCGTCGGCGACCGACGACAACGCGGCGAGGCGCGGCACCGACCACCGCTCCCTGATCCGGCCTGATCCGAAAGACACCCCCTAGAACCGTTTCCGCCGCCTTGCGCGTCCTGATCCGTGAGAGACGGACGAACGAGCGGAGCGGAACACCATGGGCATCATCGGCTGGATCATCCTGGGGCTCTTCGCCGGAGGCATAGCCAAGATCCTGCTGCCGGGCCGCGACCCGGGCGGTCTCATCGGCACCACCCTCATCGGCGTCGCCGGTGCGTTCATCGGTGGCTGGCTCTCGGCGAAGTTCCTCGACCGCCCCATCCAGAACCAGTTCTTCGACGTCGCCACCTGGGGCTCGGCCATCGCCGGCTCCCTCGTCCTCCTCATCGGCTACCGCATCCTCTTCGGCAATTCCCGCGACTGAGCGGGGGTGCCGGGCGGGGGCGAGAATCCGCCAGGGGCCGGACACCGGCCCTGGCGGGGCGCGGCGACGACGGGCTTCACTGCGGGGCCATGAGACGACACAGGATCACGGTGCTCCTCGGCGCGCTCGCCCTCGCGGCCGGAGCGCTGACCGCCGGGGCGGGAGCGGCGGCAGCCGGCACGCCGAGCGGCCCGGCCACGCCGAGCGGCCCGGTCACCCCGCCCGCCGAGTTCGGCACCGACTGGCACGACCCCCTCACCGTCCCCCCGCCCGTGACCCGGCCGGCGACCCGCTCGTGCACGGTCACCCTCGCCGAGGCCCGGTTCCGCGACTTCACCCCCTACCGCGGCGACTACGCCCCGCCCACCGACTGCGGTCGGGGCTCCTGGGCCAAGGTCGTCCTGCGCCTGGAAGGCAACGTCAAGGGCCGCCAGTACGACCGGCTGGGCAACCTCACCCTCGGCGGCGTCGAGATCCTCCGCACCTCCACCCCCCAGCCGTCCCCCGACGGCATCACCTGGTCCGTCGAGAAGGACGTCACCCGCTACCGCGACACCCTCAGCCGCCCGCAGCCCGTCGAGATGCTGATCGGCAACGTCGTCAACGACACCTACACCGGCGTCATCGACGTCAAGGTCACCCTCACCTTCTACGCCGCCCAGGGCCCCGTCGGCCCCGCCGCCACCCCCGACCTGGTGCTCCCGCTCACCGGCCCCACCGTCACCACCCCGCGCAACACCGAGCGGATCCTCGCCGAGGTGTACGCCACCGGCTCCGGCGGCGGCTGCGAGGAGTACTGGTACATGACCGTCCCCGACGCCGCCCCCTACTCCTGCAAGGCCGCCGACGGCCCCCACCGCGAGGTCCGCGTCCACGTCGACGGCCGGCTCGCCGGGATCGCCGCACCCTTCCCCACCGTCTGGACCGGCGGCTGGTCCAACCCCTTCCTCTGGTACGTCACCCCCGGCCCGCGCGCCTTCGACGTCCAGCCGATCCTCTACGACCTCACCCCCTACGCCGCCCTCCTCAACGACGGCCGCCCGCACCGCATCGAGGTGACCGTCGCCGGGGTCCCCGCCGGGCAGAGCGGCTGGAGCACCCCCACCAACCTGCTGATCCACCAGGACCACGGCCGACAGGTCGTCACCGGAGCCCTCACCCGCCACGAGGAGACCGCCCCGAGCGGCCACTCCCGTTGGACCCCCGGCGCCGAACACCGCCTCGACACCGAGGGCGCCCACCGCCTCACCACCGCCGGCCACCTGAACACCTCCCACGGTCGGATCACCACCACCGTGACCCGCGAGGTCCGCGCCGACTCCACACACCGCTGGACCGACGGCGAGAGCCTCGACGCGCTGACCGCCCGCTGGAGCGACGAGGAGGACGTCACACGGGGCGGCGTCACCACCCGCACCGCACGCGCCTACACGATGGACGGCGAGACCACCCTCGGCGCCGGTGACCGGCTGCGCACCGTCCTGACCCTGAACGACCGGGCCGACGTCGCCACCCTGCGCGGCGGCCGTCCCGTCGACCGCTCCCGCCTCGACGACCACTACACGGGCGACGCCACGTACACGACGAACGTCCCCCGCGACCAGCGCCACGCCGTCGGCACGACCACCGCACGCCACCGGCAGTACGGGACCGCAGCGGGCGGCGGCTGTTACGACCGTACGGTGAGCACCGCGCAGGGCACCGTGACGACGGACCGCCGGCGTTGCTGACCTCCGCGGGCCCTACGATGACCGGCCATGGACACGAGTGAGGCCGACAGACGGCTGGTCGACGGACGCTTCGAACTGATCGCACCCCTGGGCAGCGGCGGCATGGGCACGGTATGGCGTGCCCGCGACATCGCCCTGCACCGTGAGGTCGCCCTCAAGGAGGTGCGCCCGCCGGATCCGGCCACCGCCGC
The DNA here is from genome assembly GCF_023515955.1 of Streptomyces sp. RerS4. Classification (GTDB taxonomy): domain Bacteria; phylum Actinomycetota; class Actinomycetes; order Streptomycetales; family Streptomycetaceae; genus Streptomyces. The sequence continues at coordinate 6,719,254 of NZ_CP097322.1, forward strand.
CGCCCAGCCCGAACTCGTCGTCCAACTCCGTGAACGGGCCGTACGGGAGGCCCGCGCCTTGGCCCGGCTGGCCCACCCGAACGTGGTGACCATCCACCACATCGTGGAGCCGGCGGCCGACGCGGGCGACCACCCCTGGATCGTCATGGAGCTGGTCAAGGGAGGCTCCCTCGCCGACCGCCTGGCCGCCGGGGCGATGCCACCGGCGGACGTGGTGCGGCTGGGGCTCGACGTGCTGTCGGCGCTGCGGGCCGCGCACGCCGAAGGGGTCCTCCACCGGGATGTGAAACCGGCCAACGTCCTGCTGCGCCCCGACGGGGCGGCGGTGCTCACCGACTTCGGCATCGCCGCCCTGCACGGGTCCACCGCCCTCACCTCCACCGGGGTGCTGATCGGCTCCCCGGAGTACATCGCGCCCGAACGGGTCCGGGGCGAGGAGGGACTCGCGGCCTCCGACCTGTGGTCGCTCGGGATGCTGCTGTACGTGGCGGCGGAGGGAACGCACCCGCTGCGCCGCGCCACCAGCCTGGCCACCGTGGTCGCCATCCTCGACGAGCCGATCCCGGCGCCGGTGCGGTCGGGCCCGCTGGGACCCGTACTGGAACGGCTGCTCGTACGCGATCCGGCCGCGCGGCCGGACGGCGCCGCGTTGGAAGCACTGCTCCGGGAGGCGAGCGCCGCGCTCGGCGCGGCCGTTCCGTCGCCCGCCTTCGGGGTGTACGGCCCGGCGGTCTCGACGCCGATGCCGATGCCGACGCCTTACGCCGCCACGCCGACGCACGCTCCGACCCCGGCGGGGCGGACCGGGCGGAAGGCCGCCTGGGTCGTGCTGGTCGGCCTGGTGGTCGCCGGCGCGGTGGCCGGCCTCGTCCTGCGGAGCCTGTCCGACGGGACCGGGCGTGAGGGCGGGGGTTCCGAAGCCGGACGGGGCGGCACCGGCGGCGTCCCGGCGGCCCGTTCGGCCGCGCCCTCGGTCGCGGCCCCGTCCGCCGGCGCGGGCTCGGCCGCCGTACCCGGCTCGCGTACCGCCGAGGCGGACCTGCTCACGCCGGGCGGCGTGCGTACGGCCCTCGACGCGCTGCGCCGGGAGACCGGCACCACGACCTTCGCCGACCTGCGGATCTACGAGCGCTACGTCCTCGCCAAGGTCCCCACCGCCGCCGGCGCCCGCACCCTCGACGCGTGGGAGTACCGCGACGGCGTGGCCCGCCGTACCGGCCCCGACGGGACCGTCGACGCCGGCGACCCGGTCATCGACATGTCCACCGTCGCCTGGGACGCCCTGCCGGGACTGCTGGAACAGTCGCGCCGGGACCTCGGGGTCGAGCGACCGACCTCGCGGTACGTCATCGTCGACCCCTGGATGATGGACCACGCTCCCGCGATGCGGGCCTACCTCACCGACGCCTACGGACAGGGCGGTTACGTCCTCGCCGGGACCGACGGGAAGGTGCGGAAGGTCTACAAGTCCTGAATGCGCGGGAGTCGAACGGGCGGCAGTGGCGATCAGTACGGGCCGTTGACGTTGTCGATCGAGCCGTAACGGGCGGCGGCGTAGTTGCAGGCCGCGGTGATGTTGGCGACGGGGTCGTAGGAGTCCATCGAGGTCCCCGGGACGTGATAGGCCTTGAAGGTCGGGTCGATCACCTGGAGGAGGCCCTTGGAGGGGATTCCGGCGGCCGCGTTGGAGTCCCAGTTGTTGATCGCCATCGGGTTGCCCGAGGACTCGCGCATGATGTTGCGGTGGATTCCGTTGTAGGTGCCGGGAATTCCGTGCCGGGCCATGACGTCGAGGGACTCGCGGATCCAGCCGTCGAGGTTGTTCGGGTAGGCGGTGGCCGGCTTCGCGGCCGAGGTGGTCTTCGCGGCGGCCGCGGCCTTCGCGGCCGTGCCGAGCTTGAGCGTGAGGCCCGGACGGATCACGGACGGATTGCCGCCGACCACGGTCTTGTTGGCGGCGTAGAGCTGCTGCCAGCCGCCGGTGAGGGAATGCTCGGCGGCGATCTTCGAGAGGGAGTCTCCCGCGACCACGGAATAGGTGGCGGGCGCTTTGGTGGTCTCCACCGCTCCTGCGGTGGTGGCGCTGATCAACGGCAGGGCGAGAGCGGCCCCACCCGTTCCGGCGAGAGCCAGGCGACGGGCGATCGGGTTCTGCTTCGGCCGACGGTGCTTACCCTTTGCGGGCATGGCGCTGTTCCTCACGTGGGGGTACGGGAGAGCCCGGCGGCGGCCGGATTCGGCAATCTGCCGCCGGGAATGAGGGTGACCGTAGGCGAGTTCCGCGGGCCGGAACAAGACGCGAATTCCACCCGGAGATCGACTTCCCGTCGCGAGTCGGATAAATGACCTTGAGGCGGTCCACGGGTAAAGGCCGATTCCCTTTCCGGGAAAAGGGAATCGGCCATTGCGGGGAAATGATGTTGAATCGTCCGGCGTGACTCACATCACGGATTCGAGCCCCCTGTCGGGGGTAGGGGTCAATACGACCAATTCACCGCCCGATGCGGCCGATTCGGGCCACCGGTGTGAATCGCTCAAATCGCCCATGAGGCATCTTTTCCCCCCTCCAATGGCCCGCGGATCGCCGCCACGGCCTCCCGGGGCTCGTCCGCGTGACAGCGCACCGTCGAAACGCGCGTGCTGCGCCCCCACACGCCGACGGCCGTGACAAGCCGGCTTCGCCAGGCCGTTCAGACGGCCGCCAGGGCCGCTCGGGCGTCCAGCGTGGCCGTTACCGCCGCTTCGGACGCCGGAAGCAGAGGCAGGCGGACATGCGGGGTGGGGATCAGGCCCAGGGCGTGCAGGGCGCCCTTCACCACCGCCGGGTTCGGCTCCGCGAACGCCGCCGCCGACAGGCGGGCCAGCGCGTGCCCGAGGGGGCGCGCCCGGGTCAGGTCCCCGGCCCGCCAGGCCGCCGCCAGCTCGGCGAACCGATCCGTCGCCAGGTGCGCCGAGGCGAGGATCCCGCCCGACGCGCCCAGGGCCAGCAGCGGCGCCAGGTACAGGTCGTCCCCGGCGAGCACCGTGAAGCCGGCCGGCAGGTCACCCAGCAGCGCCACCGCGTCCGGGCCGATCCCGCCGCCCGCGTACTTCATCCCCGCGACCCCGGGCAGGGCCCCCACCGCCCGCAGCGCCGCCGCGTCCAGCGGCTGCCCCGTCCGGTACGGGATGTGATACACGATCAGCGGTACGGGGCTCACCTCCGCCAGCCGCTCGAAGTGCGCCAACACCCCCGCCGCCGACGGCCGGACGAACGACGGAACCGTCACCAGGGCCGCCCGCACCTGCGGCCACCGCGCCAGCCGGGCCAACGCCGCCTCGCTCGCCCGGGTCCCGCTCGCCCCCGCGCCCACCGTGAGCGGCGCGCCCCGCTCCCGGCAGACGCGGGCGCAGATCTCCGTCACCAGGTCCCGCTCCGCCTCGTCCAGCGTGGCCGCCTCGGCGGTGGTCCCGAGCGCCACGATCCCGGTGGCGCCCGCGTCCAGCAGCCGGTGGGCGAGCGCCTCCAGCGCGTCGGCGGCGATCTCCCCGTCGCGGCCGAAGGGGGTGACGAGGGGGACGTGGATCCCGTCGAGGATCGCCGAGGGCGTGCCGGTCGTGCCGGGCGTGCTGGTCGTACCGGGCGTGCCGGTCGTCTGCTCTGTGTTCTGTCGCATGAGAGGAGCCTCGCCCGCCGCGAGCGTCGAATCCAGTTCGCTTTTCTTCATCGAACCGTAAGCTGATCCGATGCTCGACGTACGCCGCCTGCGCCTCCTGCGGGAACTCGCCCGCCGGGGCACCATCGCCGCCGTGGCCGAAGCCCTGGCCTTCAGCCCCTCCGCCGTCTCCCAGCAACTCTCCGCCCTGGAACGCGAGGCGGGACTGCCCCTGCTGGAACGCACCGGCCGCGGGGTCCGCCTCACCCCGGCCGCCGTACACCTCGTCGGGCACGCCGACGCCGTGCTGGAGCGGCTCGAACAGGCCGAGGCCGAACTCGCCGAGGCCCGGAGCGGCCTGGCCGGGGTCCTGCGCGTCGGGGCCTTCCCCACCGCCACCCGGTCCATCGTCCCCGCGGCCCTCACCCACCTGGCCGGCCGCCACCCGGGGCTGGAGCCGATGGTCCGCGAGATCGACCCGGCGGCCGTCGGGCACGCGCTGCGGGCCGGGGAGCTGGACGTGGCCCTGATCCACGAGTACGACTTCGTCCCCGCCCCCGACGAACCGGGGCTCGCCACCCGGCCCCTGTACGTGGAGGCGATGTACCTCGCCGAGCCGGCCGCCACCCCGCCCGCCGTCACCCCGCCCGCCGACGACCAGGACGCGGTGCTGCGCGCCCATCGGGACGCGCCGTGGATCACCGCCACCCCCGGCACGCTCTGCCACGCCATGACCGTACGGGCCTGTCAGGCCGCCGGGTTCACGCCCCGGGTCCGCCACCAGGTCGACGAGTTCGCCACCGTCCTCGCGCTGGTCGCCGCCGGCCAGGGCGTGGCCGTCGTACCTCGCCTCGGGGTCACCGACCCGGCGGATCCCACCGTCACCCTCACCCGCCTGCGCATGGAGCGCCGTACGAAGATCGCGTGCCGGGCCGGCTCCGGCGGCCACCCCGCCGTCGCGGCCTTCACGCGCGCGCTACGGGCCGTCGTACCCCCGGATCCGGCCACGCCGCGCGCCGGGGCGTGACACAACTCCCGCCCGGCGCGCCGCCCGTGTACGTTCGATGATCCAGACCGATCCGATCCATTTTTCAGAGCGGGGAACGACGTGACACATCGCGTACGGGGCGTCATCGCGCGGAGCAAGGGCGCACCGGTGGAGACGACCACCATCCTCGTGCCCGACCCGGGCCCGGGGGAGGCCCTCGTCAAGGTCCAGGCCTGCGGGGTCTGTCACACCGACCTCCACTACCGCGAGGGCGGGATCAACGACGAGTTCCCCTTCCTCCTCGGACACGAGGCGGCCGGGGTCGTCGAATCCGTGGGCCCGGACGTCACCTCCGTCGCCCCCGGCGACTTCGTCGTCCTCAACTGGCGCGCGGTGTGCGGCACCTGTCGCGCCTGCAAGCGGGGCCGCCCCTGGTACTGCTTCGCCACGCACAACGCCACGCAGCCCATGACCCTGGAGGACGGCACCCCGCTCTCCCCGGCGCTGGGCATCGGGGCCTTCGCCGAGAAGACCCTGGTCGCCGCCGGCCAGTGCACCAAGGTCGACCCGGCCGCCTCCCCGGCCGCCGCCGGGCTCCTCGGCTGCGGGGTGATGGCGGGCCTGGGCGCCGCCCTGAACACCGGCAACGTGGGCCGCGGCGACTCGGTGGCCGTCATCGGCTGCGGGGGAGTGGGCAACGCGGCGGTCGCCGGAGCGCGACTCGCGGGCGCCTCGAAGATCATCGCCGTCGACCTGGACGACCGGAAGCTGGAGTGGGCGCGCGGGCTCGGCGCCACCCACACGGTCAACGGCCGTACGGACGACGTGGTCAAGGCCATCCAGGCCCTCACCGACGGCAACGGCGCGGACGTGGTCATCGAGGCCGTCGGCCGCCCCGAGACCTACCGACAGGCCTTCTACGCCCGCGACCTCGCCGGCACCGTGGTCCTGGTCGGCGTCCCCACCCCGGACATGAAGCTCGAACTGCCGCTCCTCGACGTCTTCGGCCGCGGCGGCGCGCTGAAGTCCTCCTGGTACGGGGACTGCCTGCCCGAACGCGACTTCCCGCTGCTGATCGACCTCTACCTCCAGGGCCGGCTGGACCTCGACGCGTTCGTCTCGGAGACGATCCCCCTCGACGGGGTCGAGGAGGCGTTCGCCCGGATGGAACGCGGCGAGGTCCTCCGCTCGGTCGTCGAGTTCGGATAGTTCGCCTGCCCCCTAGGGGGTGTCCCGTCCGTCCGTTCCCCTAGGGTGCGGTCCATGAGCGAACGAGCCGATCAGCAGGCACCCTTGCAGCCCATGCCCACCGACTGGCAGCGCGCCCTCGCGGTGGTGGCCCACCCCGACGACCTGGAGTACGGCTGCGCGGCGGCCATCGCCGACTGGACCGACGGCGGCCGCGAGGTCGTCTACGTCCTGGCGACCCGGGGCGAGGCCGGGATCGACACCGTCGACCCGGCCCGCTGCGCGCCGCTGCGCGAGGCCGAGCAGCGTGCGAGCGCGGCGGTCGTCGGGGTCTCCACAGTGGAGTTCCTCGACCACCGCGACGGGGTCGTCGAGTACGGCCTCGACCTGCGCCGGGACATCGCGGCCGCCATCCGGCGCCACCGCCCCGAGCTGGTCGTCACCCTCAACCACCGCGACACCTGGGGCGGCGAGGGCGGTGGCGGCTACTGGAACACCCCCGATCACCGTGCCGTCGGCCGGGCCACCCTGGACGCGGCGGCCGACGCCGGCAACCGGTGGATTTTCCCGGAACTCCTCGCCGAGCAGGGCCTCGAACCCTGGAACGGGGTGCGCTGGGTCGCGGTGGCGGGCTCCGCCACCCCCACCCACGCGGCCGACGCCGGGCCCGGCCTGGAGCGCTCGGTGAAGTCCCTGCTGGAGCACAAGGCCTACATCGAGGTACTGACCGACCAGGATCCCGAGGAGTACGTACGGGCCTTCCTGACGGGCAACGTCCAACAGGCGGCGGCCCGCTTCGGCGGCCGTCCGGCCGTACCGTTCGAGGTCTTCCCCCGCTGACCGGACACCCCTAAGCTGACGAACCGTCAGCCGGCAAGGGTGGTCCGGGGGAGGGAGCGGGGCGTGATCGACACGATCTCGAACGAGATCGGCGAAGGCGAGGAACGCCTGCGCCTGGAGGTCGCGGACGGGATCGCCGTCCTCACCCTGTGCCGCCCCGAGAAGCTCAACGGCTGGAGCTGGGAGTCCACCCGCCAGCTGGGCCTGCTGGCCGACCGGATCCGCTTCGACCCCTCCGCGCGCGTGGTCCTGCTGCGCGCGGAGGGCCGGGCCTTCTGCGCGGGCATCGACGTGACGGCCCCCGGCGGGGCCATCACCGGCGCGAGCGCCGCGCAACGGACGCGCGACTACTACGAGGGCATCCGCTGGGTCCACGAACGCTTCGCCGTGTTCTCCGGGCTGCCCCAGCCGGTCGTCGCCGCCGTCCAGGGCCACTGCCTCGGCTTCGGCTTCGAACTGGCCCTCATGGCGGACATCCGTGTGGCCGCCGACGACGCGCTGTTCGCCCTGCCCGAGGCCCGCCTCGGCGTGGCCGTCGACGCCGGCGGGGACCTGCGCGTCGCGCGCGAGGCGGGTGCCGGCTGGGCCAAGCTGCTGGCGCTGACGGGCCGCAGGATCGACGCCGCCACCGCCGAGCGGCTGAACCTCGTCCAACTGCGCGTCCCCGCCGCCGAGCTGGACGCCACCGCCCGCGCCCTCGCGGCCGAGATCGCGGCGAACGCCCCGCTCGCCGTGCAGGGCATCAAGCGGGCCGTCGACTCCTACGCCGACGCCGCCCTGCCCGCCGCCCTCGACGGCGTCGCCATGACCGCCGCTCTCACCCTCACCTCCGAGGACTCCCGCGAGGGATACGCCGCCCAGGCCGCCCGCAGGACCCCCCACTTCCGAGGAGCCTGAGCCCCCTCGGTCACGGACCGGGCGGAAGGGCGAACGGGGCGCGGCCCAGTTGTTCGCGCACCGGGACCACCTCCGGCTGGACCAGGGAGCGGCGTTGCCAGTTCGCGCCGTCGACCACCAGCGTGTGGCCGGTGACGAACCGGGCGTACGGGGAGGCCAGGAAGGTCGCGGCCCAGCCCAGCTCGCGCGGTACGCCCACCCGCAGCGCGGGCTGTCGGGCGGCGTGGCCCTCGGGCGCGGCCCGCGTCAGGCCGCCGCGGATGTCCTCGGTCATGTCGGCGTGCGGGAACAAGCCCGGCACCAGCCCGTTGATCTGGATGCCGTACGGGCCCCACTCGACGGCGAGCGTCTCCACCAGGTTCTTCACGCCGGCCTTCGCGGCGGCGCTGTGGGCGAAGCCGGGGCCGCCGGTCCAGGCGTACGAGGCGCCGACGCTCACGATCGACCCCGGCGTGCCGGCGGCGAGGTGGCGGCGGCCGAACTCGCGGGTGGCGAACCAGGTGCCCGTGAGCGTGGTGTCCACGACGGCCCGCCAGGCGTTGGGGGAGAGGTCCTCCGCCGGGCAGGGGAAGTTGGCCGCCGCGTTGTTCACCAGGACGTCGGGCGGTCCGAGCGCGGCCTCGGCGGCGTCGAAGACCTCGGCGACCCGCTCCGGGTCGCGGATGTCGCAGACGGCGGCGGTCACCGGGCCCGCGCCCGGCACCGCCGCCAACTCCGCACAGGTCGCCTTCAGTTGTTCCTTACGACGGCCCGCGATCACCACGCCCGCGCCGAGCCGGGCGAACTCGGTGGCGATGGCCTTGCCCAGCCCGGTGCCGCCGCCGGTCACGAGGACCACCTGCCCGTCGTACGTGCCGGAGGGCAGCGCGGCGGCGCCGAGCGGGGGCGGCGCGGGCAGCCCGCGCGAGGGGTTCTCCATGCGTCCATCGATAGCGTGCGGACGCTCGGATCACCATGCCCTGGGCGGACCCGGTCCGCCGGGATCCGGGGCGGGTCAGCTTCCCGGGTGGTAGGCCTGCTTCGTCGCGCAGGTCCAGATCACCGGCTTGAGCTTGCCCTTCGCGTTCACGGCCGCCCCGCCGACGCGGTCGCCGTCCGAGACCGCCTCGGCCATGCTCGCCTGGCCCGCGGCGAGCCGCGGCAGCGCCTTGACCGGGCCGGAGCCGGCCCACAGCTGCGCCTGGTCCGGCAGGGTCAGCTGGTCCGGGTGGAACTTGGCGGTGCCGACGCTGACGTTCGTCGTCGGGCTGATCGCCTCGAACGTGCCGTACGGGTGCGTGCTCAGCGCGCCCGGAGACGTACCGGGGCCGGTGGACGTCCACGCCCACGGCTTGTACTCGGACCACGGGCCGGCCCAGTCGTAGCCGACGATCCGGCCGCTCTCGTCGAGGTCCTGGACATAGCTGTCGTTCCCGCTGGCGGCCAGCAGCCGGGCCGGGCCGCCGTCTCCCGGCCACAGCACGGGACGGGTGCCCTCCAGGTGCTCGCCGGTCTCGGGGACCTCGTAGTCCTGTTCCGCCATGCCGAGGATGTCGCCCCGGTTGTTGATGCCGGTGACCATCCTGATCCGGCTACCCGGTCCGGCGTCGGCCGGCAGCGGCAGTTGGCGCACCTTCTGCCCGTCCTTCCAGACGGCGCCGCCCCCGCCGCGCGCGTACGAGACCACGTATCCGGCGTCGTTGACGTCGGCCTCCAGGTCGTTGCCGCCGTCGCCGTCCGGCAGCGGGGTGATCGCCGCGGCGCCCGCCTGGTAGGTGAACAGGGACGAGCCGCCCGTCGAGGGGTGGAGGAGACCCACCATCAGGCCGTGCGCGTTGACGGCGAGCACCTCGCCGGTGGTGTTCGGATCGGTCAGCGGAACCCGGTGGACGGTCGTGCCGGTCCAGTAGACCGGCTTGTACCCGGAGACGCCGACGGCGAGGTCGCCCGCGCCGAAGTCGAGCACCCCCTGGCTGCGCCGTCCGTCGCGGACGTACGACTCGTCCCCCACCGTGCCGAGCACCTGGATCTTCGGCGCGCAGGTCGCCGGCGCGGCCACGGCCGGGCCCGCCGCGGTGATCAGGCCCGTCAGAACAACGGCGGCTCCGGCCGCGGACATGCTTCTTCTCATGTGGTGGTCCCCCCTGGACAGGTGCTGTTCCCCGTTAAGTCATGACACGTGCACGACACATGTTGCCCCACGTGGGGCGGAAGTGGCCGGATCGAGGCGGGATGTTTTTGGTGCCGGTCGGGGTGCGAACGGTTCCCAAGGTGACAAGCGACCGCTTAGTATGCCGCTGAGCGTGGTCCCTCGACGGCGGCTGGAGGCCCCGGATGCAGGCATGGCGAGTACACACCCCCGGCGAACCCCGAGAGGCCATGCGCCTGGAGGAGATCCCCGAACCGGTGCCCGGCGAGGGCGAGGTGAGGCTCAAGGTCCTCGCGGCGAACCTCAACTTCCCCGACGCGCTCCTCGTCCGGGGCCAGTACCAGATCCGCCCGCCCCTGCCCTTCACCCCCGGCGTCGAGATCTGCGGCCTGACCGACGACGGCCGCCGCGTCATCGCCAACCCGAGCCTGCCCCACGGCGGCTTCGCCGAATACGTGGTCGCACCCCGGCGGGCCCTGCTCCCGGCCCCCGACTCCCTCGACGACGCCGAGGCCGCCGCCCTGCACATCGGCTACCAGACCGGCTGGTTCGGCCTGCACCGCCGGGCCCGCCTCCAGGCCGGCGAGACCCTCCTCGTGCACGCCGCCGCCGGCGGGGTCGGCAGCGCCGCCGTCCAACTCGGCAAGGCCGCGGGCGCCACCGTCATCGGAGTCGTCGGCGGCAAGGCCAAGGCGCGCACCGCCGAGGAACTCGGCTGCGACCTGGTGATCGACCGTACGACCGAGGACGTCGTCGCCCGGGTGAAGGAGTTCACCGGCGGCCGCGGGGCCGACGTGGTGTACGACCCCGTCGGCGGGGACTCGTACACCGCCTCCGCCAAGTGCGTGGCCTTCGAGGGCCGGATCGTCGTCGTCGGCTTCGCGAGCGGCACCGTCCCCACCCCCGCCCTCAACCACGCCCTCGTCAAGAACTACTCGATCCTCGGCCTGCACTGGGGGCTCTACGCGACCAAGGACCCGGCCTCGATCGCCGCCTGCCACACCGAACTCACCCGCCTCGCCGCCGAAGGCGCCATCAAACCCCTCGTCAGCGAGACCGTCGCGCTCCCCGCCGTCGCCGACGCCGTCCAGCGCCTCGCCGACGGCACCACCACCGGCCGGATCGTCCTGATCGTGCCCCGGGACGGAGAGGTCTCCCGATGACCGCGACCGTGATGACCGCCGAGCACCTCCTCGCCCGTGTACGGGACCTCCTCGCCGCCCACCCGCCGGCCACCACACCCCGCGCCGACTTCCTGCGGGCCCGCTTCGACGCCGGACTGGCCTGGGTGCACTTCCCCGAGGGCCTCGGCGGCCTCGACGCCCCCCGGGCCCTCCAGGCCGTCGTGGACGCCGAACTGGAAGCCGCCGGAGCCCCGGACAACGACCCGCGCCGGATCGGCATCGGCCTCGGCATGGCCGCGCCGACGATCCTCGCCTACGGCACCGACGAGCAGAAGCGGCGCTTCCTGCGCCCCCTGTGGCTGGGGGAGGAGGTCTGGTGCCAGCTCTTCAGCGAACCCGGCGCCGGATCCGACCTCGCCGCGCTCGCCACCCGAGCCGTCCGCGACGAGGAAGGCGGCGACTGGGTGGTCGACGGGCAGAAGGTGTGGACGTCCAGCGCCCACACCGCCCGCTGGGCCATCCTCATCGCCCGCACCGACCCCACCCTGCCCAAGCACCAGGGCATCACCTACTTCCTCTGCGACATGCACGCCCCCGGCGTCGAGGTCCGGCCGCTGCGCCAGATCACCGGCGAGGCCGAGTTCAACGAGGTCTTCCTCACCGGCGTCCGCATCCCCGACACCCACCGCCTCGGTGCCGTCGGCCAGGGCTGGGCCGTGGCCCGTACGACCCTGATGAACGAGCGCGTCGCGATCGGCGGCATGCGCGTCCCCCGCGAAGGCGGCATGATCGCCCCCGTCGCCGCCACCTGGCGCGAACGCCCCGCACTGCGAACCCACGCCCTGCACCAGCGCCTGCTGGAGCTGTGGGTCGAGGCCGAGGTGGCCCGCCTCACGGGCGAGCGCCTGCGCCAACAACTCGCCGCCGGCCGGCCCGGTCCCGAGGGCAGCGGCATGAAACTGACCTTCGCCCGCCTGAACCAGGAGATCAGCGCCCTGGAAGTCGAACTCCTCGCCGAGGAGGGCCTGTTGTACGAGGACTGGACCCTGCGCCGGCCGGAGATCGTCGACTTCACCGGCCGCGACGCCGGATACCGCTACCTGCGCGCCAAGGGCAACAGCATCGAGGGCGGAACCAGCGAGATCCTCCTCAACATCGTCGCCGAACGCGTCCTCGGCCTGCCCACCGAACCGCGCGACGACAAGGACACCCCGTGGAAGGACCTCCTGCGATGACGGCATCGACGGTCGACCTGCTCTACTCCGAGACCGAGGAGGAACTGCGCTCCGCCGTACGGTCCCTGCTCGCCGATCGCTGCGACCCCGCGAGCGTCCTCGCCCGCGCCGAGACCGGCGACCCGTACGACCCGGCCCTGTCGCGCACCCTCGGCGCCGACATCGGGGCCGCCGGGCTCCTCGTCCCCGAGAAGCTCGGCGGCGCGGGCGCCGGCCACCGCGAGGCCGCCGTGGTCCTGGAGGAACTGGGCCGCGCCGTGGCCCCCGTCCCGTACCTGACGGGCTCCGTCCTGGCCGTCGAGATCCTGCTCGGCTGCGACACCGAGAGCCCCGACGTGGCCGCGCTGCTGCGGGAAATCGCCGGCGGTCGACGTACGTGCGTCCCCGCCGTCCCCCTCACCCTGGCCCCGGGCGCGCCCCTGCCGCGGCCCGTCCACGACGTCGGCGGCGGACGGCTGACCGGCACCCTCACCTCCGTCGCCGACGCGGCGGCCGCCGACGTCCTGCTGGTCCTCGCCGACACCGGACTGCACGTCGTCCCCGCCGCCTCCGCCACCCTGACGGCGGCCGTCCCGCTCGACCTGACCCGCCCGTTGGCCACCGTCACCCTCGACGCGGCCCCCGGCACCCGGCTCGCGGACGCCGCCACCGCCCGCGCCGCCCTCGCCGGAGCCCTGATCGGCGCGGCCGGACTGCTCGCCTCCGAACAGCTCGGCATCGCCGAGTGGTGCCTCACCGAGACCGTCACCCACCTGCGGGCCCGCCACCAGTTCAACCGCCCCGTCGGCTCCTTCCAAGCCCTCAAGCACCGGCTGGCCCGCCTCTGGCTGGACGTCGCCTCCGCGCGCGCCGCGGCCCGCGCGGCGGCCGACGCCCTCGCGACGGGCGCCGCCGACGCCCCGCTCACCGTCGCCGTCGCGCAGGCCCACTGCTCGGGCGTCGCCGTCCGCGCGGCCGAGGAGTGCGTACAGCTCCACGGCGGCATCGGCATGACCTGGGAGCACCCCGCGCACCTCTACCTCAAGCGCGCCAAGGCCGACTCCCTCGCCCTCGGCACAGCCGGCCACCACCGCGGGCTGGTCGCGGACTTCGCGGAACTCCCGGCCCCGTAGGCCCCAGGGGGTGCGGCGCCTTGCATGAGCCGCCGCGCCCCCGCCTTCCCAAGCACCTCGCGCCGTAGAGGTGACCTCGCCCCCGCGCCCCGCGTTAGACCGCGTAGCGCGGACCGCCGAGCGAGGGAGACCGTATGGACGCCGTATCCGCATCCGTCGTCGCACCACCGACCCGTCGCGCCGTCCTGCGTACGGCCCTCACCGCGGCCGTGCTCGCCGGCACCGCCGCCGCCCTGGGCCCCCTCCTGCGCGCCCGGCGGCCCCGGCAGACGCTCACCCCGGCCCCGCTCGCGGAGGAGACGTACCGCGGCCGCCACATCAGCGTCGACCTCGCCTCGGCGGCGGTCCACATCGACGGCCGGCCCCTGCACGTCATGCGCCGCGCGGACGGCAGCTACCTGAGCGGGATCAACCACTTCGAGTCCTATGCCACCCCCCTGGAACTGGCCCGCGCCGCCGTCGACGAACTCGGCACCACCCCCCTGGCCCTCGCGGCCCCCCACCACGGCTGACCGACCGGCCGACCGGCCGGCGGGAACGGAACGGCGAGGAGCCCGACGTGTACACCCGCAAGAACCAGAGGGACCTGACGAGCGCCCAGAAGAAGCGCTTCACGGCCGCCGTCCTGGAACTCAAACGCAACGGCACCTACGACACCTTCGTGCGCACCCACGACCGGTACTTCGTCCCCGACAAGGACCGCAAGCTGCGCGTCGGGCACATGTCCCCGTCGTTCTTCCCCTGGCACCGGCGCTACCTGCTGGAGTTCGAGAAGGAACTGCGGGCCCTCGACCCCGGCGTGTCCATCCCGTACTGGGACTGGACCACCGACCGCAGCCCCGCCTCCTCCCTGTGGGCCGAGGACTTCCTCGGCGGCACCGGCCGCGCGAGCGACCGCAAGGTGATGACCGGCCCCTTCGCCCACGACAACGGAAACTGGACCATCACCGTCGGCGTGTCCGAGGCCCGCTTCCTCACCCGCAACCTGGGCCGCCCCGCGAACCCGATCACCCTGCCCACCGCCGCCGAACTCCAATGGGCGCTCGACGAGCCCGTCTACGACACCTCGCCCTGGGACTCCACCGCCACCGCCGGAGGCTTCCGCAACCGGCTGGAGGGCTGGGCCGCGCCCAAGAGCGAGCGGTGGCGCAACCACAACAAGGTCCACCAGTGGATCGGCGGCCACATGACGGGCGGCACCGCCCCCAACGACCCGGCGTTCTGGCTGCACCACGCCTTCGTCGACCTCGTCTGGGACCGCTGGCAGCAGCGGCACCCCCGCTCCGGCTACCTGCCCGCCGCGCCCCTCGCCTACGGCGACCTCCAGCGCGGCCGGGTGATCGCCCTCGACGAGCCGATGCCCCCGTGGGGCGTCACCCCCCGCGAGATGCTCGGCCACCAGGGCGTCTACCGCTACGAATAGCATCCCGCGTGCGGCCATCCGCCCGCATGCGGAAGGGCCCCCGCCACATGGCGGGGGCCCCGGGACCGGACAGGCGGGCGGACGATCAGCCGCCGTAGCCCTCGGTGTGGTGCTCGCCGCCACCGCCGGACGCGTTGACGCAGGTGTTGCCGAACGCCGGGTTCAGCAGCGCGATCACGTTGACGGTGTTGCCGCAGACGTTGACCGGGACGTGGACCGGAACCTGGACCAGGTTGCCCGAGAGGACACCGGGGGAGCCGACCGCCGCACCGTGCGCTCCGGCATCGGCAGCCGCCAGACCCGCGCCGGCCGCCAGGGCGCTACCGGCGGCAGCGGTGATGACGAATGCCTTCGCGATACGCGACATCAAGATCTCCTCCTGAGATGTGGGCGCCGCAATCTGTGCGGCATTTGACATGGCATACAACGCGGAGATCGCCGAGTGGTCACGGCCCGTGGGCCTACCCGGTGACGGAGAACCGCACGGAGGCGAAGTACGGCCGCACCTGGGTGACGGTCCCCGGCGGCAGAACCGCGACGGCCGGGCCCGCGCAGCGCGGCTCGCGGTAGAGGGTGGCGGTGGCCCGGGTGCGGTTGGTGACGGCCCGGGTACCGCCCCCTTCGGCCTCGACGCAGCCCTTCGGGGAGGCCAGGCCGTGGACCTTGTCGTCCTGGCCGACGTACTGGAAGTCGGGCCCGGCGGCCCGGTCGGCGCCCGCAGCGCCGACGGCGCCGGCCGCCAGCACGAGGACGGACAGGCCGCGCAGCGCGCGCGGTACGGCGTGGGAGAGGAGAGTGGCTCGCATGCCCGGTCCAACCCGGCCCGCCCCGGCGCGGGTCACGCCTTGTCACCCGTGGGACGGCTGTGCGAACGTGCCCTCGAAGCGGCCGTTCCGCACGCGGCCCGCCCCGTACGACCGCCTCGGACCCAGGAGCACACGTATGAGCGCAGCGGGCGGCGACCGCCCCCGGGCCGGTACCCGGTACGGCACGGTGGAAGGCCGGTGGGGCAGCGGCGGGACCGCCGTGTTCCGGGGCATCCCCTACGCCGCCCCGCCCGTCGGCGTCCGCCTCTTCGCGGCGCCCGCGCCGCCGGACCCCTGGGACGGCGTACGCGATGCCGGCGCGTTCGGCGCCACCGCGCCCAAGGTCCCCTACCCGGACACCTTCGCCGCGCTGCTGTCCGATCCGGTGATCGAGGGCGACGACTGCCTCAACCTCAACGTGTGGACCCCGGACCCGGACCCCGCGGCCCGCCTGCCCGTCATGGTGTGGATCCACGGGGGCGCCCACACCCGCGGCTCCTCCGCCGTGCCCGTCTACGACGGCTCGGCCTTCGCTCGCGACGGGGTCGTGCTCGTCTCGATCAACTTCCGGCTCGGGGTCCTCGGCTACGGGCTCTTCCCCGACGCCCCCGCCAACCGGGGCCTGCTCGACCAGATCGCCGCCCTGGAATGGGTCCGCGACAACATCGCGGGCTTCGGCGGCGACCCCGGACGGGTCACCGTCTTCGGCGAGTCCGCCGGCGCCATCAGCATCGGCGCCCTGCTGGCCGCACCCCGCGCGCGGGGCCTCTTCCGCCGGGCCGTCCTGCAGAGCGGCGCCCCCGAGGCGCTGCCCCGCGACCGGGTGCGGACCATGGTGCGGCGCATGGCCTCGCTGCTCAAGGTGCCCGCCACCGCCGCCGCCTTCGCGGCGGCCGGACCGTCGGCGCTGCTCACCGCCCAGGCGGCGGTGCTGCGCCGTTCCTCCCCGGTCCTCGGCGGCGCCGCCTTCGGCCTGGTCGTCGACCCCGACACGCTGCCCGTCGACCCCCTGGAGGCGGCCACCGCGTCCGAGGCGGCGCTCCTGGTCGGATGGACCTCCCAGGAGCACCGGCTGTGGCTCGCTCCCACCGGGGGCATGCGGACACTGGACCGGCTCGGCCCGCTGGCCGTGGCACTGGCCCGCGCCCGCAGCGGCAAGGACAGGGCCGCCGTACGGGCCCTGCGCACCGCCCTGCCCGACCTCGGACCCGCCGACCTCGCCGGACACCTCCTCACCGACCGGCTGTTGCGCGATCCGCTGCGCCGCCTCGCCGGGGCCCGCCGGACGGCGCCGAGCCACCTCTACGAGTTCCGCTGGCCCAGCGGCGTACCGGGCCTCGGCGCCTGCCACGCCCTGGAACTGGGCTTCGTCTTCGACACCCTCGGCGTGCCGGAGTCGTCCTGGCTCGCCGGGCCCGACGCCCCGCAGCACCTCGCCGACGAGATGCACGCCGCCTGGGTGCGCTTCGCCACCGTCGGCGACCCGGGCTGGGCGCCCTGGGACGGCAACGGCCCGCCGAAGGTGTTCGGCGGGCCGGAGCAGGGGGAGGCGCTCGGGTCGGAGCGGGAGCTTCCCGTGGTCGCTACTCCACGGGTCCTTCCATGACCTTGCTGATGAACTGGATCGGTCCCTCACCCATGTTCGGCACGTAGGTCTTGGCGTTGTGCTGGCCGCCCGGGATCACCCTCAGGCTCGTGTGGATCGGGCCCTTGGTGAAGGTCTGGACGAACTTCTGCACGTCCGGGAGCGTCTTCTTGTTGTTCTCGTTGTCACCGACCTGGAAGGCCAGGTAGACGTCCGGGCCCTTCTTGTCGATGAGCTGCTTGGCGAGCAGCTCCGGGTTGTTCTCGGCCTTCTCCTTGTCGTGGCCCTTCCACAGGGAGGAGTCCGGGACGATGTCCGGGCCCGAGGCGATCACGGCCTTGAACTTGTCCGGGTGCTTCAGCACGGCCTTGAGGCCCGCGAAGCCGCCGGTGGAGGAGCCCATGAAGGCCCAGCCGTCACGGGACTTGACGGTGCGGAAGTTCTCCCGCATCAGGTCCGGGACGTCCTCGGTGAGCCAGGTGCCCATCTTGGGCTGGTCGGGGATGTCCGAGCCGTCCCAGTAGACGCCCTTGTCGTCCGGGCCGGGGTTCAGCACGGGCATGGCGAGGAGGAAGGGCTTGCCCTTGCCCTCGGCGGCCCACTTGCTGATGCTCGACTGGAGGCCCAGGTCGGTGCCCATCCAGTAGTTGTTCGGGAATCCGGCGCCGCCGGGCAGGGCGATCATGACCGGGAACCCGCTCTTGGCGTACTTCGGGTCGTTGTACTCCTTGGGCGCCCACACCCACACCTTGCCGGTGAAGCCGGACTTCTTGCCCGTGATGGTGGCGACGCCGATCTGCGTGCCGTCGCTCAACGTCGAGGTGTTCTTGAAGTCCGTCTTCGGGCCGGTCGGCATCTGCATCTTCGAGCTTGCCGCCGGCTTCGCGGCCTCGTTCTTGCCGTCCGGCGCGGGCCCGAAGGACACGGCCTTGCCCTTGTCGGTGAACGGCGGGATCTCGAAGTGGTTCATCACGAGCGCCGCGGCGCCGGCGAGCGCCAGTACGGTGCCGCCCGCTATCAGCCAGCGCTTGACCTTGGACTTGCGACGCGGCGGCTCCTGCTCGTACGCGTCGTAGGGCTCGTACGGCTCCTGCCCGTACTGGTCGTACTGCGGCTGTTCGAAACGTGGCTGCCGCTGCGTGGCCTGCTGCCCGTAGGGGCCCGGCGGCGGGGGCGGCGGCTGGCCCTGGGGTGCGTACGGCGGGCGGCCCTGCGGCGGTCGCTGCGGGTACTGCCCTTCCGGCCGGCGCGGCGGCTGGTACTGCCCTTCGGGTGAGTGAGACATGTGCGGTGGCTCTCCGGCGGTTGCTGCCCCGTCACGGGCGGTGGACTGCTTTCCGTTCGAATGATGGACGAAAAGCCCTTCGGGTTCCCAATTTTTGATTCTCTTGGGATTCCGCTGGGGCGCGCATGACCCGGGACCCGGTGGATCGGCGTCGTCGCCCAGCCGTTCGGGGCCCAACTCTGGCCCCCGCAGGCCTCCCTGGGTATGGTGCGCCCGCCCCGCCCCGAGAGAGGACGAAGCCACCGTGACCCTCCGGCGCCGCATCCTGATCCTGGCCACGGCCGTCGTCCTGCTCGGGGCGGTCGGGGTGTTCGCCGTCCTGCGGGCCTCCTCGCGGGCCGCCGAGAAGGACCGGGCACAGGACGGCGGCCCGCGCGTCACCCGGGGCGAGGTCGCGCTGGCCCCGGGTGACGGCGGTCGCCGGATCGTGTTCCGCAACATGGCCTGGGGCCCGCACCGCGACGAGCTCGCCACCGTCGCGGCCGACGTACCCGAGGGCCCCCGTACCGCCTCCGGGGTGAACTGCCTGCGCTTCCACTCCGCCGCCGGCACCGGGATCTGCCTACGGGCCGACCGCGGCGGGGTCGCGGAGAGCCACCGGGCCGTCGTCCTCGACGCGCACCTGGAGGAACGGTCCTCCCACCCCCTCGCCGGGATCCCCACCCGTGCCCGGGTCTCGCCCGGCGGCCGGCTCGCCGCCTGGACGGTGTTCGTCGGCGGGGACTCGTACGCCGGGACGAACTTCTCCACCCGGACCTCGATCCTCGACCTGCGCACCGGGCGGCTCGACGCCTCGCTGGAGGACTTCGCCATCCGCAAGGACGGCAAGGAGTACCGCAACGCCGACGTGAACTTCTGGGGGGTCACCTTCGCCGCCGACGAGCGGACCTTCTACGCGACCCTCGCCACCGACGGCAAGACCCACCTGGTCCGCGGCGATGTGGTCGAGCGCACCGTGACCACGCTGCGCGAGAACCTCGAATGCCCCTCGCTCTCGCCCGACGGCACCCGGCTGGTGTTCAAGAAGCGCGTGCCCGGCCTGCCCGCGGAGGCACCGTGGCGCCTGTTCGCCCTGGACCTGGCCTCGATGCGGGAAACGCCGCTCGCGGAGGAGCGCAGCGTCGACGACCAGGTGGTGTGGAGCGACGACCGGACCGTCGTCTACTCCCTGCCCGGGGATTTCGGGGCCGACCTGTACGCCCTGCCCGCCGACGGCGGAGGCGTCCCGAAGCGGCTGATGCCCTCGGCCCTCGCCCCGGCCTTCCTCGACTGACGTGTCCGACTCGACTGACGTGTCCGAACGCGACGGAGCGCTACGGAACGCGACGGAACAGGGCGAGGAAGGCCTTGGGGCGCGGGCGAAGGACCGTTACGCCGGAATCAGCGTCTTGCGTCGCCGCTTGCGGGGAGCGGCGGCCGAGAGCCGCAGTTCGATCAGGGAGCGCACGGTGGGCCACTCCTCGTCGAGCACCGAGTAGAAGGCCGTACTGCGCACCGCCCCGTCCAGCCCCCTGGAGTGGGCCCGGCGGACCCCTTCGCAGGTGAAGCCGAGACGTTCCATCGCGGCCCGGGAGCGCAGGTTGCGGGCGTCGGCGCGCAGCGAGATGCGGCGGACGCCCCAGGTCTCGAAGGCGTGCCGGAGCATGAGCAGCTTGGCCTCGGTGTTGATGCCGGTGCCCTGCGCGCTCGGGGACAACCAGGTGTTCCCGATCTCGGCGGCATCGGGAATCGCCGTCGCCGGATCCCCGAAGGGCACCCCCGGCACGGCGGGCCACACCAGCGGACCCTGCCAATAGTCGAGATCCAGGAACCGGGTCGAACCTACGACCTGCCCGTCAGTGGCTCTGACCACGGCGAACGCTAGCGATCGACCGGCCGCCTGATCCGCGACGGCGCGGTCGATGTACTCGTGGGACGCCTGCAGCCCGTGCGGAACGGGCGTGAAGGCGTAAGTCGTACGATCCTCGGCCCCGGCCATGGCCAAGGCCTCGGTGTGGTGGGGGGCGAGGGGCTCGAGCCGCACAGAGCGGCCGGCGAGGAGTACGGGTACGGGCACGGAGCCTTCGGTCTTTCTGGGCGGTGGGGTGGTTGCACAGTCTGCGCTCCTGACGTCACCCCCCGCGCAAAACGCGGGTGAAAGGCAACGGGCTGTCAGGTGAACGCGAGTGGCTCAATGTAGCCCCTTAATCTCCTCTCATGAACCCCCAATTCGGCAATGGCGCGGACACGTTTTTTGATGACTTTGGTCCCCGCCACGACACACCCGCAATCCTGATCCACGGACATCCGTTCAACCGCTCGACACAGGTGCCCGGAGCGACGGTCCCGGCCGCCGCCGGTGACGAGACGCAGCGCTCTGACCTGCGACGATGTGGAGAGATCGGCGCCGACCGGACGAAGAGCCGGCCGTTCGTCTTCCCGGACGACGCGCTCGCCCGGCCGGCGTACGTCGGACGCGAGACCACGCGGCTCGCCGGCGCTCCACGCGGCGATCCCGTAGTTCCCCGTCGCCCCTGAGCCGTCCGGGCGCGTCGCCGGCGGCCGGCCCCCGCTCCGGGGGCGTCAGGGGGTGCCTGGGATCATCCCGGTATGGATTTCGTGAGGGAGGGCGTGGGCGGGGCGCTGCGCCGGCTGAGCGCCGTCGGGGGCTTCTTCGGCGCGGCGTACGGCCCCGACGAACCCGGTCCGGGCTATCGGCCGCTGGACGCGCTCTACGGGGAGGGGATCGCGTCCTACGTCGCCGAGGTGGGGCGGCGCATCGGCAGCGGGCCCGACCGGGTCGCCGCCTCGACCGCGCAGTTCGGGATCGCGGCGCGGCTGTGGTCGCTGGGCCTGGGCTGCGCGGCCCTCGCCGACCGGGTCCCGGACCTGGCCGTCGACCGCGTCCGGTGGCGGCTGTCCGAGGCGGGCTCGCTGGAGCTGTGGCTCCCCGACCCCGGACCGGGGCTGCCCGCCGAGGCCCTCGGGGCGAGCGTCCTCGGGAACCTGGCCGTCCTGGAGACGCGGCTCGGCGCCGGGTACGGGGTCTCCCCGCGGGTCCTGCGCGGCAACGCCGCCTCGGCCGTGGTCGGAGCCCTGCGCGTGCTGCTCGACCGGTTCCCCGCCGAGCGGGCCGTGACCCTGGCGGCCGATCTGCTGTCCGAGGGCGGACCCCTCGCGGGCACCGGCACCTTCGTCCACGAGGAGGGGCTCGGGGTGGCCTTCGTACGGCGCAGCTGCTGCCTGTACTACCGGGTGCCGGGCGGCGGATTCTGCGGGGACTGCGTGCTGCGGACGAGGCGATAGGGCCCCCGGGGAGCGGTGCTACCACTCCCCGAGGGCCCCGGTGGTGCTGTCGGTCCTGTCGGTCCTGTCGGTCCTAGAAGGTCAGGTTCCAGGAGTCGATCTTGCCCGTGTCGCCGCCCGCGTTGTCGTTCACGCGCAGCTTCCAGGTGCCGTTCGCCACCTCGGAGGAGGCGTTGACCGTGTAGGTCTGGTTGATGTTGTCCGCGCTGCCGCCCGCCCGGTTGTGGACCGTGTAGACGGAGCCGTCCGGGGCGATGAGGTCGACCTTCAGGTCACCGATGTAGGTGTGCACGACGTTCACGCCCACCTTCAGGGTCGCCGGCGCGTTGCCGGTCACCCCGCTGACGGTGATCGCGCTCTCCACGGTGGTGTTGTCGCCGATGGCGACGTCACCGAGGTTCTCGAAGTACTTGCCGGGCGGCGGGGTGCTGCCGACGGCCTTCAGCGCGTCGACCTGGCCCTCGCCGAAGAAGCCGTTCTTCGCCGTGGTGCCCTTGCACCGGCTGTCCGACGGGCAGGCCACGTCGTTGGCCTGGACGGCCAGCTTGTCGCGCAGCTGCGCCGGGGTGATGCCCGGGTTGGTGCTCGCCAGCAGCGCGGCCACACCGGCCACGTGCGGAGAGGCCATCGAGGTACCGCTCATGCTGCCGTACTTGCCGCCCGGCAGGGTGCTGTAGATGCCGGTCGCGTCGCCGCCGGGAGCCGTGACGTCGACGACGTTCAGGCCGTAGTTGGAGTACGAGGCCTTCGCGGTGGTGCCCATCGCCGAGACCGTGACCACGCCCGGGAGTTCGGTCGGGATGTCCAGGCAGGCGTTGGTGATGGTGCGGGTGACCGGGGTCGAGTCGTTCGGGCTCTCGGTGTCGGTGGTCTTGTTGGCCAGGTCCAGGTTGGAGTTGCCGGCCGCCGCGACCTGGAGCGAGCCCTTGGCCTCCGCGTACTCCTGGGCGCGCTTGACGCCCTCGATGATCGCGGCCTGGTCGGCGTTGTCCGGGCAGTTGAACTGCCACGGGTCGGTGTAGTAGCTGTTGTTGGTGACCTTGAAGCCGTGGTCACCGGCCCACATGAAGCCGCAGACGGTGTTCTCGGCGAAGAAGAGCGAGGAGCCGGGCTCCGCGATGCGCACCGAGGAGATCTTCACGCTCGGGGCGACGCCGATGACGCCCTTGCCGTTCTTGGCGGCCGCCACCGTGCCGGCCACGTGCGTGCCGTGGGTGCCGACGTCCCGCCAGGCGCCGGCGCGGGTGTCCGCCTTGCCGTAGGCGCAGGAGGCGGAGTCCGCCGCGTTGAAGTTCGGCGCCAGGTCCTGGTGCTGGTCGTCGACACCGGTGTCCAGGATGCCGACCTTGACGGTGGCGGAGCCGGTGGTCACGGCCCAGGCCTGGTCGGCCTTGATCTGGGTCATGTCGGCGCGGACCGGCTCGCCGGCCGGGGTGGTGGACTGCGCCGGGTTGGCGGGCAGTGCCGGGTTGTAGGCGTCCGCCGGCACGTCCGAGGTGCGGGTGGCGCCGACCTGCTGGACGCCGCTGACGCCGCGCATGGTGGCGGCGAACGTGCCGGAGGCCGAGTGGGCGACGATCACGCCGATCGCGTCGTAGGACGCGAAGACGGAGCCGCCGTTGGCGGCGACGGCGGCACGGACCGCCGAGGTGTCACCGGGCGTGGTGATCACGAAGTAGGCACGGGTGCCGGCAACCCAGGTCGCACTCTGGGAAGTCGGGGCCGCGGCCTGGGGCGCTGCCGCGGCCGCCGGGGCGGAGGCGGAGCCGGACGGGGAGACGGGATCGGTGCCGGCGAGCGCGGTGGGAGCGCCGAAGGTGAGGGCGGCGCCGAGAGCGGCGGCCAGCACCATGGCACGTCGAGGTCGGCTGGATATGTGGGGTATCAATGCGTCCTCCGATGACCCGACATGGGCTGGTGGCCCCTACCGGGTCGTACGAAACGAGTGGTGGACGCAAGATGTCAGACCTCCGGCCCCGGAGGGAAGTACCTTTTGGAGCGGACGACTTACGGACCCGCCGGCCGAAAACCGCCCCCCTGGCGATGTGTCGGCCGATTCCGCCACCTTCGCCGGACTTGCCCCTCTCGGGGGGCTCTCGGGGGTTGTCGGGGCGCGGCGTTCGGGGGTGGGGCCGACCGGGTGGGGCACCGTGGGGGCGAGCCCTGCCCGGCCGGCTCCGTGAGGGGTGGCCTACGCGGGCACCCCGTCCTTGGTGCCGGCCGTCGGGCCGGGTACGGGGCTGCGGTCCTCGTCCGGCCGGGTGGTCGGCGCGTCGCCGTGGCCGTCGTCCACGAGCGTCGCCTCGTCGAACGGGAGGCGTCCGGCGAGGACTTCGCCGGCCCGCTCCCGGTCGAACTCCTTCGTCCACGTCCCGATCAGGACGGTGGCGACCGCGTTGCCCGCGAAGTTCGTCAGGGCCCGCGCCTCGCTCATGAAGCGGTCGATGCCCACGATCAGACCGACCCCGTCGACCAGTTCGGGGCGGTGCGTCTGCAGACCGCCGGCCAGGGTGGCCAGGCCCGCCCCGGTGACGCCGGCCGCGCCCTTGGAGGCCACGATCATGAACAGCAGCAGCGAGATCTGCTCGCCCAGGGCCAGCGGCGTGCCCATGGCCTCGGCGACGAAGAGCGAGGACATCGTGAGGTAGATGGCCGTGCCGTCCAGGTTGAACGAGTAACCCGTCGGCACGGTGATGCCGGTGACCGGCCGGGAGACGCCGAGGTGCTCCATCTTCGCGATCAGCCGGGGCAGGGCCGACTCCGAGGAGGACGTCGACAGGATCAGCAGGAACTCGCGGCCCAGGTACCGCAGCAGGGAGAAGACGTTGATGCCCGTGCACAGCCGCAGCAGCGTGCCCAGCACCACGAAGACGAAGAGCACGCAGGTCGCGTAGAAGCCGATCATGATGACGGCGAGGGACTTCAGCGCGTCGATGCCGGTCGCCCCGACCACCGCCGCGATGGCGCCGAAGGCGCCCACCGGCGCCGCCCACATGATCATCGCCAGGACCCGGAACACCAGCTTCTGCACGTGCCCGATCCCGCGCAGCACCGGCTCGCCCGCGGCCCCCATGGCCTGGAGTGCGAATCCGCACAGCAGCGCCACCAGCAGGGTCTGGAGCACCTGGCCGCCGGTGAAGGCCGACACCAGCGTGGTCGGGATGATGCCCAGGAGGAATTCCGGGGTGCTCTGCGCCCCGCCCGCCTTGGCCTGCGCCTCGCCGGCGTGGCGCGCGGCCTCCGTCAGGTGCAGTCCGCTGCCGGGCTCCAGCAGGTTGCCGACCAGCAGGCCGATGGCCAGCGCCGCCGTGGACATCACCATGAAGTACCCGAGGGCCAGCCCGCCCACCGCGCCGACCTTGGCGGCCTTGCGCACCGACCCGATCCCCAGCACGATCGTGCAGAAGATCACCGGGGAGATCATCATCTTGATGAGGTTGACGAAGCCCGTGCCGAGCGGCTTCAGCTCCACGGCCACGCCGGGCGCGGCGAAGCCCACGACGATGCCGAGCAGCACCGCGGCGATCACCGCGATGTAGAGATAGTGGGTTCTGTCGCGTCTGGCGGCCACGTCGCCTCCTGGGTGGTGAATGTGTTCCGGGAGACCATCACCCAGCATGTGACGCCGGTCACCCTTGCGTTCATTGAGTTCACGCCCCGGTGCACACTGAACGCCATGCTCCGTTTCCCCAGGCCACCCCGCAGTCTCGCCGGCCAGCTCTTCGCGATGCACGTGCTGCTCGTCGCGGTCGTCCTCGCGGGCTGCGCGGTCTTCGCCTACGCGAGTGCCCGGGGTCAGGCCGAGGACGCGGCCCGGCGGCAGGCCGGGGCCGTGGCGCGGGCCGTCGCCGATTCGCCGTCCGTACGGGACGCCGTACTCGGCGCCTCCGCCACCGGGGGCGGCGACCCGTCGGCCGCGCTCCAGCCGTACGCGGAACGGGTCCGCTCCCACACCGGCGTGGACTTCGTGACGATCATGGCTCCCGACGGCCGGCGCTGGACCCACCCCGACCCCCGCCGCATCGGCGAGCACTACCTCGGCAACACCGCCCGCGCCCTGGGCGGCGAGACCTTCGGCGAGACCTACACCGGCACCCTCGGCCCCTCGATCCGCGTGATCACCCCGCTGGTCGCGCCGGACGGCCGCATCGTCGGCCTGGTCAGCGCCGGGATCACCGTCCGCGTCGTCAGCGACCGGCTGGCGGCGCAGCTCACGATGCTCGCCTGGGTGGCGGGCGGCGCACTGGCGCTCGGCGGCGCGGGAACGTACGTCATCAACGCCCGGCTGCGCCGCCACACCCACGGCATGAACGCCGCCGAGCTG
Organism: Streptomyces sp. RerS4; assembly: GCF_023515955.1. GTDB lineage: Bacteria > Actinomycetota > Actinomycetes > Streptomycetales > Streptomycetaceae > Streptomyces. The sequence goes on from NZ_CP097322.1 coordinate 6,745,109, forward strand.
AGCCGGATGTACGACTACCACCAGGCGGCCCTGCACGGGGTCCGGGAAGGGCTGCTGATGCTCGACGGCCATCGCAGGATCACCCTCGTCAACGACGCGGGACGCGAACTGCTGGGCCTGCGCGGGGAGATCACCGGAACGCCCGTGGCCGACCTCGGCCTGCCCGCCCCGCTCACCGGGGCCCTGCTCGCCGACCGGCCCCGGGTGGACGAGGTGCACCTGACGGCGGATCGGGTGCTCGTCGTCAACAGCTCACCCGTCGCCGGCGGTGGCCGCCGCGGCACCGTGGTCACCCTGCGCGACCATACCGAACTCCAGGCGCTGGCCGGTGAGTTGGATCACGAGCGGGGATTCACCCAGGCCCTGCGCTCGCAGGCGCACGAGGCCGCGAACCGGCTGCACACGGTGGTCTCCCTCATCGAACTGGGCCGCGCCGAGGAGGCGGTGGAGTTCGCCACCGCCGAACTGGAGCTGGCCCAGGCGCTGACCGACGAGGTGGTCACCGCCGTGGGCGAGCCGGTCCTCGTCGCCCTGCTCCTCGGCAAGGCGGCGCAGGCGCACGAGCGGGGCATCGAACTGTTCGTCGCCCAGGACGGCGGCGCGGTCGACGGGGCGCTCGACGGCGCGGTGAACGGGGCGGTCGACGGCTCGGTCGAGCGGTCCGTCGAGGGCGCCGTCTACCGCGGGCAGCCCGACTTCCCGCCCGCCCGGGACCTCGTCACGGTGCTCGGCAACCTGATCGACAACGCCCTCGAGGCCCTGAGCGGCGTCCCGGGCGGGCGCGTCCGCGTCACCGTCCGCCGCGACGGGCACGGGCTGCTGCTCCGCGTCGCGGACAACGGCCCTGGGCTGCCCGAGGGGGTGGACGTCTTCCGGCGCGGCTGGTCCGGCAAGGGGGAGGGGCGGGGCCTCGGCCTCGCCCTGGTCCGGCAGGTGACCGACCGGCACGGCGGCAGGGTGGACACGGCGCGGGCGCCTGAGGGCGGCGCGGAGTTCACCGTACGCCTGCCGCTCGCGGAGGCGGCCCGATGAGCGCCTCCCCGACGGGCGGGCAGCCGGTGCGCGTGCTGGTGGTCGAGGACGACCCCGTCGCCGCCGACGCGCACGCCCTCTACGTCGGCCGGGTGCCCGGCTTCACCGCCGTGGCCGCTGTCCACACCCTGGCCGAGGCCACCCGGGTCCTGGAGCGCACCCGGATCGACCTGCTGCTGCTCGATCTCACCCTGCCCGACGGCAACGGGCTGCGTTTCGCGCGCGGACTGCGGGCCGCCGGGCACCCCGTCGACGTCATCGCGGTGACCTCGGCGCGCGACCTCGCGGTGGTCCGCGAGAGCGTCTCCCTGGGCGTCGTGCAGTACGTCCTTAAGCCCTTCGCCTTCCCCACCCTTCGCGAACGGCTCCTGCGCTACGCCGAGTTCCGCGCGGCGGCCGGCGAGGCGGGTGGCCAGGACGACGTGGACCGGGCGCTCGCCGCACTGCGCGCGCCCGGTCCGGCGGAACTGCCCAAGGGGATCGGCGCCCCGACCCTGGACCGGGTCGTCGCGCTGCTGCGGGCGGCGCCCGAGGGGCTGACCGCGGCGGCGGCGGCCGAGGCGGCCGGGATCTCGCGGATCACCGCCCGCCGGTACCTGGAGCACCTGGTGGACACCGGCCGCGCGGACCGCGCCCCCCGCTACGGCCAGGTCGGCCGCCCCGAGCTGCACTACCGCTGGCGTGCGGCGGCGACCGGCTCGGTGTCGAAGGTGTAGAACTTGCGGTGGTCCAGCATGTCGGCCGGGGTCACGTCGTTCCACGGGCGCATGGTGTCGCGCAGATCCACCACGTTCGGGGTGCCGGCGGCCGGCAGGTAGGTCGACTGCGGGTTCTTCGCCTGCCAGTCGGCCCACAGCTTGTCCACGAAGGCGTGGTGCATCCAGAACACCGGGTCGTTGGGGGAGACGCCGGTTCCCATCTGGCCGCCGACCCACACGTGCACCCGGTTGTGGAGGTTGGCGCCGCGCCAGCCCTCCAGGTGGTTGCGGAAACCGTTCGAGGAACTGTTCCAGGGGGCCATGTCGTAGACCGGCATGGCGAGGACCGCGTCCACCTCGGCCCGGGTCGGCAGCTGCGCGACGCCCTCGCCGAGCGCGCGGCGCAGGTAGGCGCGGCCGTCGACGCGGACGTTGATGTCCCACTTGCCCGTCGCGTAGGCGAACGGGCCGTCCATGACCTGACCGTCGCGGGCGCGGCCCGTACCGCCGACGAAGTCCGCGGCCCACAGGGAGGAACGGGAGGTGCGGTCGGCGGTCCAGTCCCAGTACGGGATCGTCACGCTCGCGTCCACCGCCTGGAGGGCCGCCTCGAACTCCAGCAGGAAACGGCGGTGCCAGGGGAGGAAGGAGGGGGAGCGGTGGCCCACCCGGTCGCCCCCGTCGGTGTCGCTCATGATGAAGCCGTTGTGCGTGGTGACGAAGCGGTCGTAGCGGCCGGTGCGCTTCAGCTCCAGGAGCGCGTTGGTGAAGGCGCGCTTCTCGGCGGCGGTCAGCGTGGCCTGGTTCTTGCGGACGGTCATGCCGCGCCTCCCATCGGGTCGAAGGGCAGGAGGGTGGCGCCGCGCAGCTCGCGCACGGCGGCGCGGGCGAGCGAGACCGGGTCGGCAAAGGTCTCGTAGTGGTTGACCACGCTGATCCAGGTGCCGTCGGCGTTGCGCATGACGTGCAGTTCACGGCCGTCGATCGTGACGGTGGGCAGCGCGCCGCCGTGGCTGCCGTGGTGACCGCCGTGGTGGCCGCCCCCGGCGGCGGGGGATATGCGGATGCGGCGGCCCTGGTACACCTCGTCGACGGTGCCGGCGGGGGTGGCGGCGGCCCGGGAGTCGGTGGCGGCGGCGTGCGCGGTGGCGCCTGCGAGGCCGAGGACGGTGAGTGCGCCGGCAGTGGTGCCCAAGGCCTGCCGGCGGGTGATCTTGTTCATGGGCCGAAGAACTATCAGGGCCATGACAGCAGTTGACCGTTATCCGGACATCGGCGGATAAGTTGCCCATAGAACAAATAGGAAGATCTTCCCGTCCGGGTCGGCTCCAGTGGCCCGAACAGGAAGATCTGTGGAGGAAATCCTACCCGTCGGTAATTTTTACGGCGAACCCGGGGATCCATGAACGGCGTCACAGTCCTGAGACGGCCGGAAGCGATGGCGTCGCCGCGCATCATTGAATCCGCCACGACAGCGATATGAACCCTATAGTCCCGATATGGCACTTCACGAGACGAAGGACGTCCACGCCGGCGACGCCGACACGGACGTGTTCGCGTCCGCGCTCAGCGGCGAGATCCTCCCCAAGTACCGGATCCCCGAGGAGCACGCGCCCTCGGACGTCGTCTACTCGCTCCTGCGCAACGAACTGCTCCTCGACGGCAACGCCGCCCAGAACCTGGCCACCTTCTGCACCACCTGGTCGGACGAGGGCGTCCACCGCCTGATGAACGAGTGCCTCGACAAGAACATGATCGACAAGGACGAGTACCCGCAGACCGCCGAGATCGAGGCCCGCTGCGTCAACATCCTCGCCGACCTCTGGCACGCGCCGCCCGGCGTCGCCGGCACCGGCTGCTCCACCACCGGCTCCAGCGAGGCCGCCATGCTCGGCGGACTCGCCCTCAAATGGCGCTGGCGCGAACGCCGCCGCGCCGAGGGCAAACCCACCGACCGCCCCAACCTGGTCTGCGGCCCCGTACAGATCTGCTGGGAGAAGTTCGGCCGCTACTTCGACGTCGAGATCCGCCAGATCCCCCTGGAACCCGACGCCACCGGCCTGCGCCCCCACCAGCTCGCCGCGTACGTCGACGAGAACACCATCGGCGTCGTCGCCATCCTCGGCGTCACCTACACCTGCGACTACGAACCCGTCGCCGACATCGCCGCCGCACTCGACCGCATCCAGGCCGAACACGGCTGGGACGTCCCCGTCCACGTCGACGCCGCCAGCGGCGGCTTCGTCGCCCCCTTCCTCCACCCCGACGTCGTCTGGGACTTCCGCCTGCCGCGCGTGGCCTCCGTCAACACCTCCGGCCACAAGTACGGGCTCGCGCCCCTCGGCGTCGGCTGGATCGTGTGGCGCACCGCCGACCTGCTGCCTGCCGACCTCGTCTTCAACGTCGACTACCTCGGCGGCGACATGCCGACCTTCGCCCTCAACTTCTCCCGCCCCGGCGGCGAGGTCATCGCCCAGTACTACCTGTTCCTGCGCCTGGGCCGGGCGGGCTACCGACGCGTCCAACAGGCCTGCGCCGAGACCGCCCGGTACCTGGCCGGCCGGATCGCCGACCTCGGCCCCTTCACCCTGCTCTACGACGGGCGGGGCGCGTTGCCCGCCGTCTCCTATACCCTCACCGACCCCGCCGGCGCCGGCTTCAGCCTCTACGACCTCTCCGACCGGCTGCGGATGCGCGGCTGGCAGGTGCCCTCGTACCCGCTGCCGGCCGACCGGGAGGAAACCGTCGTCCAGCGCGTCCTGATCCGGCACGGCGTCACCCGCGACCAGATCGCCCTGCTCGTCGCGGACCTGCGCCGGGCCGTCGAACACCTCGCCGCCCAGCCGCGACCGGTCCCCACCGGCGAATCCCGGTCGGGCTTCCACCACTGACCGCCGGGCGAGCGCTTCGGTCAGCCGGTCTCGTCGGACGCTCTAGTCGGACGCCGACCAGCGCATCCCCAGCGCCGTCAGGGCGGCCACCCGCTCGGGGGACAGCCGCGCCGCCCGGGAGCGCTGGTTGGCGATCCACGCGCCGAGCCGCAGTTCCCGCCCCCCGACCGGCTCCACGTGCGTACGCGGAACCCGCAGGTGCCCCTCGCGGGAGTGGAAGAGCCGGGCCGCCTCCAGCTGCTCCGCCCAGGCGGCGGCATGACTGCGACGCGGCGGTGGCCGCTCCGACTCCGCCGCCGGGGTCACCCCCAACGTGTGCTCCAACAGCCACCGCTGCGCCCACGTCAGCCGCTCCCACCCCAGCCGCTGGGCCCGCACCCACACCCCGAGGTCCTCGCCCTGCACCACCACCGCACCGGGACCGAGCGGCAGCCGCCCGCCCGCGTCCAGGTGCACGCGCGTCAGGTGGAACGCCCGCTGCCAGCCGATGTCCCAGGCCGGACACCACGACGGGTCGATCGCGTCCAGCGCGTCCCGACGCTCCTGCGACAGCCCCCCCGGCCCCTCGCGCCGGGCCGCCGCCCGGTTGTTCTTCATCCACACCCCGACGGGAGCCCCGTGCAGGCACGCGTCCACCGGCGGCAACAGGTGCCCGTGCTCCGCGGCCCAGGCCCGCGCCGCCGTCAGCCCCTCCTCGAAGGCCACGTCGACCTGGCTCCACACCATGCCGAGCGCCTCCAGCTCCCGGATCCGCTCCCGACCCAGCGCACCCCGGCGGTAGGTGCGCCGCGCGTCCGCGATCCACTGGCCCAGCGGGAAGCCGGCCAACGCCGCCGGCCACCGCTCGTCGTGCGCGGGCACCTTGAACGCGAACGGCACCCGCAGGTCCCCGACCGTCTCCGCGTGGATCCGGGCCGCCTCCACCCCCCGCCGCCACCGCGTGTGCTCGGGATGCAGCACGCGCAACCGGATGAACGCCGCCAACAGCGCCGGATCCCGAGGCGTGGAGAAGCTCAGCAACGCCCTGGCCCCCGGCCCCGGACCCGTCCCGCCGCCGCCCGTGCCCACCGCGCCCGGCATGGCCCGGCTCGGCGCCTGAGGCTGCGCCAGGTCCTCCACCAGCCGCGCGTCGTGCGCCCGCAACGCCTCCAGAAGCCGCGCGAGGTCCCCGTAGGCCCGCGAGGTCAGCATCGTGTCGGGCGTCTCGCCCGGCCCCAGCAGCACCGGCACCACCAGCGAGGCCACCTTCCCCTCGCCGGGCCGGATCCGCAGCGCGCGGCCCACCGCCTGGACGAGATCCGGCATGGAACCGCGTACGTCCGCCCAGAAGACCGAGTCGCACTCCTTCGTGTCGACCCCCTCGCCCAACACCCGCACGCTGCCGAGGAACGCCTTGTCCGCGACCCGATCCGCCGCGAACGCCGCCAGCACCCGCCGCCGGTGCGCCGCCGTGTGCCGGCCGCACAGCCAGTCCGCCCACACCGTCCGGGGGTAGACGGGCCGCGGCGCCCGGCTCGTCAGGCGCAGCCGCTTCGCGACCGCCGGCAGGCCCGCCGCGAAGGCCTCGGCCTCCTTCGTCAGGTGGTGGAACACCAGGGTCCGCCGGAAGCCCTGGTCCGCCGCCGCCGTCACCAGCGCCGCCTGGAGCGCGGCCAGCCGCATCCCGCGCACCCGGTCCGAGCGCCCGTCCGCGCCCAGCAGCAGCGCCGAGCGGAACCCCGGGTCGCTGACGTCCACGCACACCACCCGGTAGGGAGCGCAGATCCCCCGGTCGATGGCCTCCGACAGCGACAGGGTGTGGCAGCGGGCGCCGAAGGGGCCCTCGGGATCGTCCTCCATGGAGGCGACCAGCTCGCCCCCGCCCCGGGGCACCCCGCCCACCCCGGCTCCCTCGTCCTCCTCGGCGCTCTCGCCGTCCCGCCACACCCGAGGCGTCGCCGTCATGTACAGCCGCCGCAGGGACGGGATCCGCGCGTTGTCGTGGACCACCGCCCACGGCTTGCCGATCCGGCCCGACGTACGGTGCGCCTCGTCGACCACGACCAGGTCCCAGGACGGCAGCCCCGCCAGGTGGGCGCGCTCGATGGTGCCCAGACCCAGCGAGGCGTATGTGGCGAACACGGTCACCCGTTCCAGCGGCGGGGCGCACCAGCGGGCCAGTTCACCCGGATCGGTGGTCGTGGGCAGCCCCGCGTCCTCGCCGCGCAGCGAGCACACCGCGAGTGCGCGCCCGGTGCGGCCGCCCTCCCGCCAGGCGCGCACGGTCTGCACGAGCAGGTCGAGGGAGGGCACGAGCACCAGCACCCGGCTCGCCCGCAGCTCCTCCGAGGCGCGGACGGCGACCAGGGACTTCCCCGACCCGGTGGCCATGATCACCTGGGTCCGCAGACCCCGCGCCGGCACCCGCCCACTGGGGGGCAGCTGAAGGGCGCGCACGACGGCGTCGACCGCCTCGCGCTGATGGGGCCGCAGCTCGCGCCTCGCCATTCCTCGTACCCCCTCCGCTCTGATCTGCCTATTCGGCTCCAGCTCCTATCTTGCCCGGATTCTGAGTCAAAAGTGCGGAGGTGGGGGGTGGGGGCGGCGGCCAGGCGTCAGCGGGCGCCGAAGTTCTGCGTCCACCAGGGGCCACCGGCGCCCTGGTGGATGCCGACGCCGATGTCCTTGAAGGAGCAATTGAGAATGTTGGCGCGGTGCCCCGGGCTCTTCATCCACGAGTCCATCACGGACTGCGCGGTCTGCTGTCCCTTGGCGATGTTCTCCCCGTACGTCGACCAGCGGTACCCGGCAGCCGTCGTGCGCGCGCCCGGGTCGGCGCCGTCGGGGTTGGTGTGCGCGAAGAAGCCCCGCGCCGCCATGTCGTCGGAATGCCCCTGGGCGGCCGCACGCAGCTGCGAGTCCTCCTTGAGCGGTCCACAGCCTGCGGCCGCTCGCTCGGAGTTGACGAGGGCCACCACCTGCCCGGCGACGCCCGCAGGGGCCGGCGCGGGAGCCGGCGCCGGGGGACGGCTCGACGCCGTGCGGGTCTGCGTGGGCGCCGGGGCGGGCGCGCTGCTGCCGCCGGTCGACGGGGACGCGGAGGCGGAGGCGGAAGCCGACGGGGACGCGGAGGTCGAGGTCGAAGCGGAGGGGACGGCGAGGGGAACCGGAGGGCGGGGCGGACGCGGTGTCGGGCGCGGAGAGGGCGGCCGCCGGGGAGGCGGGGTGGCGCCTCCCGCCTCGGCGCCGCGCTTGCCGGGCAGCGCGCCGAGGTAGACCAGCCCGCCTCCCGCGACGCAGGCGGCGACCACCGCGCCGCCGATGGCCCGGCGGCGGTTCTGGCGCCGCCTGCGCTCGGCCCCGCCCGCCGGGCGCGCCGGCGTCGCCGTGGTGCGCGGGGCTTGCGTCGCCGGCCGCGCCCGCCTCGCCCCGCGCCGCCGGGCCGCCCGGCCCCGGGCCGGACACCACCGGCCCGAGCTGCGTGGCGGCGTCGGCCAGGTACGCGGCGTCGGCTGCATGCGCGGCATCGGCCGGGTACGCGGCGTCGGCCGGGTGCGCGGCGCCGGTGAGCTGCCCGGCGTCGGCGAGGGCCGCGCCCGCCGGGGCGTAGCCCGCCACGGCCGACCGTACGCCCGCCAGCAGCGCGGCCGTCACCGGGACCAACGCCAGCCCGGCCAGCAGCCCTTCCGCCGGAACCAGTCCGTTCCACAGGCCCGAACACCGCAGGCACTCGCGCGCGTGCCGGGCGATGCGCTTGCGCCACAGGGCGGACGGCCGCCCGTCCCAGGTGCCCGTCACCGCCCGCAGCCCCTCGCACACCGGCCGCGCCTCCAGCGCCCGCTCCACCACGCGGGCCGCCTCCAGCTGGGCCTTCATCCGCTGGACCCGGACCGCCGTGTGCTGCGTGGGCAGCTCCAGCGCCGCCGACATCTCCGCCCGGGTCAGCTCCCCGGCGCACTCCAGCCACCACAGCGACAGCAGCGCGCGGTCGTCGGGCTCCAGCCAGCGCGTGGCGCGGGCCGTCTCGCGGCGCTGGCCCGACAGCTGGAGCCGTAGGACGGTCAGATCGGCGAAGTCGGCGCCCGGGTCGGCGGCGTCCTCGGCCGCCTCCAGGCCGCTCGCCCCGAGGCCGTTGCCACGGGCCTGCCAGTGGGCCCGTATCCGGTTCATCGCGATGGCCACCAGCCAGGAGCGGAAGCTCTCCTCGGCGCGGAGCCCGGACAGCCCGTCGAGCGCGCGCAGCATGGTGTCCTGCACGACGTCGTCCACGTCGACGGACCCGTTCAGGGCCCGCCCGACGATGTTGTAGACCAGCGGCAGATGGGCGCTGACGAGTTCGTCCTGCGCTCGGGGATCGCCCGCGCGGGCCGCTGCCACCAGAGCTGCCGTGTGCTGTGTACTCATGTGATGTTCCCTGTCCCGTACCGGCGGTCGATGATGCCCAACAACCGGGAGACCGTCGAGTGCGGCCTCGATAACAGTTATCCGGAAGATTTTCCGCGAGACATCGAGAACGGCACCCGAATGGGTAAGGTCTGGACCATGTAGTTCCGATGTCTGAGACGCCGTTCCGCTCCGTGGAACGAATGGACTGGGGGGCCGATGTCCTGTCATCCGTACGCGGTAATCACCGCCCAAGGCCTGCTGCCGGTGCTGCGCGACACCGACGCCGACGCGACCGTCCGTCGCACCGAGGCGCTGCTCGCCGCCGGCTGTCGCGCCGTCGAGTTGACCACCTCCACGCCAGGTTGGGCCGAGGCCGTCGCCCGCACCGCCGCCTCCACCGACGCCCTCGGCCGCCCCGCGCTGATCGGGGTGGGTACGGTCACCACCACCGCGCACGCCGAACGGGCCCTGGACGCCGGCGCCGGTTTCCTGGTCTCCCCGTACCCGGCCCCCGAGGTGCGGGCCGTCGCCGTCGCCAGGCGGGCCGTCTTCGTGGAAGGCGGCTTCACCCCCGGCGAGATCGCCGACGCCGCCCGCCGCACGGGCGCCGCCAAGGTCTTCCCGGCCCACGTCGGCGGCCCCGACTTCGTCCGCTCCCTGAAGGCGGTCCTCCCCGACGCCCTGCTCATCCCGACCGGCGGCATCCGGCCCGAGGAGGTCCACGCGTGGCTCGCCGCCGGGGCGGGTGCCGTGGGCGTCGGCAGCGGCCTGCCCGAGGATCCGGGCGAACTCGCCGCCCTCTTCGCGCGGTTGGCCCGGCCCTGCCACGCCGACTGCGCCGACCTCGCCCCCGGGCGCGGCTGAGATGCCCGCCTCCCCGGCCCCGCGAAGCCAGGGCGACCACGGTCACCGGGCCGGCGGCTACGACGTGGTCGTCCTCGGCGAGGTCCTGGTCGAGATCCACGCCGACACCCGCCTGCACGAGGCGGTCCACGGCACGGCCGCCCGCATCTCCTACTCCGGCGACGCCCTCAACGCCGCCGCGGCCGCCGCGGCCGCCGGCGCCCGCACCGCCCTCCTCGCCGTGGTCGCCGACGACGAGTCGAGCGTGCCCCTGCTGCGCCGCGCCGCCGAACTCGGGGTCGACGTCTCCCACGTACGCCGCGCCCCCCGGCCGAACGGCGCCTACCTGCTGGCCGCCGACACCGAGGGCGACCGTGCCTTCGTGTACTGGCGCAGCCAGAGCGCGGGCTCCACCCTGTCCCCGGCCCACATCGACTCCTGGAGCCAGCTGCTGACCGGCGCCGGAGCCCTGATCACCAGCGGGATCACCGGCGCCCTGTCGCCCGACGCCCGCGAGGCCGTCGTGGCCGCCGCCCGCACCGTGCACGAGGCCGGCGGGCACGTCACGTACGACCCCAACCACCGCCCCCGGCTCACCGGACGGGCACAGGCCCGCGCCCTGTTGGCCCGGATCGCCCCGCTCGCGGGGCTGCTGAAGACCTCCTGCCCGGCGGACGCGCTCGCCTTGGTCGACACCGTCGACCCGCCCACCGCGGCCGCCCGCTACCGCGCGCTCGGGGCCCGCGCCGTCGCCGTCACCGCCGGAGCCGAGCGGCTGCTTCTGGACGACGGCACCGGGGCGGCGTACCACCCCGTCCCCGCCAACCCGGCTCCCGTCGACGCCACCGGGGCGGGGGACTGCTTCACCGGCACCGCGACCGCCCGGCTGGCGCTGGGCGACACCTTGCGGGACGCGGTGGCCTACGGGGCGGCGGCCGCCTCCCTGTCGGTGTCGGGTCGCGGCGGCACCGGCCGCGTCCCCTCCTTCGCCGAGACGGCGGCGCTGGCGACACCGGGTCCGGGCCGGCCGGCGTAACGCCCCTTCGGGAGCCGCCGCCGGGCCGGATCGGTCCCCGCGGCCCGGCGACGCGGGTCTGGAGGGCGGCGGCTCAGCGGCCGCGCGCGGGCCCTGGTCGACGGCCGCGGTCAGCTCGCCGTCGGCGCCCACCTCGGCTTCCGCGCCCCGGGCGAGGCGTCCGAAAAACATGCTTCACGGCCCTGGGCTCCTCAAGGCCCCCTCGCTACCCTCCGCGCATGATTCCCACGGTGGTCTGGGGCACCGGCAACGTCGGCCGCGCGGCGATCCGCGCCGTCGAGGCCCACCCGGCGCTCGAACTCGTCAGCGTCATCGTCCACAACCCCGCCAAGATCGGCCGCGACGCGGGCGAACTCGCCGGACTCACCCACTCCTTGGGGGTCAGCGCGACCGACGACATCGAGGCGGTCCTCGCCGCCCGCCCCGCCGCCGTCGTCTACGCCGCGTCCGGAGACGTACGCCCCGACGACGCGCTCGCCGACATCACCCGCGCCGTCGCCGCCGGCGCGGCCGTCGTCAGCCCCGCCCTCTACCCCCTCTACGACCACCGCAACGCACCGGCGGAGTTCCGAGACCCCGTGCTCGCCGCCATCGCCGAGGGCGGCGGCTCGCTCTTCGCCTCCGGCGTGGACCCCGGCTGGGGCAACGACGTCCTGCCGCTGCTGCTCAGCGGCCTCGGCACCACCGTCGACGTGATCCGCTGCCAGGAGATCTTCGACTACTCCACGTACGACCAACCGGACTCCGTCCGCGACCTGGTCGGCATGGGCCGGCCCATGGACGATACGCCGATGATGCTCCTGCCCTCCGTCCCCACCATGGTGTGGGGCGGGCAGATCCGCATGATGGCCCGCGCCCTCGGCGTCGCACTCGACGAGATACGCGAGACCTCGCAGCGGCGCGCGCTCGACACCACCGTCACCACCCGCACCATGGGCACCTTCGAGGCCGGCACCCAGGGCGCCATCCGCTTCGAGGTGCAGGGCATCGTCGAGGGCGAAGCGCGCATCGTCATCGAGCACGTCACCCGCATCCACCCCTCCTGCGCCCCCGATTGGCCCACGCCACCCGACGGGGCCGGCGCCCATCGGGTGATCATCGAGGGACGGCCGCGGATCGAGGTCACCATCGAGGCCACCGACGAGGACGAGAACCGTTCGGCGGGCGGCAACGCCACCGCCGTCGGCCGCCTCGTCGGCGCCATCGACTGGCTGGTGGCGGCGGAGCCCGGCCTCTACGACGCGCTCGACGTCCCGCTGCGGCCCGCAGTCGGCAAACTCGGAAGGAAGCAGCCATGAGGATCGACGTTCCCGAAGGTCAGCACCCGATCGAGTACGTGTGGGGCGACCTCGTCCCCGGCATCGGCATGGCCGCCGCCAACTTCTCCCTTTCGGTCTACGCCCACACCACCCTGGGCCTGCGGGAGTTCGAGGCCGCCCGGCTGCGCATCGCGCAGATCAACGGGTGCGTGTTCTGCCTCGATTGGCGGACCGACCGCGACGGGGAGAAGGTCGAGGACGACTTCCCCGACGCCGTCACCGAGTGGCGCACCACGAAGGCGTTCGACGAACGGACCCGCCTGGCCGCCGAGTACGCGGAACGGTACGCCCTCGACCACCACAACCTGGACGAGGAGTTCTGGGAGCGGATGACCGCGCACTACAGCCAGGTGGAGATCGTGGAGCTGAGCATGAGCATCGGCTCCTGGCTCGCCTTCGGCCGGCTCAACCATGTGCTGGGCCTCGACAGCGTCTGCGTCCTGCCGGGCGGCGGCAGTTGACGCGGGCCGGGGCCGGCCGGTGTGCCCGGCCGACCCCGGTCGCGACGTGCCGCCGTCAGAGGTCGGTGGCGATGATCTTCTCGATGTTGCGCTCGGCGAGTGCCGTGATCGTCACGAACGGGTTGACGCTGGTGTTGCCGGGGATCAGCGCTCCGTCGATGACGTAGAGACCCGGGTGGCCGTGCAGCCGGCCGTAGTCGTCGGTCGCCTTCCCCAACACCGCGCCGCCGAGCGGGTGGTAGGTGAGGTGGTCGCCCCAGATCTTGTTGGTGCCGAAGAGATCGGTCCGGTAGATCGTCCCCTCCTTCGAGTTGATCTTGTCGAAGATGGTCTTCGCCATGTCGATGGAGGGCTGCTTCCAGGCGGTCTGCCAGTCCAGGTCCACCCTGCCCGCGGCCGCGTTCCACGTGAACCGGGCCCGGTGGGGGTTCTTGGTGATCGAGAGGTAGAAGGAGGCGTACGTCTCGATCCCGGTCGGCAGCGGCGCGACCTCGGCGAAGGCGCCGCCCGCGTCCCAGTTGTCGATGCCGCCGCAGGGGATGGAGGCCTGCACCTTGCCGGTGGGGTCCCACATGTGGTTGGCGCGGCCGCACATGACGTTGCCGTTGTCGCCCCAGCCCCTGCCTATCTCGTCGTTGAGGTTCGGCAGGGCGCCCGTCGCCTTCAGCCGGACCAGCAGCTTGCTGGTGCCGACGCTGCCCGCGGCGAAGAAGACGCGGTCGGCGGTGACGGTCTTGCGGGCGACGACGCCGCCGGTGGTGTCGAGCTGCTCGATGACGACCGTGTAGCCGCCACCGCCCGAGGGGGAGACGGTGGTGACCCGGTGCAGGGGGGAGATCGTGACCTTGCCGGTCGCGCGGGCGGCGGCGAGGTAGGTCTGCTGGAGCGACTTCTTGCCGGCGTTGTTGCCGTAGAGGATCTCGCCGGCGACCGCGGACTTGGGGACGGTCCCGGCGACCTCCTGCTTCATGTAGTCCCAGTCGTAGACGTCCGGTACGAAGACGAACGGGAACCCGGAGCGCTGGGCGTGCTTGCGGCCGACGCGGGCGTACTGGTAACAGTCCACCGTCTCGAACCAGTTCGGGTCGATGAGGCCCACCCCGAGCGCGGCGTTGGCGCGGGGGTAGTAGGTGGTGTACATCTCGTCGGCGTCCACCGTCGGCAGGATGGCGGAGAAGTTCTGCCGCCTGGGCGTCACGGCCATGCCGCCGTTGACGAGCGAGCCGCCGCCGACGCCGCGGCCCTGGTACACGATGATCCCGCCCATCTCCTCGGCGTCGAGGATGCCCGTGTACCGGGGGACGTCCTTGTCGATGGGGAACCCGAGGAAATTGCTGAGCGGGGCCTTGGTGCGGGTGCGCAGCCAGTACGAGCGGTAGTCGGGTTTGGTGGTGTTGGCGAAGATCTTGCCGTCGCTGCCCGGGGTGTCCCAGGCCATGCCCATCTCGACCAGATGGACGTCGACGCCGGCCCGGGCGAGCCGCAGCGCGGCGACGGAGCCGCCGTAGCCGCTTCCGATGATCAACACGGGGACGTGGGCGCCGGATGCGATGGGGGTGTCGGCGGCGGCTGCGCGGGCGGTTCGGGCGTGGGCCGGGGTCGTGTTGACCGACAGCGCCATGGCTCCGAGAATGGAACCGGTTCCCGTCAGGAATCCGCGCCGGGAAACGCCCTTGGAAACCTTGCTGTGCAGGCTTTTGTCACGCATGTGACCTACCTCACTCTCGACGAGTGAGAACAAGTTCTACTGTCGATTGCCTGGCAAGTCACTACACGCGTCGCGGTAACTTGTGACGGACTCCGTCTGCCGGTCCGGGACGCCATCGCGCCGCGTCCGACGACGGGCGCCCCGGACCTCGTGGACCTCCCCCACGGGCGGGAGCTTCCGGTCAGCCGCCGTACGGGCGGGTGATGATCTCCATGGCGTGGCCGGAGGGGTCGATGAAGTAGACCCCTCGGCCGCCGTCGTTGTGGTTGATCTCGCCCGGGTGCTTGCGCTGCGGGTCGGCGAAGAACTCCACCCCCGCCGCCTTGATCTTCTCGAAGGCGGAGTCGAACTCCTCCTCGGAGATGAGGAACGCGTAGTGCTGCGTGGCGATGGACTCGGCCGGAACGGTCGCGAAGTCCAGGGTGACGCCGTTGCTCGTCGACACGGGAATGAACGGGCCCCATTCGGGACCGACCTCAAGGCCGAGGATGTGCGCCAGGAATTCGGCGGACTCCCGGTTGTCACGGGAGTGGATGATCGTGTGGTTCAGCTGGACGGACATGAGTGATGCCTCCGCAAGGCATGCCACGGCACCTCCATGCCTCACCCGGTCGGTGACCGACACGCGATGCCGTCGGCATGATCCTAAACAGCCACCCCGCCCCAAGTCCACCGAATTGCGCCGACATCGGCGAGCCGACCCGACCACCCGGTCCACCGGGCACCACCCCCTAGGATGATCACCCCGACCCGTCGGCCGACGGGCCGACGAGTGCGGAGGAGATCAGCCCCATGCGCCACGTCCCCCTGGGAACCTCGGACCTTCAGGTCTCCGTCGTCGGCCTCGGCTGCAACAACTTCGGCGGCCGGCTCGACGCCCGCGCCACCCGTTCCGTGGTCGACGCGGCCCTCGACGCCGGGGTCACCTTCCTCGACACCGCCGACATCTACGGCGGACGCGGCGGCTCCGAGAGCCACCTCGGCCAAGCCCTCAAGGGCCGCCGCGACCAAGTCGTGCTCGCCACCAAGTTCGGCTACGACGGCGTCGACATGGGGTACGGTCCCGCCGTCGGCCCGCGCGGCGGGCGGGACTACATCCGGCGCGCGGTCGAGGAGTCCCTGCGCCGCCTGGAGACCGACCGCATCGACCTCTACCAGCTGCACAGCCCCGACCCCGCCACCCCGATCGCCGACACCCTCGCCGCCCTCGGGGAACTCGTCGCCGAGGGCAAGGTCCGCTTCATCGGCCACTCCAACTTCACCGGGGCCCAGGTCGACGAGGCGGCCGACGTCGCCCGCGAGATCGGCGCCCACCCCTTCGTTTCGGCCCAGAACGAGTGGTCGCTCCTCAACCGCGCCGCCGAGCGGGACCTCGTCCCGGCCGCCCGCCGGCACGGCCTCGGCGTCCTGCCGTACTTCCCGCTCGCCAACGGCCTGCTCACCGGCAAGATCCGTCGGGGCGCCCCCGTCCCCGCCGGATCCCGCCTCGAAGGGCGCGACGCCTACCTCACCGAGGAGCGCCTCGACACCGTCGAAGCCCTCGCCGCGATCGGCGGGAAGTACGGCCGCACCCTGCTGGAGCTCGCCATCGGCTGGCTCTGCGCCCAGCCCGGCTGCGCCTCCGTCATCGCCGGAGCCACCTCTCCCGAGCAGGTACGGGCCAACGCGGCCGTCGCCGACCGGCCCCTCGAAGCCGAACTCCTCGCCGAGATCGAGGCGGTCGCCGCGGACCGGGCCTGACGGCCGGCCCGGCCCAGGGCGTGACCGGCCCTACGACACCACGTCCTTGCGGGCGAACCCGCGGAACGCCAGCGCGAACAGCACCACCGCGTACGACACCGACACGGCCGCGCCCTTGGCCATGCCGCCCCACTCCAGCTGCGGCTGCAAGGCGTCCGCCCAGGCGAACTGCCAGTGCGCGGGCAGGAAATCGCGCCACGACCCCAGCGCGGTCACCGCGTCGAGGACGTTGCCGACGATCGTCAGTCCGACCGCGCCACCGACCGCGCCCAGCGGCGCGTCGGTCCGCGTCGACAGCCAGAACGCCAGGCCGGCCGTGACCAGTTGCGAGACGAAGACGAAGGCCACGGCCAGCGCGAGGCGCGGCACCGTGTCCCCGGCCGCCAGCTCCCCGCCCGTCGGCAGGCGCAGCGGCCCCCACCCGTACGCGGCCGTACCCGCCGCCAGCGCCACCACCGGCAGCAGCACGATCGCGGCGAGGCTGAACGCCAGCGCCACCACCAGCTTGCTCCACAGCAGCCGCGCCCTCGGCACCGGCGAGGCCAGCAGGTAGCGCAGCGAGGACCAGCCGGCCTCCGAGGCCACCGTGTCCCCGCAGAACAGCGCCACCGGGATCACGAGCAGGAACCCGGCCGACACGAACAGGCAGGTCGCCGCGAAGTTCGCGCCCGAGGCCGTCGCCGTGTCGATCAGGGTGATCCGGCCGTCGCCGCCGCCCCGGCCGTTGTCCGGCCCGCCGCCCACCGCGAACGCGATGATCATGACGAACGGCAGCGCGGCCAGCACCCCGGCCATCACCAGCGTCCGGCGCCGCCGCCACTGCCGCAGCGCCTCCACCCGCAGGGGCAGCGTGTGGCTCGCCCGGTAGCCGGGCGCGGTCTCCTGTACGGCGCTCATGCCGTCCCTCCGATCAGAGTGAGGAAGGCGTCCTCCAGCCGGCGGTGGGGCCCCACCGCCGACACCGGTACCTCCAGTCGGACGAGTGCGACGATCAGTTCGGCGGCGGACGACCCGTCCAGCCGGACCAACAGTCCCTCCTCGGAGGCCACCGCCGAGGCCACTCCCTCCAGCGTCGCGACCTTGCGCACGACCGCCTCGTCCACCGGTCGGTGCAGGCCCACCAGCAGGGTGTCCCCGCCGCCGGTGATCTCGCCGACCTCGCCCGCCCGCACCAGGCGCCCTCGGTCCATGACCACCAGGTGGGTACAGGTCTGCTCGACCTCGGACAGGAGGTGGCTGGAGACGATGACCGTCCGCCCGCCGGCGGCGTAGCGGATCATCACGTCCCGCATCTCGCGGATCTGCGGCGGGTCCAGACCGTTCGTCGGCTCGTCGAGGATCAGCAGGTCCGGCATGCCCAGCATGGCCTGGGCGATGGCGAGGCGTTGGCGCATGCCCTGCGAGTACGTGCGTACGGCCCGTTCCAGCGCGTCGCCCAGTCCCGCGATCTCCAGGGCTTCCGCCAGGTGCGCGTCCTCGGTGGGCCGGCCGGTGGCCTGCCAGTACAGCTCCAGATTGGCGCGGCCCGTCAGGTGCGGCAGGAACCCGGCGCCCTCCACGAAGGCGCCCACCCGCGACAGCACCGGCGCGCCGGGCCGGATCGCGTGCCCGAACACCCGGATCTCCCCGGCGTCCGGCGTGATCAGCCCCATCAGCATCCGCAGGGTCGTGGTCTTCCCCGCGCCGTTGGGCCCGAGCAGGCCGAGCACCTGCCCCTTCTCCACCCGGAACGACAGGTTCTGTACGGCGTAACGGTCCTGCGCCTTGGCGTAGCGCTTCGTCAGCCCCGTGATGTCCAGCGGTACCTCGGCCAGCGCGGGTGTGGGCAGCGCCGCCGCCCGTGCGTCCGCCCCGCCCTCACCCCTGCGCCGGATCCCGAGCAGCGCGGCGGCCAGCGCCAGGGCGCCCAGCGGCAGCGCCCAGGTCCAGGCGGGCAGCCCGGCCGAGGCGGTCCGTACCTCGTCCGCGACGGGTACCTCCAACGGCCCCTCCACCGCGACGGCGTAGGAGGCGGGCGCGGCGGGGGACGCGTAGGCGAGGTCGGTGGCGGCGACCACCAGCCGCAGCCGGTGCCCGGCCTGGACGGCGTGGTCCACCGCCGGGAGCCGCAGCCGCACGCTCGTGCCCTGCGCGGCGTCGTCCACCCGTACGGGCGCCACCAGCTGGTGCGGCAGCACCTGCTGCCGGCCGTCCGGGCCGACGTCGTACAGCTTGCCGAACAGCACGGCCGAACCGTCGCCGGCCGTCGACCTCACCTTGAGGGTGACGGTCGGCGTCCCGGTGACCGGCAGCCGCTCGGTCAGCGGCTCCGACTCGAACGTGGCGTGCTGCCCGGGGAAATCCAGCGAGAGCCCGGTCCCGAGGGCCGCGAGCCCGCTGCCGATGCCGGGCAGCGAGGACAGCGCCGGCGGGGTGCCGCCCGCCGGATTGACGAAGGTCTGCTCCCGGCCGGCCAGGGCGAACGCCCGGGGAGCGGAGTCCAGGCCGGGGTAGCGGTCGGAACTCGCGCCGCGCACCATGACGCGCCCGTCGGTGGAGTCGATGCCGCCGGTGCGCGAGACGCGGAACGCCGGACCCGTGTCGACCCCCTCGTCCCCCTTGAGGTGACGGTCGAACCAGGTCTTCACGCGGGCCTCGATCCGGCCGGCTTCGCCCATGCCGCCGTCGTGGCCCCCGGACGCCCAGTCCACGGAGACGGGCGCCCCGTTCGCCGCGATGGCCTTCGCCATGGCGTCGGCCTGGCCGAGCGGGAAGAGCGAGTCGTCCTGCCCCTGCACGATCAGCGTCGGCACCTTGATCCGGTCGCCCACGGCCGAGGGGCTGCGCCGCTCCAGGAGCGCGCGGGCCTCGGCGTCGGGCCGGCCGGCCACCGCGACGCGTTCGTACATGGCGCACAGCGCCGCGTCGAAGCGCCCGCAGCTCGCCGCCGGGCCCTGCGCGGACTCCTGCGCCCGTCCCTGCGCCGCCGTCCGCGCCTGGGCCGGCGCCTGACCGGGCGGGGCGGTGGACGTCGGCTGCGGGGGCCGCGCCGGGCCGATCCCGCCGGTCGCGCCCGTGGTGAAGAAGATCCCGGTCCACAGCTTCTTGAAGACGCCGTCGGGGAAAAGGGAGTCCGCCAGGTTCCAGTACGTGATCTGCGGGGCGATCGCGTCCACCCGCCGGTCGTACCCGGCGGCCAGCAGCGAGACGGCCCCGCCGTACGAGGCCCCGGCGACGCCGACGCGCGGGTCCCCCTCCGCGTCGAGCCGGACCTCGCGCCGCTGCGCCACCCAGTCGATGAGCGCGGAGACGTCCTTGACCTCGTGGTCGGGATCGTTCAGCCCGATCGTGCCGCCCGAGCGGCCGAAACCGCGCGCGGACCAGGTCATGACGGCGTACCCGCCCTGGGCCAGCCGCTCCGCCTGCGCCCGGACGTCCTCCTTGCTGCCGCCGAAGCCGTGCCCGAGGAGGACGGCGGGGCGTCGGCCGTGCGTGTCGCCGGCCGAGGACGCCGTGAAGTAGGAGGTGTCGATCACGGCGCCGGGCAGTTCGAGCATCTGGTCCTGGCGGTGCACGGCCGGCGCGTCCCCCGCGGCGGCCACCGTCCACGTCCCGGCGCCGGCCAGGAGGGCGAGGGCGGCGGCGCCGGAGAGGAGCCGGTCCCGGCGGCGCCGGGGCAGTCGTAGCTTCATACGGGAACCCTAAGGGCCCGGATCCGCTCACCCGAGCTCCCTCAGGGGGAGCCCCGTGCATCCTCCAGGAGTAGATGCCCCCGTCCGGCGTACCGCGTTCGCGGTACGACCGGCTCGCCGCCCGCCTCCTGCCCCGACCCGCGCCCGCCTCCTGCCCCCTCTCGGTGCCCGCACCCCGTCCGCCCGACCTGCGGTCGCGGTCCGGTGGCGGGAGGATGGGCGGCATGCTGCTGGCCGAGGTCGCCCGTGTGTCCCGGGAGGTCGCCCAGGCCTCCGCCCGGTCCCGGAAGGTGGCCCTGCTCGCGGAGGTGTTCGACGCCGCCCCGCCGGAGGAGGCCGCGCTCGTCGTCGCGTACCTGTCGGGGCGGCTGCCGCAGGGCCGGCCCGGCATCGGGTGGCGCACCCTCGCCCAGGACGTCACCCCCGCCCGGGAGCCCACCTTGACGGTCGCCGGGGTCGACGCGAGCGTCACGGAGCTGGCCGCCGTCGCCGGCTCGGGCGCCCAGGCCGGGCGCAGCCGGATCGTGGCGGCCCTGCTCGGCGCCGCCACCGAGGACGAGCAGCGGTTCCTGCGCAGCCTGCTGTCCGGCGAGGTGCGACAGGGCGCCCTCGACGCGGTGGCCCTGGAGGGGGTCGCGGCCGCCGCCGGAGTGAGCGCCGCCGCGCTGCGCCGTGCCGTGATGCTGGACGGATCACTGCCCCGGGTGGCCGCCGCCGCCCTGGCCGAGGGCGCGGAAGCGCTGGGCGCGGTGACGCTGCGGGTGGGGCGGCCCGTCCAGCCGATGCTGGCCGGGACGGCCCGGTCCGTGGCGGACGCCCTGGCGGCGCTGGGGCCGTGCGTGGTGGAGGAGAAGCTCGACGGGATCCGCGTACAGGTGCACCGGGACGGCGGCGAGGTACGGATCCACACGCGCTCCCTGGACGAGATCACCGACCGGCTGCCGGAGGTGGCCGAGCTGGCCCGGAGCCTGCCGGTGGAGCGGTTCATCCTGGACGGCGAGGTCATCGGGGAACGCGCCGACGGCCGCCCCGTGCCCTTCCAGGAGATCGCCTCCCGCGTGGGTTCCCGGGTGGACGTGGCGGCGGCGCGGCGCACCCTGCCGGTGACGGCGTACTTCTTCGACCTGCTCGCCCTCGGCGACCGGGTCCTGCTGGACCTGCCCGTCCGTGAGCGGTACGCGGAGCTGGCCGCGCTGGTCCCCGAGCCCCACCGGGTGCGCCGGTTGGTGGTCGAGGACCCCGGGGCGCAGGCGGCCGAGGCCGAGGCGTTCTGGGCGCGGTCGCTGGAGCGGGGCCACGAGGGGGTCGTGGTCAAGGCCCTGGACTCCGTCTACGAGGCGGGCCGGCGCGGCAAGCGGTGGCTGAAGGCCAAGCCGGTGCACACCCTCGACCTCGTGGTCCTCGCCGTCGAACGGGGCCACGGCCGCCGCACCGGCCTGCTGTCGAACCTGCACCTGGGCGCGCGGGCCGCCGACGGGACGTTCGTCATGCTGGGGAAGACGTTCAAGGGGCTGACCGACGAGACGCTGCGCTGGCAGACAGAGAAGCTGGGCGAGCTGGCGGTCGAGGACGACGGGTACACCGTGCGGGTCCGCCCCGAGCTGGTGGTCGAGATCGCCTACGACGGCCTGCAACGCTCCCCCCGCTACCCGGCGGGGGTGGCCCTGCGCTTCGCGCGGGTCCTGCGGTACCGCCCGGACAAGAGCGCGGAGGAGGCGGACGCGGTGGAGACCGTGTTGGAGGGGCGGAAGGGCACGAGCGAGGGGTGATTTTGCCTCTCAGGCAAGGGAAATTGCCAGACAGGCAAGTCTCTGGCTCAATCGGGGCATGACCACCCGCCCAGAGGCCCCGCAGGGCCCCGGCCCTGCCGACACCCAGGGTAGCGGGGACCCCGACGGCGCCCCCGTCGAGCTGCCCGCCGTCGCCCCGCACCTGCGCGAGGTGCGCCGGCGTGCCGGGCTCACCCTGGAGGCCGCCGCCGCACGGGCCTCGCTCTCGCCGGCGCACCTGTCCCGGCTGGAGACCGGTCGGCGCCGGCCGTCGCTGCCGCTGCTGCTCGAACTGGCCCGCACCTACGGCACGACCGTCTCCGAACTGCTCGGCGAGACCCCGGCCGTCGCCGATCCCGTCGTCCGGGCCGGCGGTCCGGGGGCCCGGGAGGCCGACGGGTGGACGTACTGGCAGGCCGGCGGCTCCGGTCGCGGCATGCAGGCGCTGCGCGTGCACGTCCCGTACGGGGGCGGCCAGGGCGAGCTGGTCCGCGTCCACCCGGGGGAGGAGTGGCTGTACGTGCTCACCGGGCGGCTGCGGCTGCACCTGGGGGAGAAGCGGTACCTGCTGGAACCGGGGGACAGCGCGCACTTCGACTCGCTGACCCCGCACCGGATCGGCGCGGCCGAATCCGGCGGAGCCGACCTCCTGTTCGTCCACACGCTGCTCCAGAGCAGCCTCGCCGGGCTGTGCCTCGGCGGAGCCCCCACGACGCACCACCGCTGAGCGAGGAGCCGCAACCGTGTCACAGGCACACGAGACCACGACGTCCACGAGCACCACGGAATCCGAGGCCGAGGCCGAGGCCGAGGCCGCCGCCGCCGCGGAGCGGGCCCGGCGGCTGACCCTGCGGGGGCGCATCGAGTCGAAGTTCCCGCGCGGACTGGTGATCCGACTGGTCGCCTACCTGTTCGTCGGCCACCTCTTCGCCTTCTTCGTCTACCTCCTGTTCGTGCTCGGCGGCCAGAACCAATAGGCCGCCCCGGGCCCCCGGGCCCTCACGGCGGCATCGGCCGGCGCACCGAGCCGAGCACCAGCAGCGAGGCCACCGCCGCGAAGGCGCACCAGGTGGAGGCGAATTCCAGCCGCCACAGCACCGCGCACAGCAGTGCCCCGACGGCCAGGACGCCGCCCAGCAGCCGGAGCGTGCGGTCCCCGGCGAGCAGCAGGGCGCCGAGGGTCGCGCAGAGGTAGCCCGCCTGGACCGGCGGTGCGTACGGCACGTCCACGACGTACCCGATCACCCGACCCCGGATCTCGGCGGTCACGGGCCGCGTGGCCAGGCAGTACGCGAGGATCCCGGCCGTCGCGAGCCCGGCGGCCGCGGGCCCCCACAGCCTTCGCCGTACCTCGGGCGTGGCGGCCGCGGGCACCGCGAACGGCACCCACACCGCGAGCACCGGCAGGGCGGTCACCGCCCAGGCGGTGACGGCCGGGCAGCCCCGCCGCCCGCCTCCCGGACGGCGGCCTCGATCAGCTGGTGCGCCCCGAGCGGCAGCGGCAGCGCGGCCACGGGCAGGTCCCGGGCGCCGCAGCCGCGCCACGCACACCACCCCGACGGCGGTGACGACCGCCCCGCCGCCAGATCGGCCGTCGCGCTCCAGCACACCCGCGAGCCCCGCCCGGCTCAGGCCTTGGCCCGCGGTTCGGGGGCGGTTCGAGGCGTGGCGGTGCGAGCGGCGGGGCTCCAGGGCGGCGCGCAGACCGGGCACTGCGTACGGCACTCCGCGTGGGGCGCCCCGGGCGCGGGGGTGCGTACGGTCGCCCAGGCCAGCGCGGCGCCGGCGACCAGGGCGCCCGCGCACCAGAGCATCGAGCGGCCGAACGCGGCGTCGAAGGCGCCGGGGGAGAGGTACGCGTCCGGGCCCATGCCCGCCAGCAGCGGCAGCGCCGCCACCGCGAGCAGCCCGGCGGCCCGCGCGGCGGCGTTGTTGATGCCGCTGGCCAGGCCCGCCCGGCCCGGGTCCACCGAGGCCAGGACGGTCGCGGTGAGCGGAGCCACCAGCACCGTCAGGCCCGCCCCCATCACCACCAGCGCGGGCAGCACGTCGCGGACGTAGGAGGAGTCGGGGCCCACCCGCAGCATCAGGAGCGTGCCGGCGGCGCACAGCAGCGGGCCCACGGTGAGCGGGATACGGGGGCCGATGCGCTCCCCGAGGGCGGCCGACCGGGCCGACAGGAGCAGCATCAGGGCGGTGGTCGGCAGCAGGGCGGCGCCGGAGCCGAGGGCGGAGTACCCGGCCACGACCTGGAGCTGGAGGACGACGAGGAAGAAGAAGCCGCCGAGGGCCGCGTAGACGCACAGGGTGACGAGGTTGACGGCCGTGAACTGGCGGGACCGGAAGATGTCCGGCGGCACCATGGGATCCGGCCGGCGCCGTTCCACGTACCCGAACACGGCGCCCAGCAGGATGCCGGCCACCGCCGTGACGGTCACCGTGAGCGCCCCGGAGTGGGCTTCGATCAGGGCGTAGGTGATCAGGGCCAGGGAGGCGGCTCCCAGCACCGCGCCGGCCACGTCGAAGCGTCCCCGTGCCCGCGGATCCCGGGACTCCGGTACGTGGCGCAGTGCGACCGGCACGCACAGGGCGGCCAGCGGCACGTTCAGCAGGAACACCCACCGCCAGCCCGGCCCGTCGACCAGCCAGCCGCCCAGGAAGGGCCCGACGGCGGCCCCGACACCCCCGAACCCCGACCACAGGCCGACCGCCCGCGCCCGGTCGTCCGGATGGATCGAGCCCTGGATCAGCGCGAGGGAACCGGGTGTGAGCAGGGCGCCGCCGATGCCCTGGAGAGCGCGGGCGGCGATCAGCACCCCGGCGTTCGGGGCGAGTCCGCACAGCAGCGAGCCCGCCGCGAACCACACCACACCGAGTACGAAGATCCGGCGCCGGCCGTAGCGGTCGCCGAGCGCGCCGCCGACCAGGATCAGTCCGGCGAGGGTCACCAGGTAGGCGTTCACCGTCCACTGGAGCACCGCCAGATCCGCCCCGAGGTCCCGCCCGATCCGGGGCAGGGCCACGTTGACCACGGTCGAGTCCAGCAGGGCCATCCCCGACCCGAGCACGGTGGTGAACACGATCCACCGGCCGCGGGCGGTGGCGAGCGGGATCCCGGGTGCGGGTGCGGTCATCCCCCCAGGCTGACGCGGACCGTGCGGAAGGGCCACCCGGGAGCCGGCGCGTGGCGTGAATGTGGCTCACGAGGCCCTCTTGTAATGCACATGTCGCCCCCCTCACCATGACCGCGCACGTCACCGGGGCCCCGGTCGTTCACGGGCCCTCCACATGTCCCGCACGACCCGCACACGGCGTACGAGGAGATCACACGTGGCACGACGCGACATTCGACGACGATCCTTACGCACGGCGCTCGCCGCCCTCACCTCCGCCCTGCTCCTCCCCCTCGGCGCGGGCGTCGCCTCCGCCGCGCCCGAACCGGGCCCGGCCCCGACCGCGGCCGAGCGCAAGATCGAACCCGCGCTCCGCAAGCAGCTCGACGGTGACGCCAAGGCGGTCTTCTGGGTGTACCTCGACAGCGCGGCCGACCTCACCGAGGCGGGCCGGCGACAGACCCGCGAGGCCAAGGCCGAAGCGGTGCTGCGCCTGAAGCGGGACCACGCCACGCGCAGTCAGGCCGAACTGATCAAGGCTCTGGACGGCGCCCGCGCCGAGTACACCTCGTACTGGATCGTCAACGCCGTCCGCGTCGTCGGCACCGAGAAACTCGCCGGATCCCTGGCCCAGCGGCCCGAGGTCGCCCGTATCGACGCCGACGACAAGGTCACCCTCCCCCGGCCCGCCGAAGGCAGCCGGGAGGAGACAGGCGCCGACGCCGTCGAGTGGAACATCGACCGGATCAAGGCCCCCCAGGTGTGGGACGGGCTCGGCGTGCGCGGCGAGGGCATCGTCGTCGCCAACATCGACAGCGGCGTCGACCATACCCACCCGGCCGTGAGCCGGCAGTACCGGGGACGCAAGGCCGACGGCACTCACGACCACAACCACAACTGGTTCGACCCGGCCAGCATCTGCGCCGGCGCCGCGCCCTGCGACAACAACGACCACGGCACGCACACGATGGGCACCATGGTCGGCGACGACGGCGCGGGCAACCGGATCGGCGTCGCCCCCGGCGCCCGCTGGATCGCCGCCAAGGGCTGCGAGACCAACTCCTGCTCCGAGGCCTCCCTCCTCGCCGCCGGCCAGTGGATCGTCGCCCCGACCGACCTGAACGGCCGAAACCCGCGCCCCGACCTGGCCCCACACATCGTCAACAACTCCTGGGGCAGCGCCACGCACGACGACTGGTACCAGCAGATCGTCGACGCCTGGCGGGCCGCCGGCATCTTCCCCGCCTTCTCCAACGGCAACTCCGGACCCGGCTGCACCACCAGCGGATCGCCCGGCGACTACGCGCGCTCCTACAGCTCCGGCGCCTTCGACGTGAACAACGCCATCGCCTCCTTCTCCTCGCGCGGCGCCGGCCCCGGAGGCATCGTCAAGCCGAACATCGCCGCCCCCGGCGTCAACGTCCGCTCCTCCGTCCCCGGCGGCGCCTACGAGGCCTTCTCCGGCACCTCCATGGCCTCCCCGCACACCGCCGCCACCGTCGCGCTGCTCTGGTCGGCCGCCCCCGCCCTGGCGGGGGACATCGCGCGGACCGAGGCCCTCCTCGACGGCACCGCCACCGACACCGACAGCTCCCAGTGCGGCGGCACCGCCGCCGACAACAACGTCTTCGGCGAGGGCCGGCTCGACGCGCTGGCCGCCGTGAACGCCGCCCCGCGCGGCTCCGTGGGCGCGCTCGCCGGCACCGTCCGCTCCGAGGCCGGCGCCCCCGTCGAGGGCGCCCGCATGACCGCCGACGGCCCCACCCCCCGTACGACGACCACCGCCGCCGACGGCACCTACCGCTTCCCCGCCCTCTCGGTCGGCTCCTACGCCCTGACCGCCGCCAAGTTCGGCTACGGACCGCGCGCCGCGACGGCGGCCGTCACCGAGAACGCCACCGCCACCGGCGACTTCACCCTCACCGCGGCCCCCTCCGGCACGCTCACCGGCACCGTCTCGGCCGCGAGCGGTCCGGCCGCCGGCGCCTCCGTCACCATCGTCGACACCCCGGTCACCGCGACCACCGACGCCCAGGGCCGCTTCGAGGTCACCCTGCCCCACGGCACCTACGACATCAGCGCCGGCCACTCCTCGCGCTGCGTCACCACGGGCACCACCCGCGCCACCGTCGCCGGGGACACCACCGTCACCGTCACCCTGCCCGAACGCACCGACGGCTACGGATACGCCTGCGCCGGCGCGAACGCCCGCCCGTACCCCGCCGGCGACCGACAACTCGCCCTGACCGGCGACAACACCACCGAACGCGTCGACCTGCCCTTCCCGCTGCCGCTGTACGGAAAGACGTACGCGCAGGCCTGGATCGGCACCAACGGCACCGTCAGCTTCGGCGGCAACCACACCGGTGACGTCAACGGCGACCTCCCGAGCACGGGCACACCCAACGCCGCCCTCTACCCCTTCTGGGACGACCTCGTCGTCGGCGCGGCCGGCAGCGGCTCGGGCGTGTTCACCGCCGTCACCGGCAGCGCGCCGCACCGCAGTTACGTGATCGAGTGGCGCCAGGTCTCCCACTGGTCGGCGCAGGCGGACAAGTTCTCCTTCTCGGCCGCCATCGGCGAGGACGGCACCGTCACCTACTCCTACAAGGGCACCGGCGGCACCGGCATCAAGGCCGGCTCCACGGCCACCGTCGGCGTGGAGAACGCCACCGGAACCGACGCCTTCACGTACTCGTTCAACACCCCCGTCCTCACGGACGGCCTCTCCATCGGCTTCCGCACCACCCGCAGCGGCGTCGTCGCGGGCCGCGTGCTCGACGCCAACGACGGCGCCGCGCTCGCCGGGGCCACCGTCACCGTCGGCAGCGGCGACACCGCCGTCTCCACCGTCACCGCCGCCGACGGCGGATACGTCGTCCAGAGCCCGGCCGGCGCCCGGACCGTCTCCATCACCGCGCCGTCCTACGAGACCGCCCAGGCCACCGTCGACGTCAAGGCCGCCGACGTGACGGCCGTCGACCGCTCGCTGCGCACCGGCAAGGTCACCGCCGCCCGACCGACGGTCGAGCTCGTCCTGCCCGCCGGCCAGCGCCGCACCCGCACCCTCGACATCGCCAACCCGGGCCTGGACACCGCGTTCACCGTGGCCGAGGACGCCGCCTGGCTGACGGTCACCCCGGCCGAGGGCGCCCTGCCCACCGGCGGCAAGGCCGCCCTCACCCTGACGGCCGACACCACCGGGCTCACCCCCGGCAGCGTCCTCACCACCGGCCTGCGGATCACCTCCGCCAGCGGCCGCTCCCCGGTCCTCACCGTCCCGGTCAAGATCGTCGTCCCGCGCTACCAGGCCGCCCTCGACACCGGCTCCGACCAGGCCGGCACCGACACCCTGGGCGACGCGTGGTCCCCGGACCGCAAGTACACCCCCGGCTCCTACGGCTACCAGGGCAACTCCACCGTCCGGTCGACGGGCCGCGACATCGCCGGCACCGCCGACCAGCGGCTCCTGCGCAACGCCCGCGAAGGCATGTACGAGTACCGCTTCGACAACGTGCCCAACGGCACCTACGCCGTGGAGCTGGGCTTCGCGGAGCTGTCCTCCACCCGCCCGGACAAGCGGGTCTTCGACGTCCTCGCCGAGGGCGTCCAGGTCCTGCCCTCCCTCGACATCGCCCTGGAGGCCGGTTCGTACAAGGCCCTGACCAAGAGCTACACGGTCACCGTCACGGACGGGACGCTCAACGTCCGGTTCGTCACGCACAGCGGCTACGGCAAGCCGCTGATCAACTCCCTGCGCGTGACCGACCGGCCCGACCTGCCCTGACGGGCGCCCCCCCCGGGCCTCGTAGACCGTGAGGCGTCGCCGCCCGCCCCCCGCATTCGGGTGGCGGGCGGCGACTTCGCGCCGGCCCGGCGCGACCTGCCCGCCGGGCCGCGCGGGGCGACGTAGCGTGCCGTCCATGACGCCACACAGCGAGCGGGCCGGCCGGATCGAGGCCCTCGTGCGCGCCGCCGACCCCCACGCCGTCTGGATGGCGGGCTCGGCGGACCCCACCGACGACGCGTCGCCCGCCTGCCCGTCCTCGTACGACACGCCCCTGGACGTCGGCGCCCTCCTGCCGGTCCTCGCGCTCTGGCCCGTCCTCGGGACGCTGGTCGGCCAGGGGGAGCTGACCCTGCACACGCCGATCGGCGCCTACGGGGCGGACCTCGCCCCCGGACTGCCCGCCGGGACCACCACCCACCACCTGCTCACCCACGCGGACGACCCGCCCGCCCTCGCCGCCCTCACCCGCGTCGCCGAGCACCTCGGCGGCGGCCCGTCGACCACCCTCGCCGCCACCCGGATCTGGCAGCCGCTCGGGATGAGCGGAACCCGCTTCGACGGACGCACCCTGTACGCGCCCCCGGCCGACCTGGCCCGGTTCCTGCGCCACCTGCTGTCCACCGCCGACCACCCCGTCCCCCGCCAGTGGATCGACGGGTCCCTGCGGATCCGTACGGGCGAACTCACCCCGGCCCGCGGCCTGTTGTGGCACCCGGCACCCGGCGGGGTCTGGGCCCACCAGGCCCCGACCCGTTCCGGACCCGCCCTGTGGGTATCGCCCCGGCACGGCCGCTGGGCGGCGCTCCTGCCCTCGGCGACGCCGACGCCGACGTCGGCTTCGGCGGGCCCGCTGCGTCACGCCTTCCGGGACGCGGTCTTCCATTCAACCGCGCCCGCCTGACGCCCTGTTGTACGCTCCGGACACGATGGCGAAGACGCACTGGAAGAACCCCGACGCGCCCTGTCCCACCACACCCTGGAACGAGATCACGCCCGGCCTCTGGATGGGTGGTCACGTCTGGAGCGATCCCGGCGGCGAGGTCCGGCCCGCCGTCGCCGGCGACGAGTTCGACCTCGTGATCAGCCTGTTCGCCCGGCCCGGCCACGGACCCGACCCCGGCGTCGAACACCTCGTCGGGGACATGCCCGACGCGCCGCTCACCGCCGCGCAGCTGGACACCGTCCGGCGGCTCGCCCGCAGCGCCTCCGAGGCCCTCGACGCGGGCCGCCGCACCCTCGTGCGCTGCTTCTACGGCTACAACCGCTCGGGCCTGGTCGTCGCGCAGTGCCTCGTCGACCGGGGCGCGTCACCCGACGAGGCCATCGCCCTCGTCCGACGCGAACGCTCGCCGTGGGCCCTGCACAACACCGTCTTCACCGGCTACCTCACCACCGGCCTGGACACCGCCGCGCCGCTCGCCGACCTCGACCCACTCCCGTAGCCCCGTAGCCCAACCGCCGTAGCCCAACCCCGCAGGCCGACCAACCCCTGTAGCGCAGTCGAAGCGCGCGCCCCACGGGAGCGACGTACGGTGATCCCGTCGCCGCCCTCGGCGGGTCTCCGGCCGTGCCGGGCCCGCCGGCGACGCCCCGCCGTCCGCCGCACCACGCGAGGATCCCATGTCCGACGCCGTGACCGCCCTGGCCGACCCGGACGTCGACACGCTCGACGCCCTGTGCCGGGAGCTGGCCGAGGCCGCCGACGCCGTCGGCGAGGCCGCCCGGTACGCCTCCGGGCTCGCGCTCGGCGGCCGCCTGCCCGCCGCCGCGCTCGCCGGCGGGCGCGGCGGTCGCCGCCGCGCCTGGCGGACCCTGCTGCGCACCCTCACCGACCCCTGCGGCCTCGGCTGGGCCCCGCGCGGCCGGGGCGTGGCCCGCGCCGGGTGGCTCGCCGGGGTCCTGGCCCGCCGCGAGAGCCTCGCCGTGAGCACCGCCGTCTGCGGGCTGCGGGCCCGGATCCGCGTCGCGGCCCTGGACCGCCCCGAACTGCTCGACCACCCCGACACCGCCGCCGTCCTGGAGGCCGTCGCCGAGGGCCGGCAGGCCGAAGCGGCCCGCGCCTTCCGGACGCTGCTGCGCGAGCGGGGCGCGGGCTCCGCCTTCACCCTGCTGGCCCCGTCCTTCGCGGACATCCTGGCGTGGCACGCCCTCACCGACGAGAACCCCTTCAACGACCACGCGGGCTGGCAGGTCGCCACCGGCCGGGCCGTGACCGCCGAACCGCTCCTCGGACTCGGCGCCGCCGTCCGCTCCCTCTTCGACCGGGGCAGCGACGCCGTCCCCGACTGCGGACCGGCCTCGCCGGCGCGGCTGTCGGCGGACCTCGACACCACCGGCACCCTCGACGGCTACCTGCGCAACACCGCCCTGCTCGCCGGCGCCGACACCCTGCTGGTCCAGCGGGTGACCCGGCCGGACGGAGCGGCGCGCCACGTCGTCCAGCTCGGCGACCGCGACGCCCCGTACGCCGCCGAAGTGGTCCGCGTCCTGCGCCCGGTGGTCCCGTCGGGGGCGGAACTGACCCTGGTCGGACACCGGATGGGCGCGGTCACCGCCATGGACCTGGCCCGGGACCGCGAGTTCACCGCTGTCTACGCCGTCACGCACCTGGTCGCCGCCGGATCCCCGGCCGACGACCGCGTGCCCGTCGACCCCCGGACCCGTACGGTCCGCCCGGCCGAACCGGGCGCCGCACTGGAGGGAACCGTGACGGGCACCTGCCTGCTGCCGCTGTCCCCACCGGCCCCGGCCCCGTCCGCCCCGACCTCCCGGAGGAGCCCGTGACCCCCTGCCACCGGCTGTGCCCGCCCGCCCCGGCCGAGGGGCTGCGATCCCACTCCGCAGCCCTGCGCACGCACGCCGGCCGGCTGCGGGCGGGGCTGGCCGCCCTCGACTGGCGCGGCCCGCAGGCCGACGCCTTCCGGGCCGAGGTCACCGCCCTCGCCGACCGCTGCGCGACGGCCGCCGACGGCTTCGCCCTCGCGGCGGCGCAGCTGGACGGCCCGGAGCCCCGGCGCCGCTGAACCGCTCCGGAGGGTCGTCAGAGGATGAGCGACAGGAGCATGACGAACCCGAGACCGGTCACCGAGATGATCGTCTCCATCATCGACCAGGTCTTCAGGGTCTGGCCGACGCTCATGCCGAAGTACTCCTTCACGAGCCAGAACCCGGCGTCGTTGACATGGCTGAAGAAGAGCGAGCCCGCTCCGATCGCCAGCACCAGCAGCGCCGTCTGCGCCGTCGGCAGGTCGGCCGCCAAGGGGGCCACCAGGCCGGCCGCCGAGATGGTGGCGACCGTCGCCGAGCCGGTGGCCAGGCGGATGGCCACCGCGATGAGCCAGGCCAGCAGCAGCGTGGGGACGGCCCAGTCCTGTGAGAGGTCCAGGATCATCCGGCCCACGCCCACGTCGATGAGGGTCTGCTTGAAGCCGCCGCCCGCGCCCACGATCAGCAGGATGCCCGCGATCGGCGCGAGGGACTTCTCCACGGTGGCCGACAGCCGCTCCCGGGTGAACCCGGCGGCCCGTCCGAGCGTGAACATCCCGACGAGGACGGCCGCGAGGAGGGCGATCAACGGCGATCCGACGACGTCGGTCACCTTCTGCACGCCGTTGGCCGGGTCGTCGACAACGATGTCGACCAGCGCCTTGACCAGCATCAACACCACCGGCAGCAGGACGGTGAACACCGTCGCGCCGAACCGGGGCCGGTGCCGTTCGTCCACCTGGGGGCGCTGCGGGATCATGTGCGCGGGCGCCGGGATGTCCACCCAGCGGGCCGCGTAGCGGGAGAACAGCGGACCGGCGATGATCACGGTGGGGATCGCGACGAGCACGCCGAGGGCGAGCGTGACGCCGAGGTTCGCGTCGAGGGCGTCGATGGCGACGAGCGGGCCGGGGTGCGGTGGGATCAGCCCGTGCATCACGGACAGCCCGGCGAGCGCGGGGACGCCGATCCGCATCAGGGAGTAGTTGCCGCGCTTGGCGACCAGCAGCACCACCGGGATCAGCAGGACGATGCCGACCTCGAAGAAGAGCGGCAGCCCGATCACCGAGGCGATCACCACCATGGCCCAGGGCATGGCCCGGCCCTTCGCCCGCGCCAGGATCGTGTCCACGATCTCGTCCGCGCCGCCGGAGTCCGCGAGCAGCCTGCCCAGGATCGCGCCGAGCGCGATGAGGACGCCGACGCCGGCGACCGTGGAGCCGAGACCGGCGGTGAAACTGGCGATGGTCTTGGCCGGCGGCGCGCCCGCGAGGGATCCGAGGGCGAGCGAACCCACCGTCAGGGCCAGGAAGGCGTGCGTCTTCAGGCGGGTGATGAGCAGGACGATGACGGCGATGCCCGCCAGGACGGCGAAGCCCAGACGGCCGTCGCCCGCCGAGGTGATGGGGTCGCCGGCGGCGGCCGCCAGGTGCTGGACTGTCTCGACGCCGAGACCGGTCACGGTGGTCACTGCTGGGTGCTTCCTTTCGGCCGGTGGGCGTGCAGGGCCGCGAGGGCGCGTGCGGTGATCTCCTCCGGGGTGCCGCTCACGTCGACGGCGACGCCGCGTTCGTCCGGCTGGAGGGGTTCGAGGACGGCGAACTGGGAGTCGAGCAGGGACGTCGGCATGAAGTGGCCCCGGCGGGCCGCCATGCGCTCCTCGATGAGCGCGCGCTCCCCGGTGAGGTGGACGAAGACCGCCTCGGGGGTGGTGCGGCGCAGCCGGTCGCGGTAGGCGCGCTTGAGGCAGGAGGCGGCGACGACGCCGCCGCCCTGGCCGGAGCGGCCGAGGATCCACTCGGCGATGGCGTCGAGCCACGGTCGCCGGTCGGCGTCGTCCAGCGGGACGCCGGCCGACATCTTGGCCACGTTGGCGGCCGGATGGAAGGCGTCGCCCTCCGCGTACGGAAGGCGGAGCGCCTCCGCGAGCAGTCGGCCCACGGTCGTCTTGCCCGTGCCGGCCACGCCCATCACCACGATGACGCGCTGGGAGCTCACGTCGTACCTCGCTGTCCTCGTTGACACCGCCCGGAGAGGCCCGGGGCGAGCACCACTGAAGCGCATTAAGTAGTACTTATTCAAGAGGTCGACGTAAAACATCACATCTTTTGTCGCCCAGGGCGTCACCGTACGCTTACGCCATGACCACCGAAGGCAGTCCGGGCCAAGGACTCCACTCCCAGGTACTGGACACCCTCGGTCTCGCGATCACCGCCGGGGAGCACCCGCCGGGCAGCGTCCTGCGCACCGACGAGATCGCCGAGCGCTTCGACGCCTCCCGCACCGTCGTCCGGGAGGTGGTCCGCGTCCTGGAGTCCATGCAACTGGTCGAGTCCCGCCGACGCGTCGGGGTGACCGTCCGCCCCGCCGACGAGTGGAACGTCTACGACCCCCGCGTCATCCGCTGGCGGCTCGCCAGCGCCGACCGCCCCCGCCAGCTGCGCTCACTGACCGTGCTGCGCTCCGCGATCGAACCCGTCGCGGCCGGCCTCGCCGCCACCCACGCCACCCCGGAGCAGTGCGCCCGACTCACCGAGGCGGCCCTCGGCATGGTCCGCACCTCCCGCGGCCACCAGCTGGAGGGCTACCTCCACCACGACATCGCGTTCCACCGGACCATCCTGAACGCCTCCGGCAACGAGATGTTCGCCCGCCTGGGCGATGTCGTCGCCGAGGTACTCACCGGCCGCACCGAACACGCCGTCATGTTCCACGACCCCGACCCGGCCGCCGTCACCCTCCACGTCCAGGTGGCCGAAGCCGTCCGCGAAGCCGACGCCCCCCGAGCCGAGTCCCTGACCCGCCGGATCGCCCTCGGCGCCCTGGAGGAACTCGACGTCCTGGCCCCCTAGGTCGTGAGCCTCAGGCGTGGGGGAGGGCGACGGGCATGACCAGGGTGGTGAAGCTGCCCTGGTCGGCGGAGCGGATCAGGGCGGGGCGGGGGGTGGTGGGGATCTCCAGGAGGACGTCGGGGCCGACGCCGCTCTCCACCGCCGCCGCCAGCACCGCCGGGTCGAAGCCGACGCACAGCGGTCCGGCCTCGCCGCAGAGCGCGGGCAGCTCGGTGTCCGCCACCCTCAGGAGGTCGCGGGCCGGCTCCAGGGCCACCGCGGGGACGTCCCCGCACGCCCCGAGGGCGGCGAGCAGCGCGGCCCGGTCCACGACCACCCGGTGGGCGGGCGCGGGCAGCGCGGCGAGGGCGTCGAGCATCTCCCGGTACGCGGGGTAGGTCCCCTCGAACGCCGCCACCTCGCGCCGCTCGCCCCGGGCCCGGACGGTGAGCGGGGCTCCGGCGGGCCCCACCGTCAGCGTGACCTCCGCCGAGCGGGCCGCCCACGCCCCGAGTCCGACCAGATCGCCCGCCTCGACGAGCACCCGCCCCGGCGGACCGGTCAGCCCGGCCGGGCGCAGGGTGCGCAGCGACAGCCGGTAGCGGTCCGTCGCCACGAAGCGGACCTCGTCCTCCTCGAACTCCACCAGGACGCAGCCCAGTACGGGATGCTCCGGGTCCGCACCGGCGGCGGGAGCCACCTGCCGTGCGGCGCTCGCCAGTTCGGCCCCGCCGAGGGTGAACTCCGTACGGTCGGGGCCGCCCGGCAGGCCGTCCAGGACGGCGCGGATCGCCGCCTCGGCGGCCCGCCCCGAGGCCCGGACGGCGCCGCGGTGGCGCTCCAGTACCTCCCGGGCCTCCGCCGCCGGGCCATCCAGCACCGTGACCACGTCGGGCAGGGCCAACCCGGCCTCGCGCAGGTCGCGCAGCAGCGTCGCGCGGGGCCCTTGCCCGGCGCTGTAGTAGCGGTATCCGGTGACGCCGTCGACCCGTGCGGGGGGCAGTACGCGGCAGTCGTCGTAGAAGCGCAGGGCGCTGGGGGCGAGCCCGACCAGCCGGCCGAACGCGCTGATGCTCATCAGTTCAGGGGTGCCGTCCATGAGCGGGATTCTGGGCTTTCACCCCACTTGAAGGTCAAACCCCTTCGGCCCCGGGGTCACCGGCCGCCGTGCGCGGAGTGGTCTGCTGCACCGCCCATCCGTTGCCGTCCGGGTCGGAGAAGTAGACGAAGGAGCCCCACGGCATGTCCTGGATCTCCGTCACCTCCACCCCGCGCCGGCGCAGGTCCTCGTAGGCTTCCTCGATGTCGGTGACGACCACCTGCATGTTGTCGAGGGACCCCGGGGTCATCCGGGTGATGCCCTTGCCCAGGGCGATCGAACAGGCCGACCCGGGCGGGGTCAGCTGGACGAAGCGGATGTCCTCGCTGACGGTCACGTCGTGGTCGGCGTGGAAACCGATCCGCTCGTAGAAGTCCTTCGCCCGGTCGACATCGGTGACGGGGACGGCGACCAACTCCAGCTTGATGTCCATCCCGCCATCATGCCCCGGTCGTGGCCACGGCGCCGCCGGAGCCGCGCCCGGCGCCGGCGAACTGGGTCCGGTACAGCTCCTCGTACCGGCCGCCGGCCGCCAACAGCTCGGTGTGCGTTCCGCGTTCGACGATCCGCCCGTCCTCCACGACCAGGATCAGGTCGGCCGCCTGGACCGTCGAGAGGCGGTGCGCGATCACCACGGCCGTCCGCCCCGCCAGGGCCTCGGCCAAGGCCTCCTGCACCGCCGCCTCCGACGTGGAGTCCAGGTGCGCGGTGGCCTCGTCCAGGATCACCACCCGCTGGCGGGCCAGCAGCAGCCGCGCGATGGTGAGCCGCTGGCGCTCGCCTCCGGAGAGCCGGTAGCCGCGCTCGCCGACGACCGTGTCCAGCCCGTCCGGCAGGGAGGCGACGAGCCCGTCCAGACGGGCGCGGCGCAGGGCCTCCCAGATCTCCTCCTCGTCCGCCTCCGGCCGGGCCAGCAGCAGGTTCGCCCGGACCGACTCGTGGAAGAGGTGCCCGTCCTGGGTGACCATGCCGAGGGTCTCGCGCACCGAGTCGGCCGTGAGGTCGCGTACGTCCACCCCGCCGATCCGCACCGCGCCCTCGTCCGCGTCGTACAGGCGGGGCAGGAGCTGGGCGATGGTCGACTTGCCGGCCCCGGACGAGCCGACGAGGGCGATCATCCGGCCGGGCTCGGCGCGGAACGACACCTCGTGCAGCACCCGCGTGCCGCCCCTGGTGTCGAGGGTGGCGACCTCCTCCAGGGAGGCGAGGGACACCTTGTCGGCGGAGGGGTAGCCGAACGACACCCCGTCGAACTCCACCGCGACGGGCCCGTCTGGCACCCGACGCGCGTCCGGCTTCTCGGCGATCAGCGGCTTCAGGTCCAGCACCTCGAAGACCCGCTCGAAGCTGACCATGGCGCTCATCACCTCGACGCGGGCCCCGGCGAGCGCGGTCAGCGGCGCGTACAGCCGGGTCAGGAGCAGCGCCAGCGCGACCACCGAGCCGGCTTCCAGGGTGCCGCGCACGGCGTAGTAGCCGCCCAGCCCGTAGACCAGCGCGAGGGCCAGCGCCGAGACCAGGGTGAGGGCGGTGATGAACGCCGACTGGGCCATCGCCGTACGGATGCCGATGTCCCGGACGCGGGCGGCGCGGGCCGCGAACTCGGCGGACTCGTCGGCGGGTCGCCCGAAGAGCTTGACGAGGGTGGCCCCGGGCGCGGAGAACCGTTCGGTCATCTGCGTGCCCATCGCGGCGTTCAGCGCCGACGCCTCCCGCTGCATCCCGGCCATACGGGCCCCCATCCGCCGGGCCGGCAGCACGAACACCGGCAGCAGCACGAGGGCCAGGACGGTGATCTGCCAGGAGATGGTCAGCATCACGGCGAGCGTCAGCAGCAGGGTCACGGTGTTGGCGACGACCCCGGAGAGGGTGTTGCTGAAGGCCCGTTGGGCGCCGATGACGTCGTTGTTCAGGCGGCTGACCAGGGCCCCCGTCCGGGTCCGGGTGAAGAAGGCGACCGGCATGCGCTGCACGTGGTCGAAGACCGCCGTGCGCAGGTCGAGGATCAGCCCCTCCCCGAGCGTGGCGGAAAGCTTGCGCGTCAGCAGCCCGAGCGCCGCCTCGGCGACCGCGATCACCGCGATCAGCAGCGCGAGCCGGGTGACGTACCCGCTGTCGCCGCCGTCGACGATGGCGTCCACGATCCGGCTCGCCAGCAGCGGCGTGGCCACGGCGAGCAGCGCGCCGGCCACGCTCAGCAGCAGGAACAGGATCAGCCCGCGCCGGTGGGGGCGGGCGAAGGCGGCGACGCGGCGCAGGCTCGCGCGGGAGAACGGGCGACGGCCCTGCTGGGCGTTGATCGCGCTGTGGAGCGAGGTCCACGCGGTGACTTCCATGTCCATGCCCCCACGCTAGAACCTCAACCAAACCTGAGGTCAAGGAAGCGGTGCGGGACCACCCGTCCGGGCAGCCGACTCGGCCAACTCCCTTTTGGCAGGCGGTGATTCGGACGCCGACGGAACCTCGTCCCTGTCGGTGCCGGGTGCCATCATCGGAGCATGACGCAGGCATCGCAGTCAGCCCACCCCGACAGCCCGTCCGTCGGCACCGCCGTGCACCGCTTCGAACACCACGTCCGCGAGACCCCGCAGGCCATCGCCCTGATCCACGGATCGGAGCGCGTGACCTACGGGCAACTCGACGCGCGCGCCGAGCGGTTGGCCCACGACCTGAGAGCGCGGGGCCTGCCCGCGCGGGCCCGCGTCGCGATCGGCACGGCCCGGCAGCAGGACCTCGTCGTCGCCCTCCTCGCCGTACTGAAGGCGGGCGCGGCTCATGTCCTCGTCGACGCGCTCGACGCGCGCACCGGACGGCGGCAGCTCGCCGCGCTCTCCGCGCAGGCGGCACGGCCGCACCTCCTGCTCACCGACGGCCCCGGTCGCGCCCGCCTCGACGAGGGACACGGCCTGCCCGTACTCCGCCTCGACACGCCGGACGACCGGGCTGACGTGCCTCCACAGGACGTGCCTCCACAGGACGCGCCTCCACAGGGGCGTGTCCCCGGGGCCCGCACCGCCGGCGCCGGCGCCGCCGAGGACCCGCCCGCCGCCGTCCTGCTCACCGGGGCCGCCGACCCGCGCCCCGTCGTCGTCGGGCACCGAGCGCTGCTCGCCGCCCTCGACGGCTGGATCGAGGTCGCCCGCCTCACCCCCGAGGACCGCCACCTCTTCACCGGCCCCCCGGACGCCACCGCCTTCGCCACCGGCTGGACCCGCGCCCTGTGCACCGGAGGCGCCCTCGTCCTGCCCGAGGCGGCCCTCTGGAACCCGGGCGACCTCGCGGACACCGTCCGGCGCGAAGGCGTCACCGTGGTGTACGCCGACCCCGGCAGCGCCGTACGCCTGACCGCCCGCGCGGACGGAGCCCCGTCCGCCACCGGCCCGCGTACCCCCGACGACCGGCTCCGCTCCCTGCGGCTGCTGGCCGTCGGCGGAGACCGGCTCCACCTCGACGAGCAGACGGCCCTCCAGGACCGGCTGCGCACCGGCGCCCGCGTCCTCAACGTCTACGCCCCCACCGAGTGCGCCGGCGCCGGAACCTTCTTCGAACTGTCCCAACACCCCCGCCCGTCGGAGGACACCGGGCACCTGTCGCTGCTCGGTACGCCCTTCCCCGGCTGCCGGGTCCACGTACGCGACGGGGAGATCCACCTCGCCCCGCCCGGCGGCGCGAACGCCCTGCCCACCGGGGACCTCGGGCGGATCCGCCCCGACGGCCTGCTGGAGTTCGGCGGTCGGCTGCGCGACCGGATCACCCTGGACGACGGCAGCCGCCTCGACCCGTACACCGTCGAGTCCGCGATCCGCTCGCACCCCGGCTTCGGCGGCGCGGTGGTCCTGCCCCTGCCGCTGCCCGCCGGGGCGCGGACCACGCTCGTGGCCTACGTCACCCCGACGCCGGACAATCCCGGGTGGGCGCGCCTCGGCCCCTCGCAGGACCTCGACGGCCTACGGGACCACCTGGCGGGTCGCGTGCCGCGCGCCGCGACGCCGCAGCGGCTCGTGCGCCTGCGCACCCTGCCCCGCGACCGGACCGGCCGCGAGGACCGGCAGGGCGCACCGCGACCGCCGACGGCTTTGCCCGCGACCGGCTCCAAGTACGGCGGCCGCGCCCGGTCGAAGACCGGACCCATGGCCTGGGGTTGGGGGATCGGCATCCTGTTGATCCCGCTGGTGCCGATCGTCATGCTCGCGACGTTCTTCCTGTGGCCGGGCTCCACCGACCTCACCGGGGTCCCGGCGCCCTGGCGCCACCTCTTCCTCCTCCTCTACTTCTTCGAGTCGCTGGCCTTCCTCTACGGGCTGGCGTTCCTGCTGTGGGGCAAGAAGTCGCTGAAGGCCCGTGGTCGGGGGAAGGGCATGACCACCGCCGCCCACCTGGCGCTGTCGTACCTGCTGATCGCCTGGTGGCCGCAGGACAACCTCTACCGGCTCGCGGCCAAGACGGACTGGTCCCGCCAGGCCGCCCTCGTCTACACCTTCAACGTCCCCCTGATGATCGCGGCGATCCTGGTGATCCGCTTCGTGACCTGGAGCCCGGCCCCGGATCGGGCCCGGAAGGGGGCGGACGCGGTCGAGGCGGCGGACGCGGCGGACTGAGCCGCGAACCCGTCCAGCCCCGCGCCCGCCCCGAGGCAGCGCTCCCGCACCCACTGCTCGGCCGCGTCCAATACGGCGGCATCGTGCGCGGCCACCACCACCCCGAGCCACGGCGCCGGATCGAAGGCCCCCGTCGGGATGGCCGGCACGAACACCGCCCCCGACCGGGCGCACTCCCGCGCCAACTCCTCGCACAGCTCCATCGCCTGCGGCGGCGCCAGCCGCGCCCCCAACTCCACCCGGTCCACGATCCGTACGAGGTGCCCCGCGCCCCGAAGCTCATCGAGGCGGGCCGCCACCATGAAGGCGACCGAGGGGCCGGTCAGCCGCAGGTTCGTCTCGGTCGGCGCGAACCGCCCCTCCCGGTCGGCGACGAAGTCCACGTCGAACCAGCCCCGGTACCCGGCGGCGGCCAACTCCCGCCCCACCGCCGCCCCGAACGCCCGCAGCGCCCGCGCCGCACCGGCGGACACCACCCCGGGGCCCACCGTCGCCCCCCGGTAGCCGCCGTCCGCCACGTCCATCACCGCCACACCGACCTCGTGCGCCCGACCCGAACCGTCCACGAACCCGTCGTACGTCAGGTCACGCGGCCCGGCCGCCGGATCCGCCGGGCCGCTCACGTACTCCTCCACCAGCAGCGGGCCGCGCGGCAGCCGGCGCACAACCGCGCGGGCCCCGCCCGCCGCCCGCACCTCGGCCGCGCTCACCACGGTCGTGCCCGAACCGCCCACGCCGTACTCGGACTTCAGGACGGTGCCCGCGCCCTGCCGGGCCCGCGCCGCCAGCAGCCGCACGGCGGCCCGGCGGGTGGCGGCCCGCCGCTGCTCCGCCGGCACGATCCGGGGGTGACCGCCGCCCGCGAGGATCCGGGCGAACAGGGCGTGCGCCGCCGACTTCGACTCGTGGCGCAGGTCCTCGGCCCGCCACGGCAGACCCGCCAGCCGCGCGTACGCCTCGGTGCGCCCCCACGGTACGAGGGGCAGCCCGCGCTCCGTGACCCGCTCGGCCAGCGCCGGCCGGGCCCGTACCCGGTCCGAGAGGCCCGAGCCCCGCTCCACCAGACCGTCGTACACCTCCACCCCCTCCTCCCAGCCCAGTTGGCGGCCCACGAGGGCGGCCCACCCGGCCGGCACCGGGCGGGGCAGCAGCAGGACCGCCGGGCGGGGGCTGTAGAAGGCGGCCAGGCAGGCGTAGTCGTGCGCGGCCCGCTGCCCGGGGTCCAGGGAGGGGTCGGCGAACTGGGCGTTGAACTCCCCGACGTTGCCCACGTGCACCGCCGCCACCCCGCCGGTCCACGCCCGCGCCCAGTCGGCCAACGGCGCCGGGGCCACCTCGAACCGGACCAGACCGGGCGGCGAACCGGGGCCGGCCACGGCTCCCACCGCCCGGTAGAACGGCGCCGCGTACGGGTCGGAGTCGATCAGCAGCCGGTCGAAGCCGAGGACCACGGCGCGGCGTACGACGTCCAGGTACAGCAGGCGGCCCACGCCCCGGCCCATGGCGGCGGGCTCCACGAACA
Source organism: Streptomyces sp. RerS4 (assembly GCF_023515955.1). GTDB lineage: Bacteria > Actinomycetota > Actinomycetes > Streptomycetales > Streptomycetaceae > Streptomyces. The sequence goes on from NZ_CP097322.1 coordinate 6,786,580, forward strand.
ACAGCCCGAGCCGAGCGGCCCTCCCACCCGCCCGCGCGGCCTCGGGAGCGTCCTCCAGGGAGGCGAGACCGAGCACCTCCCCGCGCGCGTCCTCGGCCACCGTGATCCGCCGCGCCGTGACCTCCGCCTCCCGGACGCGCAACCCCGGCGCGCACGCCGCGAGGAACGCCGCGTCGTACCCCCAGGACGCCTTGGAGCGCATCACGAGCTCCGTCAGCGCCGGCGCCTCCGCCGGCCGCGCGGCCCTGACCTTTGCCATTTCCTGACCTCCCCATGGTCGAGGACCGGACCGTGCGATAGATTCGGCCTCCCGACGGCCCCTTTGGCCGGTCCTGGTCCATCCCTATCCCACCCACGCGGAGACAGGCTTCTCAATGAGCGACATCGTCAACGGACTTGGCCGCACCAGCGCCTACGGAGCCCTCGGCCTGGTGCTGCTGATCCTCGGCATCGTCCTGGTGGACGTGCTGACGCCCGGGAAGCTCCCGAAGCAGATCTGGGAAGAGCGCAACCGCAACGCGGCCGTGATGCTCAGCTCCGCGCTCCTCGGCATCGGCGGCATCGTCTTCACCTCGATCTGGACCACCTACCACGACTTCGGCAAGGGCCTGCTGTCCACCGCCGCCTTCGGCGTCCTCGGCCTGGTCCTCATGGCGGTGGCCTTCCTCGTGCTGGACCTGGTGACCCCGGGCAAGCTCGGGGCCATCGTCGTCGACCCCGAGCCGCACCCGGCCGTCTGGGTCACGGCCTCCTGCAACCTCGCCGTGGCGGCGATCGTGGCCGCCTCCATCGCCTGACCCGGGCGCCCTCGCACGACAACGACGCCGCCCCCACCGAACCGGTGGGGGCGGCGCCGTCCGTACGGGGCTCAGGCCAGGCCCAAGGCGAAGGCCGTGAAGCCGGCCGCCAGGAGGGCCGCTACGGTACGCCGCAGCGTCGGGGTGCCGTGCCCGGGGCGCGCCGGGTGCTCGAAGCGGCGCGTGTGGCGGGCGAGGACCACCAGCAGCCCCGCGAAGACCGGGAGCCAAGCGAACCGCGCCGCGAGCCAGAACGGGGAATCGGGCGCCGTCGTCAGACCGACCACCTCGCCCACGAACGAGGCCGGCACGGCCGCCGCCAGCATCGCACTCTGGTGCCAGCACAGGATCGTCATCGCGGACAGGTTGACCACGACCACCGGCGCCCACAGCGCGGGCCGGGCCAGCAGGCCCGCCAGCCGGTCCCGCAGCAGGATCGCCGCCCCCGACTGCGCCGAGGCCAGCGCCAGGACCAGCAGCGACGGCGGGTGCGAATTGGTGCGCGCCTCGCCGGGGACGCCGACCATCGACGCCGGGTAGTGGAACACCAGCAGCAGCGCCGCGAACAGCGCCGTGCCGCCCACCAGCAGCAGCCACGCGCCGCGCCGACCGATCCGCCGCTCGCCCCACGACACGCCCAGCTGGTAGGCGAACAGCCACCCCGGCAGGATGTTCAGCAGCGACAGCCACGACGGCACCTGGCCGGCCAGGGGCCCGTACCGCAGGAGGTCCACCACCGCGACGGAGACGAGCAGCGGAGCCGCCGCCCAGCCGCCGAGCCGGCGCGAGGCCCGTACGCAGTACGGGGTCAGCGCCGTCACCACCACGTACACCCCGACGAACCACAGGGGCTGGATCACCAGCGTCGCCCCGGTCCGCAGCGTCGCCTCCGGGACCCCCGCCGCGTAGAGCACGGGAGCGGCCAGCGCCCACACCGCCGTGACGCCGAGCACCGGACGCCCCAGCCGCACCACACGGCCCTTCAGCCAGGCCCCGGTCGACCCGGTGCGACGCCGGTAGGAGAGCACCGAGGCGTAGCCGCCGACGAGGAAGAAGATGCCCAGCATCTGGAGCACCCAGCTCGCCGGGGCGAGGGCGCCGAACGTGGACAGCGGACTGGCGTTGTGCAGCCCGCCCTCCGGGTCGAGGGTGAAACCGCCGAGCATCCAGTGTCCGGTCGGCACGGCCAACAGGGCCAGCGCGCGCAGCCCGTCGACGGCGCGGTCGCGGTGCGCGGGGGTCTGCCGGTCGATGCGATCGGCCGTGGCGCGCAGCCGGGTCAGGGCGCTCATCCGGGTCAGGGTGCTCATCGCGGCTCCCCCTTCGCGATCGCGGCGAAGGCCGCCAGGGACTGGGTGCCGGGGGCGAAGTAGCCCGTGTGGCCGGGCACGTCGGCGGCGGGCACCCGGCGGGCGCCGAAGGCGGGGGAGGTGGGGTCGGCGCCGTGGCCGAGCCCGGCGAACCGCACGTTCGGGATGTCCGCGATCCAGTCGGAGGGGCCGCGGGCCGCCCAGACGCGGGCCCGGGTGCGGAGGTCGGCGACGCTGTCCGCCCGCATCCCCGGCGAGCCGAAGGCGACGATGTCGGTGGCGTCCGTGTGCCGGGCCGCGAGCCCGCACACCACCGAGCCGTAGCTGTGGCAGAAGATCACCGGGTCAGGGGCGCCGACGGCGTCGAGTCCGGCCGTGAACCGGGCCAGCCGGACGGCGCCCGCCTCGGCCAGCCGGCCGGTCGCCGCGTCCACGCCGACCCCGACGGGGGTGGTGTAACCCGTCCACGCCACCACGGCCGTGGCGCCGCCGGTCGCCGTCCGCAGCGAGCGGGCCATCCCGGCCGGGCCGGTGTTCGGCTTGCGGGCGGCGTCGTGGCCGGTGGCGTCGTTGTCCGACCCCGGCACGATCACCGAGACGCGATCCGCGTGTTCCAGGTCCCCGAACACCTCCGCCACCTGGCCCCGCCCGCGCGGGTCGAAGGCCAGGATCTGCCGGCCCGGCGCGGCCAGCGAGGCGTAACGGGCCTCACCCGTGGCGGCTATGGCGATCCGGTTGGCCTCGTACCGCAGGGGGAGCGGAGCCCCCTCCAGATTGCCGACCACCAACGGGTGGGAACGGAGTAGCTCATCGCGCGCCGCCTCGCCGAGACCGGCGAAGAACCGGGCCACCTCACCCGGGGCCGCATCCTCCGGATCGGGCAGCGCCCGCCCGGCCGGCGAGGCGTCCCGCCACGCGGAGGCCCCCGGCGGCGGTCCGGTGACCACCCGCTGGGCGTCCCCGGAGGCCCAGCCCGCGGTCCCCGCCACGACGGTCACCGCCAGCGCGGCCGTGACCATCGTCCTTCCGAAGCGGCGCATGCCCCTTCCCCTCTCCTCGTGACCCGTGCCGTGACGAGGAGGAAGGTAGGAAGGAGGTACCCGCGGGCACGTCGCACCGGGGAGCCAACCCGGATGTCATACCTCGGTAGGGGGTGGAGGAGAGACCCCTCAGGCGGTGTCGCCGGGGCGGACCAGGCCCGCCTCGTACGCGAAGATGACCGCCTGCGCCCGGTCGCGGAGGTCCAACTTGCCCAGCACCCGGCCGATGTGGGTCTTCACCGTCTGCTCCGCGAGCACCAGGTGCGCGGCGATCTCCTGGTTCGACAGGCCGCGCGCGATCAGTTCGAGCACCTCGGTCTCGCGCGGGGTGAGCCCGTTCAGGCGCAGCGCCGGGTCCTTGCGCGGGGCGGGGCGCTGCCGCACGAAGTCCGCGATCAGCCGCCGCGTCACCGACGGCGCGAGCAGCGCCTCGCCGGAGGCCACTACCCGGACGGCGGCGATCAGGTCGGCCGGCGGGGCGTCCTTCAGGAGGAAACCCGAGGCGCCGGCGCGCAGCGCCTCGTAGACGTAGTCGTCGATGTCGAAGGTGGTCAGCATCAGCACCTTCGGCCGGTGCACCACCCCGGGCGGCGGGTCGAGCAGCTCGCGGGCCGCCGAGAGGCCGTCGAGCTCGGGCATCCGGACGTCCATCAGGACGACGTCCGGGTGCACGGTCCGCGAGACCCGCACGCCCTCGCGTCCGTCGGGAGCCTCGCCCACCACGTCGATGTCCGGCTGCGCCGAGAGCAGCGCGGCGAAACCCGCCCGCACCATGGCCTGGTCGTCGACGATGATCACGCGGATGGTCAACTCGGTTCCTCGCTCGAATCGGTACGCGGGTCGGCGCGCGGGTGGTCCTGCGGATCGGTACGCGGATCGAGGGTCTCGCGGCCCGGCTCCAGGGGCAGCCGGGCGGCCACCCGGAAGCCGCCGTCCGGCAGCGGACCGGTGTCCAGCGTCCCGCCGGTCAACCGTACGCGTTCGCGCATCCCCACCAGACCGTGCCCGGTCCCCGAATCCTCCAGCGCCACCACGGCGCCCAGGGCGGGGCCGTTGACCACCAGCACGAGCACCTCGGCGTCCTCGACCGAATGCGTCACCGACACCCGCGTCCGCGCCCCCGGCGCGTGCCGCACCACGTTCGCCAACGCCTCCTGCACGATCCGGTACGCCGACAGGTCCACGGCCGGCGTCGCCACGTCGGCCGCGCCCGCCGCGAGGGACAACTCCACCGGCAGCCCCGCCCGTACGGTCGCCTCCACCAGCTGCTGGATCCGCGCGATACCCGGCTGCGGGGCCCGTTCGCCGGCCGCCCCGGCCGCCCCGTTCGCGCCGTCGCCGCGCAGCACCGTCAGCAGCCGCCGCATCTCCCCGAGGGACTCGCGCGCGCTCGCCGCGATGGCCGCGAACTCCTCGCGCACCGGCTCCTCCATGCCGGGCAGCCGGTACGGCGCGGAGTCGGCCTGCACCGTGATCACCGACATGTGGTGCGCCACCACGTCGTGCAACTCCCGCGCGATACGGGCTCGTTCCTCCAACAGGGTGCGCCGCGCCCGTTCCGCCTCACTGATGCTCCGCTGTTCGGCGATTCGCTGCTGCGCGTCGCCCAGACCGCGCAGCGCACCGGTCACCGCGAGCAGGCCGCCGCTCAACACGAACTGCAGGGCCACCGTGTTGATCACCCCGGCGGGCTGGAAGAAGCCCAGCACCACGCCGGCGGCGCCCGTCGCCAGCCACACCTGCACCAACGTCCGGATGGACTCGCGCAGCCCCAGGCAGATCATCAGCACCTGGTAGCCGACGACGGCCATCGGCGTCCACGGCCAGGCGTGCTCGGCCACCCGGTCGGCGCCAATCAGCGCCACCGCCCCGACCACATCGGCGGCGAGCACCATGAGCCACGCCGGCACCGGTCGGGTCACCGCCAGCAGCAGCGGCACCGTCTGGGCGACGCCCAAGGCCCCGGCCAGGCCGCCGCCGAGGCCGTAGTCGTTGGTCAGGACCGCGATCGTCACCGGCAGGAGGGACACCACGAAGGTCGCGGCCACCGCGAACGGCAACAGCCGGTGCCAGTGCTTGGGCGCCCCCGCGAGCAGCGGTTCCCCCGGCCGGCCGGGCGAACGCAGCGCGACGGCGAGCTGCGCCATCGTGCCGGGCCGCTTGGGCCGCTTGGGCCGCTTGGGCCGCTTGGGCCGCTCGTCCCGTTCGGTCTTGCGCGCCCGCCTGGACCAGCGGGACGGGCGGAACGCGCGCGCCCACAGGGACGTACGGGTCTGAGAGGAGGCACGGGCTTCGGGGCTCATGATCCGACCAGCGTATGCGCCGCGAGCGCGATTCGGGCGGACGGATAGGCTGCTCGCGGTCGATCAAGGGGAGCCGCGACGCATGGGTGGGGCAGCCGCACTCGAAAAGCTGGTGCCGGTGCTGCTGGCCTTCGGCGGCGGAGTCCTGCTCGCCCGCCGGCGCGCGGTACCGGCCGAGGCGTCCAAGGCCTTCGCCGACTATGCCTTCCTCTTCGCCGTCCCGTGCTACCTCTTCGGCAACATCTACACCGCCGACCTCGCCGCCCTCTTCGACTGGCGGGCCGTCGGCGGCTACGCGGCGGCCGCCGGCCTCGCGGTGCTCGTGGTCGCCCTCGGCGCCGCCGCCCACGGGATGCGCGAACCCCGCGCCCTCGCCCTGCGCGTGATGGCGGCGGTCCAGGTGAACACCGCCTACTTCGCCGTCCCGGTCTTCATCACCGTCTTCGGGACGGCCGCGCCGATCTTCCCGGTGCTGCTGTTCCAGGTGTGCGTCCTGTCCCTCGTCGTCCTCGCGGTCATGGAACTGGGCCGCGCCGGCCCCTCCGCCGGCGGGCCGGCCGCCCGTCTCGCGCGGGCCCTCGGCTCCTCCCTGGCCACTCCGCTCGTCCTCGCCTGCAACGCCGGCATCCTGCTCAACCTGCTGGCGGTGCGCGTCCCGACGGTGGTCCTCGACGGAGCCGCCTTCGTCGGCGCCAGCGCCTCACCCGTCGCCCTCTTCGCGCTGGGGCTGCACCTGGGCGGCCTCGGCCTGGACGTCCGGGGCACCACCCGCGAGGAGATGGCCCTGATCGCCTTCAAATGCGTGGCCTTCCCCCTGCTGGCCTGGGCGGTGTGCGGCCCGCTGCTCGGCGTACGGGGCGACTGGCTCGCCTACCTCGTCCTGATCGCCGCGATGCCGACCCCGCAGAACCTGTTCATCTTCGCCCAGCGCTACGACGTCGGCGTCGACCTCTCCGCCTCGATCGTGATCAAGAGCTCAGTCGTCTCCCTTCTCCTCCTGCCGCTGTGGCTGCGGACTGTGGCCACGTGAGCCCGCATGAGGTCGGCGGGGCGATGCGTCGTCCGGCTCGTTCCTCCGGCGGGGTCCGCTCGTTGACCGGGCATGGAGTTGCTGCCGACCATCGCCGCGCCGGGCGTCGCCGAACGGGCCGACGCCTCGGCGGACGCCGCCTGCCACCTCTACGACGCCGTCGTGCCCTGGGGCGGCGGCCGGCCCGGCGGGTGGAGCCGGACCGCCGTCGAGGACGCCGCCGAGTCCATCGAGACCACCGCGCACGCCCTCGCGTACACCCACCCGCGCGCCGAGCTGATCCTCGCCCCCGTCCACGCGGCCCTGGCCGATCTGCGCCGTCAGCTGGAGCTGTCCCCACCCGACCCGCTGACCGCCGACGCCGTCCCGGCGACCCCCCGCTCGGTCGGCAACCCGCGCCGCACGCGCTGGGTGCGGGTGCTCACGCCACCCGCGCCCCGGCGACCGCCGTCTGATACAGCTTCCTGATCTCCGCGCCGAAGTAGGGGCTGTACGAGGTGTCCGCCGTCGGCCCGCCCGTCTTCCAGCCCCCGATGACTCCGACCACGTCCCCCGTCCCGCGCCGCGCGTCGTAGCGGGCGAGGAAGGGGCCACCGCTGGTGCCGCCGGGGAAGCCGGTGCAGTCGATGCGCAGGAACGATCCGGGGCTCTTCGCGTCCCTGCTGGTGAACTTGGTCGTCCGGTTCACGCAGATCCGGGGGCGGGCCGCGGCGGCCGGATGCCCGATCAGCGTGACCTGCGGGTGGGCGTACGTCGCCCCGGTGACGAGCCGGTTGCCGCCGACGACCTTCTCCACCGCCCTGCCGGACGCGTCCGGGCCGACCTGCGCGAAGGCCACGTCGAGGGTGGCCGCCCGCTCCACGCCCTCGGTGCGGTACCGCTGGTGGATCCACACCTTGGAGCGGCCGGCCTTGTCGCGCACCACCGGGAACATCCCGTAGGGCCGCGGCTTCGCCTTCGTGTAGCGCGGAACGAAGGCCACCTGGCGGGTGTCCGTGCCGAGCAGGCAGTGGGCGGCGCTGATCACCAGGTTGCGGCCGGCCGAGGAGACCACGCTGGCGGTGCAGAAGTAGGCGCCCGAACCCTTCATCGCGAACATCCGGCCGACGACCGGCGTCCCGTCGAAGTTCCGCCCGGCCCCGGCCGGCATCGGCGCCGCCGGTGGCCGCGCGGGTCGGGGGGCGGGGGCGTCGGCCGAGGGCGAGGGGGAGGGGGGTGGCGGGGGCGGGGTCGGGGCGACCGGCTCGTCCGGAACGGCGGGTTCCGGCGGGGGTACGTCGGTCGGTTCGACGATGACCCCCGGGAGGGGGACCACGGCCGGAATCGGCACCGGAACCGGAATCGGGAGCGCGGCGGGGGCCGAGGGCGCGGCGGAGGGCGCGGCCGGTGTCGCCGCCGGCTCCGGGACCGGTGTCGCGGGGTCGGGGACCGGGACGGCGGAGGCCATCCGCTCCGGGGTCCAGAAGGCGGCGGCCTCCCGCGCGTTCCAGCGGCCGGCGGCCGCCCCGGCACCGCTCGCCTCCGCGCGGGGCAGAGCTCCGCCCGGCAGCAGCAGCACGGTGGCGGCCACGGCGGCCGCCATCATCGACGTGGGTCGCATGTCTGGCTCCTGTTCAGCGGGACAGTGGAGACGGCCGGGTGGGGCTATACGGCCTGGGGAAAGCGGAAGAGGCGGTCCGGGTCGTAGGTCCGGCGGACCTGCTCCAGCCGGGCGAGGTTCGGCCCGTAGTAGGCCTCGCGCCAGCCGACGAGCTTCGGATCGGCGTAGTTCTGGTACGCGGCGCCGCCCGCCCAGGGCCGCAGGTCGCGCCAGAGCCCGTCCAGCCAGGCCTGGTGCCGGGCCACCTCCGCCGCCGACGCCGACCGCGGCCAGTAGACGAGGTACTGGGCCAGGAACGCGCCGTCGCGGTGCGCGAACGCGGTGTCGGTCGCGGGGACCCGGTTCACGGCCCCGCCGCACACGCCGTCGAGCTGCACCACCCCGCGCCCGCCGCGCGGTACGGCTCGGGCATGGCGCGCGGCGGCGTCCAGCAGGACGTTCACCGCCGCGTCCGGCAGTCCGGCCGCGCCCCAGAAGTCGCTGCGGGCGGCGTAGGATTCACGGCCCAGGCCGCCCCGGGGGTCCCGGCCGGGCAGTCGCCCCGGCAGCCGGCACGCGGCGTCGTCAGGCCCGGGGCAGCCCGCCATGGCCCGTACGGTGTCCCCGTAGCCCCGGACGACCACCCAGGAGTCCGCCGGCTCCCGGCCCACCAGGTCCGTCAGCCGGGTCAGTTCCCGCTCCAGCTCGCCGCGCCCGTCCAGGGACAGGACGCGCACGGCCGGGACGGGCGCCGCCGCGCCGGGGTCGGACTCCAGGGTGAATTCCACCTGGCTCCAGAAGGGGTCGGGCAGCCCGCCCAGCCAGCGCTGCCAACCGCGCAGCACCCTCGGGGAGTCGGCGCCGGACCAGTGCAGTTCCGCGAAGGCGGCGTCGGCGACCGGGTGGGTACGCAAGCGGAACTCCGTCACCACCCCGAAGTTCCCGCCCCCACCGCCGCGCAACGCCCAGAACAGGTCGGGGTCGTGCCCCGCGTCGACCTCGCGCACCACCGAGTCCGGGGTGACGACGCGGGCGCCGGTCAGCCGGTCGGAGGTGGTTCCGTAGGCCCGGGAGGCGATGCCCAGGCCGCCGCCGAGGGCCAGGCCGGCGATGCCGACGGACGGGCACGTGCCGGCGGGGACACCCAGGCCGCGCCCGGCGAGCACCCCGTATACGTCGGCCAGCCGGGCGCCCGCGCCGATCCGTACGCCGTCCCCCTCGACCGTCACGCCGGCCATGGCCCCGGTGTCGATCACGAGCCCGGCCTCCACGGTGGACCAGCCCGGGTAGCTGTGCCCGCCCCCGCGCGGCACCACCGGGACGGCGGAGCGGCGGGCGAAGTCCAGGCAGGCGGCCACGTCCCCGGCGTGCGCCGGGTAGGCCACGGCCCCGGGCCGGACGGTGTCGTGGCGAGGCTGGAAGAGTTGTCGGGCCTCGGCGTAGTCCGAGTCGCTCGGGAGCACCACGCGGCCGTCCAGGGAGCGGCCGAGCGCGCCGAAGTCGGGGGCGGAGCGGGCGCGCGCCCCGGTGAACAGGGCGGCGGCGCTCGCTCCGACTCCGGTGAGGATCCGGCGGCGGTGCAGGCTCATCCCTCCTTCCTGCCACCGCCCGGCGCGATCGCGGCGAAGGCGGGCCCGCCCGCGCCGCGTTCCCCCCCGAACGGCGCACGCCCCCGGACGCCCGTACGAGGCGGCGGCCCGGAGGCGGCAAGACACGACCTACGCCTTGCGCGTCAGCAGGAACCCCTGCGCGTCGCGCTCTCCCTCCTGCGGCTGTCGCACCAGCCGGGCCACCTCCGCCAGCCCGGCCGCCGCCAGCAGGGCGGCGACCTGCTCGGGCGGGATCGCGTACACGTCGAGGTCGACCGGATGGCCGTAGGCCTCGTCCAGCCTCCGCCGGGCGTCCCCGGCCTTGAAGGCGACGAGCGCGTGCCCTCCGGGTGCCAGGACACGGGCGAACTCCGCGAAGACGGACGGCAGTTCCCCCGGCGGGGTGTGCACCGTGGAGTACCAGGCGACGATCCCGCCGAGCTCCCCGTCCGCCATGTCCAGCGGGGCCATCCGCCCCACCTCGAACCGCAGCCCCGGATAGCTGCGCCGGGCCACCGCGACCATCGCGGGCGACAGGTCCAGCCCGAAGGCCCGTACGCCGAGACCGTCCAGGTACGCCGTCACCCGGCCCGGACCGCAGCCCAGGTCGGCCACCGCCCCGCCGCCGGCGTCGCGCACGGACTCGGCGAAGGCGCCCAGCACGGCCCGCTCCAGGGGTCTGGCCTCCAGGACCCCGAGCAGCTGCCGGGCGTAGTCGAGGGCGACGGCGTCGTAGGACGCCTGTACGGCACTCAGGCGCGTGGTGTCTGTCATGCCCCTGAACGTAGCCCGCCGGGCGGTCCGGATCACCCCCCGATTCGGCCTCCCGCGGCGGGATGCGGCAGGTCGGCCCACTGGTCGCCCGGGATGCCCGGACTCAGCCGCATCAGGGTCAGCGCCTTCACCGGCAGCGGGCCGCGCAGGAGCGGGGCGGAGTCGGCGGTGGGCGGGAGACCGTCCAGCGCGGAGGTCAGGGCCTCGCCGAACGCGGCCGAGGACCCGGCGGTCGCGGCGAGCGCCCCCGCCGCCAGCGAACCGAACAGCTTGCGCCGCAGCACGGTCTCGTCGTCCGTCACGAGCCGGCCCGTCAGGGGCGGCACCGGCAGGCCGTGCCGGGCCAGGCGCGCCGGGCTGATCCGGATGTCGGCGAGGTCGCGGTAGACCAGCCGCAGCGGCCTGCCGTCGGGGGAGAGGACCACCAGCAGGTTCTGCCCGTGCGCCTCCAGGGCCACCCCGAGGTCGAGCACCCGCAGGCACACCGACAGCGCCAGCCGGGCGAACTCCGCCTGCCAGGCCGCCGACCGGGCCAGGTCCGTACCGGCCAGCGCCGCCACCGGCACCACCCGCTCGCCGGGGCCCGCGTACACCTCCGGAGGTTCACGCAGCACCGCCGCGAGGTCGGAGGTGTGCGCGGTGACGGCGCCCAGGGTGCGGGTGATGTGCAGGCGGCCCTCCAGCCGCTCGGACAGCGACTGCGCGAAGGCCGAGACCACGGCCGCGGTCTCGACGGAGTAGGCGGAGATGTCCCGGACGGCGGAGGTCAGACGGGTGCTCAGCGCCGTCTTCACGTGGGGCCCGCCCGCGGCGGGGGCGAGCGTACGCAGTGCCATCAGCGGGTGCGCGTCGATGGCCGCCCGCTCCGGATCGCCGTACCGGTCCTCGCCCTTCAGGACGTGCTCGGCCTGCCAGGGGTGCACCGGGATCAGGATCCGGTCCCCGTCGCGCAGGTGGTCCGGCCAGCCCCCGGTGACCAGGCACTCCCGCGCCCCGACGGACACCGTGGCGAGCCTCACCACCGGCCGGTGCTCGGGCGCGTACGCCAACTGTTCGGCCACCGAGAACCCGGGTCGGGAGCGGCAGTTGGGGTGGTACGGATGCCCGTCCACCACCCGCTGCTCCCACTCCCAGGTGGTGTCCGGATCCCGCGCCTGCGCGCGGGCCCGCTCCGCCGCGCCCGCGCGCGAGAGGGCGAGCGAGGCGGTGCTGTCGTCCACCTCGGCGGCGAAGGCCCCGCCGTGCGGCACCCCCAACGCCTCGATCAGCCGGGCCGCCTGCCGGTGCGTCCGACCGTCGAGGGACACCTCGCGCACGTAGGCGTCGGTCGCGTACGGGTCCGCCGCCGGGCCCTCCAACCGCCGGCCGTCGGCGAGCAGCAGCGTGAGCGAGCCCGGCCCGTGCTCGCGGCGCGCGATCCAGGGCAGTGGCTCGAAGGCCAGCGCCCGCCACAGCCGGGTCAGCACGGCGGCCCGCGCGCCACCGAGGGAGGCCCCGTAGGCGGATCCGAGCGCCGGCCGTACGTCGGCCAGCGCGACGGCGAGGGCCTCCTCGGCGCCCGCGCGGGGCTGGCCGGTGGAGGTGTGACCGGTGGAGGTGTGGCCGGCGGGGCCGCCGGGGTCGGGGACGTGCGCGCTGCGGTCCAGGGTCCCGTTCCTTTCGCGTCACTCAACCTGATGATCATGTCATCATCGCGGATACTGAAGATCACGACCGACGGCCCGCTCCGCGCGGACCTCCGGTACCCCCGATGGACCGAATGGAACCCGTGCATCCCCACGCCGACGCCGATGCCCACGCCGCCGCCCCCCTGCTGAACTGTCTGCTGCGGGAGGCGGCGGACGCCGAGGGGGACGGGGAGACGTACCGACTGCGCGCCAGCGGCCGCCTGCTGCGGGTCGGTGGCGGCCGCCGCCCCACGCGGGCGCACCTGCGTGCGCGGGACGGGCAGTGGCGGCGGCTCGGTCACCGCGATCTGGTCGCCCTCGTCGCCGACGAACTGCTGCGGTCCACCGGCGTCCCCAACGACGAGCTGCCCGGCGAGATCACCGACAGTCGGGACGCCGTCGCCGCGCTGCTCACCGCGCGGGCCGCCGCCACGCCGCCCGTCGACCCGTACGTCCTGTCCGAACAGGCCCTCGTCATGGGACATCCGCACCACCCCGCGCCCAAGGCCCGGGGCGGCGCGCCCGCCAAGAGCTGGCTGCCGTACGCCCCCGAGGCCCACGCCCGGTTCCCGCTGGAGCTGCTCGCGCTGCGCGAGGACCAGACCGTCGAGGAGGGCGGCCGGGCCGCCGCCGACGCCGTCGACGCGCTCGCCGGGATCCTCGACGGCCCCCGCCCGCCCGCCGGATACGTTCTGCTGCCGGCCCACCCCTGGCAGCTCGACCTGGTCGCCGGGCGCCCGGAGATCGGCGAGGCCTTCGCGGACGGCCGACTGCTGCGGCTGGGCCCGACCCGACTGCCGGTGTGGCCGACCGCCTCCGTGCGGACCGTGTACGCGCCGGACGCGGGCGCCGACCTGTTCGCCAAGTTCAGCCTCGACGTACGGATCACCAACGACATCCGCCGGCTGTGGCGGCACGACCTGCTCAAGCTGCGGCGCACCGACGCCGCCGTCGTCGCGGCCTTCGCCGACCTGAGGCGGCGTACCGGATCGTCGGCGCTCTGGCTCGCCGACCGCGGGTACCGCACCGCGCGCTTCGCCTTCGAGGAGCTCGCCGTCCTGGTCCGCGACGGGCTGCGCGCCGGTACCGTCGCCGGGGCGACGCCGCTGCTGGCCGCCGCGCTCGCCGAGGGGTTCCCCGGCAATCCGGCGGCGGACGCCGCCGACCCGGCCGCGTGGTGGCGGGCGTACCTGCGTCACGTCGTCCCTCCGGTGCTCGACCTGTTCGCCCGGCACGGGATCGTGCTGGAGGCCCACCTCCAGAACTGCCTGGTCGCGGTCGACGACCGGGGGCTGCCGGTGCAGGCCCTCTTCCGCGACGCGGAAGGGGTCAAACTGCCCGGGGACATGCCGCGCGAGGCCGCCTGGCAGCGCCTCGTGTACTGCCTGGTGGTCAACCACCTCGCGGAGGTCGCGGGCGCCCTGACGCAGTGGCACCCGCACACGGCCGAGCTGGTGTGGCCGGCCGTGCGGGAGGAGTTCCTGCGCTACGACCGGACGTACGGCCTGCCGGAGATCGCCGGGCTGCTGCGCTCCCCGTCGCTTCCGGCCAAGACCAACCTGCTGCTGCGGTGGACCCGGGCGGACGGCGCGGACGCCCGCTACCTGCCGCTGCCCAACCCGCTGCGCGGCCCGGCCGCCCCCTGACGGGGGGTCGATCCAGCCGGTCCGGCGGGGGAGGAGAGGGGCGGGCGGGAACGGGATTTGGCCAAGGTGGCGCAGGTCCGGGCAAGCATCCTGCCGACAGGTATAGACCAATGCTACGTTGGTCGAACAGACCGCGCAGTCCTTGACCACCCGTCAGAGGAGAAGCCATGCCCTCCCCTTCGCGGGGCGGCGGCCCGGCCGCCATGCCCAAGTACCAGCGGATCGCCGCAGCGCTGCGAGAAGAGCTCGACCACGCCGACCGCACCTCCGCCGGCAGACTCCCCTCGGAACGCGTCCTGGCCGCCCGCTACGGGGTCAACCGGCAGACCGTCCGCGCGGCCCTGCAACTCCTGCGCGCCGACGGGCTCGTCGTCACCGGCCGCCGGGGAACCCGATCCGCCGGCGCGGCCGAGGGCCCGCCGCGGCCGACGGAGCACAACGCCGGGGCTTCGGGCGTGTACGCCGCTCCGGCCGTGCCCACGCGCTCCCGGCTGGCCCTGGTCACCGTGCCGCCTTCGCTCGCCGCGCTGCTCGGGATGAGCGGTGGCACGCCGACCCTGGTCCACCACCAACGGGCGTACGGCCCGGCCGGCGAGACGCTCCAACACGCGGTGACGTACTTCTGCCCGCGCCTCGTCGCCGGGACCCCGGAACTGACGCCCTATCTCGACCGATCGTCGGCGGCCCGCGACGAGGACCTGCGGCCGCTGCACCGCTGGCTGGAGCGGGCGACGGCCCGGGGCCGCACCGCCGAGACCATCACCATGACCCGTACGAGCCGGCCGGGCGCGACGCCGCCCGCCTGCGGCCTGACCGTACGCCGCACCCTGCACGCCCCCTCCGGCCGGCTGCTCGCCGTCACGGACCTGGCCTTCCCCACCTGGGACCGCCTCACCTTCCACCGCGAACCGGCCGCGATCGGCTTCCGCGTCACCTGATCCGCATCGCCTGAGGTGATGCCCCCGTCCTCACGAGCCCGTGACCGAGGTCTCCTGTAGGCGCTCGGTGGTCTCCTGAAGCCGCTCGGCGGCGGGGGCGCCGGTCAGGAGGGCGAGGAGTCCGGCCACCTGGACGCCCGCCTCGGCGGGGTGCCGGAAGACGGCGCCCGCCGAGATCTCGTAGCGGTTGCGCCGGCCGTCGCGCACGCGCCGCAGGTACCCGTCCGACTCCAGGTCGGTCACGATCGCCTGCACCGTCCGCTCGGTGAGTCCGCACACCACCGCGACGTCCCTCAGCCGCACGGCCGGGTCCCGCGCGATCGTCACGAGGACTCGGGCATGATTGGTAAGAAATGTCCAGTTTTGTCTGCGTGGTGTACTCCCCATGCGCACATCCTGCGGTACATGGTTCCGGTGACACAAGACGTGAAATGAATTTCCCGTATTTCTTGACGTACTCGCGGAAGAGGTAGAACATCGTCCGCAGTCAAGGTCCCGCGCCGCAAGCCGACCAGCCCAAGGAGCGAACCCCATGCCGGTCTCCGCCCACCACTCCCATACCGTCGACCCCCACACCCCCGCAGGCCCCACCCCCGACTCCCGCGCCGCCGCCCTGCCCGGCCCCCGGCGCACCGCCGAGGACGCCGCCCGGCGCGCGGGGCTGCCCCGGATCGACGAGCCCCGGGAAATGGCCCCCGCGGACGCCCGTGAGCTGTCGAAGGTCTTCTTCCGGCGCCTGCGCGCGCTTCAGGAGGGCACGCCGGAGTACCAGTACGTCCGCAACACGCTCATCGAGATGAACGCCTCACTCGTCCAGTACGCCGTCCGCCGCTTCCGCACCCGCGGCGAGGGCGGCGACATCGAGGACATCGTGCAGGTCGGCACCATCGGCCTGATCAAGGCCATAGACCGGTTCGACCCGGCCCGCGAGAACGAGTTCTCCACCCTCGCGATGCCCTACATCACCGGCGAGATCAAGCGTCACTTCCGCGACACCACCTGGGCCGTCCGCGTCCCGCGCCGGCTCCAGGAGCTGCGCATCGACATCGCCAAGGCGAAGGAGGAGCTGACGGTCCGGCTCGACCGCTCGCCGACCGTCGCCGACCTCGCCGCCCACCTCGACCTCACCGACGAGGAGGTCATAGAGGGTCTCGTCGCCGCCAACGGCCACACCAGCGGCTCCCTCGACGCCCCGCACGGCGACCACGGCGACGGAAGTGCCGAAGGTCACACCCTCGCCGAGGTCATGGGCGAGGAGGAACCCGCACTGGAGCTCGTCGAGGACGTCCAGACCCTGGCCCCGCTGCTCGAACGGCTCACCGATCGCGAGCGCCGCATGCTGTCGATGCGCTTCGGCGAGGAGCTGACCCAGGCGCAGATCGGCGCCGAGCTCGGCATCTCCCAGATGCAGGTCTCGCGCCTGCTGACCCGCCTCCTGGCCCACCTGCGGGCTTCCATGCTGGAGGACGAGCAGCCGCCCTCGGCGTAGGTCGTACCTGCCGACCGGGCGTGAGGTGGGTCACCTCGCCGTTTGCCCGAGCCTCGTCCGGGCATGCGCGGCGCTGGAGCGGAACCGCGTACTCCGCCGGCCGAAGGGTCGTGGACGCGGCACGGCGGGCGGATCCCGTCCCGCTCCCCGGCCCACCGCCCCGGCGGCGGTCCGGACCCGGTACGACCCCCGAGGTGCATGTGTCCACGCTCCAGGCCGAACACGTCTACAAGGTGTTCGCAAGACGACCCGATCGGCTGAGGGACGCGGTGCACGCGCTCGAAGGCGGCAAGAGCCGCGACGAGCTGCGCGAGGAGGGGACGACGGCGGCCGTCATCGACGCGTCCTTCCGCGTCGAGCCCGGCCGGATCTTCGTCGTCATGGGGCTGTCGGGCTCCGGCAAGTCCACCCTCCTGCGCATGCTCAACGGGCTGCTCGAACCCACCTCGGGCCGGGTCCTCTTCGACGGCGAGGACCTCACCACCCTGAGCGCGCGCGAGCTGCGCCGCGTACGGTCCACCCGTATCTCCATGGTGTTCCAGCACTTCGCGCTCTTCCCGCACCGCGACGTCCTCGCCAACGCCGCCTACGGTCTGGAGGTCCAGGGCGTCCCCCGGGCCGAGCGCGAACGCCGTGCCGCCGAGGCGCTGGCACTGTGCGGGCTCGGCGGCTGGGAGAACTCCTGGCCCGACGAACTCTCCGGCGGCATGCAACAACGCGTCGGTCTCGCCCGCGCGCTCGCCACCGACGCCGAACTGCTGCTCATGGACGAGTCCTTCAGCGCCCTGGACCCGCTGATCCGCCGCGACATGCAGGACCAGCTCCTGGAACTCCAGCGGACCCTGCGCAAGACCATCGTCTTCATCACCCACGACCTCGGCGAGGCCATGCGCATCGGCGACACCGTCGCCGTCATGCGCGACGGCCGCATCGTCCAGCAGGGCACCCCCGAGGAGATCCTCACCCGCCCCGCCGACGACTACGTCGCCTCCTTCGTCCAGGACGTCGACCGCTCGCGCGTCCTCACCGCCGACGCGGTCATGGACGAGGCCCCCGACACCCTCGCGGCCTGCGGCTGCCCCACCGTCGGCGCGGACACCCCGCTCGCCGAACTGTGCGCCGTCAGCGCCCGCGTCCCGCACCCGGTCTTCGTCACCGACGAGGACGGCGCCGTCCTGGGCGCCGTACCGCAGGACCGCCTCGTCGCCTTCATCGGGGACGAACAGCGGCCGCCGATGGCCTGCGCGCTCCCGCGCCCGCGCGCGGAGGTGGCGCTCTGATGCCCCGTCTGCACCTCGGCACCTGGGTGGACGGCGGCGTCGACTTCCTCCAGCGTCACCTGTCCTGGCTCTTCGACACCGTCAGCGCCGTCGTCACCGCCCTC
The DNA here is from genome assembly GCF_023515955.1 of Streptomyces sp. RerS4. Classification (GTDB taxonomy): domain Bacteria; phylum Actinomycetota; class Actinomycetes; order Streptomycetales; family Streptomycetaceae; genus Streptomyces. The sequence continues at coordinate 6,804,126 of NZ_CP097322.1, forward strand.
TACGACGGCGTCGACGCGGCCCTGTCCGCCCCCGCCCCGCTGCTCTTCGCCGGCATCCTCGCCGTCGCCGCCTGGTGGCTGCGCGGCCTTCTCGCGGGCCTGCTCGCCTTCGCCGGCTTCGCGCTCGTGGATTCCCTCGGCCTGTGGGAGGAGGCCATGGCCACCCTCTCCCTGGTCCTGGTCTCCACCCTCGTCACCCTGGTCATCGCGATCCCGCTGGGCATCCGCGCCTCCCGCTCCGAGCGGGTCAGCGCCGCCCTGCGGCCCGCCCTGGACTTCATGCAGACCATGCCGGCCATGGTCTACCTCATCCCCGGCATCATCTTCTTCGGCGTCGGCGTCGTCCCCGGCATCATCGCCACGATCATCTTCTCGCTGCCCCCCGGCGTACGGATGACCGAACTCGGCATCCGCCAGGTCGACGCCGAACTGGTCGAGGCCGCCGACGCCTTCGGCACGACCCCGCGCGACACCCTCGTACGCGTCCAGCTCCCGCTGGCCCTGCCCACGATCATGGCGGGCGTCAACCAGGTCATCATGCTCGGCCTGTCCATGGTCGTCATCGCCGGCATGGTCGGCGGCGGCGGCCTCGGCGGCGCCGTCTACCGGGCCATCGGCAGTGTGGACATCGGCCTCGGCTTCGAGGCCGGCCTGTCCATCGTGGTCCTCGCCATGTACCTGGACCGCATGACCGGCGCCCTCGGCCGCCAGGTCTCCCCGCTCGGTCGCCGCACCCTGGCACGGGCCCGCGCCGCCGCGACCGGCCGGACCAGGCTGTGGAACCACCGGCCCGCTCCCGCCTACGCCGTCACCGCCGCCGTCGTCCTCGCCCTCGTCGCCGGCGGCCTGAGCACCTTCGGCGGCTCCGGCGACCGCTCGCACGGCGCGGTCGGCGGCGCGGACATCGGCAAGGGCCGCACCGTCAGCATCGGCTACATCCCCTGGGACGAGGGCATCGCCTCGACCTTCCTGTGGAAGGAACTGCTGGAGCGCAAGGGCTTCAAGGTCGACGCCCGCCAACTGGAGCTCGGCGCGCTCTTCACCGGACTCGCCGGCGGCCAGGTCGACTTCCAGACCGACGCCTGGCTGCCCGTCACCCAGGCCCAGTACTGGGAGAAGTACGGGAACAAGCTGGACGACCTCGGCGCCTGGTACGGCCCCACCTCCATCGAGCTGTCCGTGCCCTCGTACATGAAGGACGTCCGCTCCCTCGCCGACCTCAAGGGCAAGGGCGACCGCTTCAAGGGCCGGATCATCGGCATCGAACCCAGCGCCGGCGCCATGTCCGTGCTGAAGGAGAAGGTGCTGAAGGAGTACGGCCTCGAAGGCGAGTACCAGGTCGTCGACGGCTCCACGCCCGGCATGCTCGCCGAACTCCAGCGGGCCTACGCCAAGCAGGAACCCGTCGTCACCGTCCTGTGGTCCCCGCACTGGGCGTACTCCTCCTACGAGCTGACCAAGCTGGAGGACCCCAAGGGCGTCTGGGGCAAGGGCGACGGCATCCACACCCTCGCCCGCAAGGGCTTCGCCGCCGACGAGCCCGAGATCGCCGCCTGGCTGCGTGCCTTCAAGCTGGACGAGAAGCAGCTCACCGGCCTGGAAGCGAAGATCCAGCAGGCCGGCAAGGGCAAGGAACAGCAGGCCGTCCGCGCCTGGCTGACCGATCACCCGGAGGTCGCCGAGCTGCCGTGACCGGCGCGGACACGGCCGGGGCGCGGAGAAGCCCGTACGGACCTCCGCGCCCCGGCCCTTCCGCGCCCAGGCCCCTCCGTGCCCCGGCCCTTCGCGCCCCGGCCGTGCTTGCCGCCTGCGCGTCGGGCCCGGTCGAGGCGGGGCAGAGGAGCACTTGATCACCAAGTGCCCCCAGAGGCCCGGATTCGGCCTGGTGGCACGGGCTGACCAGCCGGAACACGGGACGATTCGCCCGTGCGCGGGAGCCGTGCGGCATGACACAGTGCCTGGAGTGCCACCTCCGGACCCGGGAGCCCCCATGCGTGACCCGCACACCGTGCCGCCGACGCTCACGGCCCTGCCCGAGTGCCACACCGAGCCCGAGCCCGAGCCCGGCCCGCCGAGTCCGCTGCCCTCCTGCCCGGCGTGCGGCGACGCACCGCACCGGATCTCGTGGCGCCAACGACCGGGCGAGCCGGTCGTGCTGGTCTTCGACCCCTGCGGCCACCGTCACACCTCGCCCGCACCGCCCATCCTCGCCGTCACCGCGCCGATCTGACGGGCCGAGGACCGGCGGCGCGGCGGCCCGGAGCGACCTCGTATCCTGCACTTGGGCTCGACCCCGAGCCGCTTCGATGAGCCGCGCCGCGCCACGCGCCGGGCGGCGGGAAAGGGAGACCCCTGATGGACGTCCAGCACTTCGAGCGGATCACCGCGTTCATCGAGGCGCGGCTCACGCCGCTGTTCGAGGCGGAGTCCGGAAGTGACAGCGGCTTCGCGATGGACGACACCTCCCGGGCCCTGCGCGCCCTGCGCAACAGCGTGTTGGAGGCCTCCGCGGTCAAGGGCCTCATCGAGCGGCGGGCGACGGCCGAGGACTCCCGCACCCGCGCCGTCATCGACCAGTCGGTCGAGCACCACTGGGACGTCCTGCGCGGGATCGCCCGCCAGTGGGAGGACCACGCCGACTTCCGCCGGGAGTTCAAGCGCCACGCCTGGGAGCTCGACGAGACCCCCGCCGCCGCCGGCGCCTGACACCCCTGCCCACCGGTCACCGCCGTACCGGCGGGACGTCCTCCTGGCTGGGCGCCCCGCCGATCAGGTAGTCGACGCGGCGCCGCAGCCCGCTCCACCGCCGGTCGTGCCGGTACGCCCGTTTGATCGTCCGGGCCCGCGCCTTCGGCCGGCCCCGGTAGAACCGTCGCGCCCACGGGGACACCGGCCGCGCCAGACGCACCGCCCCGACCAGGGCGATCAGCGGAACGATCGCCCCCAGGACGGCCATGCGCGGCTTGCCCTTGAACAGCGCGACGACGGCGAACAGCAGGTTGAGTGCCACCGTGCCCACGGCCGTGAGCCGGTTCTGCCTCTCGTCCGGCGTCAGGTCGTCCACCCCCAGCGGGAGGAAGCCGCACAGCAGCAGGGAGGCCAGGGCGGAGGTCATGAGGACGACCTCGACGCTGATCGTGCCCTGCTTGGTCCAGTAGACGTCGCTCAGGTGCAGGATCAGCGCGAACTCGTCCAGGACGAGGCCGGCCCCCATGCCGAAGAGCACCGCCGCCACCGCCGCACCCCACCCCGTACGGCCGCCCCCGATGGCGGTGAACCCGCCCACGGTCATGAGGATCACCCCGGGCACGGCGTGGTGCACGTGCAGGCCGCCCGGCGTGACGTTGCGGAAGGGGCCCTTGCCGGCCCGGATCATCCGCGTGATCACCCGGGTCACGGCGAAGGTCACGACGAACGCGGACAGCGCCAACAGCAGGGGCAGTTTGCCCGGCTCCAGGACGTTGCGGTACCACCATGAGCCCATGCCGTCACCCTCCCGGGAGGGCCGGCGCCGCGCACCGTGAACACCGCCGTTCGGGCGCCGGGCCTGCCTGGGGGGTGTCCGCTTCAGCCGGTCCTCGTCGCCCGGCCCAGGCCGCCGAGCGGTGCGACTGCACCGCTGGTGGTGGCCGTCGCCGTGATCGCCGGGGCCACCGCCGTCGGGGTGGTCGGCGCGGTGGTCGCGGTCCCGCTGGTCTCGGTGGTGTGGTCCGTACGCACCGCCCCGCGCGCCTACCCCCGCCGGACGCCGACCCCCGCGCCGGAGGGCTGACGGCGCGGGGGACGCCCCGCCGCCGGGCGGGCCGAGCGGCACAGTGCCGACTACCGTGGAACGTGGGGCGAAACGGACCACGGACGCGGAGGTGGTGGCCATGGAGGAGCACACGAGCGGACCGGCGGCGCGCGAGCTGGAGGACGGTCGGTTGCTCAAGGAGCTGGAGACCATCCACCGCACCCGCCACGAAACCTTCCTCCACGGCTCGGACGAGGCCCTGGCCACGCACTCGCAGCGGCTCAAGGAGCTGGAGGACGAGTACCTGCGCCGCCACCCGGAGCGCGCCCCCACCGCCGCCCGCACCCGCTCGGGCGCCCGCGCCCGCAGCGCCGGCGAGGACTGAGCACACACCGCCCGACGGCCACACGGCCCGACAGCCACACAGCCACACAGGCCCACGCCCCCGCGCCCCCACCGGGCGCGGGGGCGTACTGCTGCCCGGAACAAGCCCGGGATTGCGTCATCCTTGCGTCGAGTGAGACAAAAATGTATCGTTCGAGGCGAAGGAGGCTCACCGTGATCCGTGAAGAAGAGCTGCTCGACGCCGCCGCCCGCGTCCTCGCCGGCGATCACAGCGCCTCGATGGTGCAGATCGCGGCGGGCATCGGCACCAGCCGGGCCACCCTGAGCCGCCGCTACGCCACCCGCGAGGCCCTGCTCAAGGCGGTCGCCGTGCGCGCCATCCACGTCGTCGACGGCTGCCTGGCACCCCTCGACCTCGACGGGGCGAGCGCCGACGGCGCCACCTTCGACGCCGCGCTCGAAGACCTGGTCGTCGCCCTGCTGCCGGCCGCCCACCTCTACGGATTCACCTCGCGCGACGCCACCGTCCTCGCGGACCCCGCGTTCCGCGCCGGCGTGGAACGCCAGGACCGGCGGGCCCTCGCCTTCCTCGCCGTGGGCCAGCGCCTGGGCCGCCTGCGCGTCGACCTGCCGCCGTACTGGATCTGGTACTCCCTGTGGGGTCTGCTCGACGCCGCCGCCGAGGGTGTCCGCGACGGCCACCTGGCTCCCCGCGACATCGGCCGGCTCGTCCTCACCTCCTTCCTCGGCGGAGCGCGACCGCCCTGGCCGCCCCCGGCTCCCGCCCCCACCGCCTGACCCGCCGCGCCGCGCGGCATCCCGTGCACGACACCGAACGGAATCCCATGCACACCCCCACGCCGGACCCGCGTCGCTGGACCGTCCTGGCGATCCTCTCCGGCAGCCTCCTGCTCATCTCGATGGACACCACGATCCTCAACGTGGCCTTCCCCTCGCTCGTCGCCGACCTCCAGCCCGGCGCCGTACAGCAGCTGTGGATCATCGACGTCTACGCCCTCGCCCTGTCGGGCCTCCTCGTCACCGCCGGCGCGCTCGGCGACCGCTGGGGCCGCAAGCGGCTGCTCATGGCGGGCTTCGGCATCTTCTCCGCCGCCTCCCTGCTCGCCGTCTTCGCCACCGAACCCTGGCACCTGATAGCCGCCCGCGCCCTGCTCGGCATCGGTGGCGCGGCCATCATGCCGTCCACCCTGTCGATCCTGCGCGGCGTCTTCACCGACGCCAAGGAACGGGCCTTCGCCCTCGCCGTCTGGGCCGCCGTCTTCGGCGGCGGCATGGCCTTCGGCCCCGTCGTCGGCGGACTCCTCGTCCAGGACCACGGCTGGCACTCCGCCTTCCTCCTGAACCTGCCCGTCGCCGCCCTCATCGTCGCGGCCGGCCTGCGCTACCTGCCCGAATCACGCAACCCGCTCAGCACGAACGGCAGTTGGGACTGGTGGGGCGTCGCCCAGTCGATCGTCGGCATGCTCGCCCTCGCCGGCGGCATCAAGCAGCTCGGCAAGAGCGGCGTCGGCTCCCCACTGCCGTGGGTCCTGCTCGCCGTCGCCGTCGTGGCGCTGACCGTGTTCGTCCGCCGCCAGCTGCGCGTCGAACCGCCGCTGCTCCAGGTCCGGCTGTTCGCCAAGCCCGCCTTCAGCGTCGCCGCCACCGCGATCTTCCTGCCGATGGTGGGCATGGGCGCGATCCTCTTCCTCGTCACCCAGTGGTTCCAGTACGGGCAGGGCTACACCCCGCTGGAGGCGGGCCTGCGCCTGCTGCCTGCGCCGCTCGCCCTGATCTGCGCCTCGATCGTGGCGCCCGCGCTGATGCACCGCTTCCCGATCCGCCACGTGCTCGGCGCGGCACTGGTCGTCCTCGCGGCCGGCATGGCCCTGCCGTGGACCCTCCAGCAGTACGCCGACCTCGGCTACCCGGCGTTCGCCGCCGCCCTGACCGTCATGGGACTGGGCGCGGGCCTGGCGACCACCGTGGCCTCCGTGACCCTGGTCTCCGCCGCACCCGCCGACGAGGTCTCCAGCGCCGCCGCCATCGAGGAGACCTGCTACGAACTGGGCTCCGCCATGGGCGTGGCCGTCCTCGGCAGCACCGCCGCCGCCCTCTACCGCGGCAACCTGCCGGTCCTCGACCTCGACGGCCCCGCCGCGAGCGCCGTACGGGACTCCGTGGGCGAGGCGGCGCACGTCGCCGAGCGCCTCGGCGGCACCGTCGGGCAGGCGCTCCTGGACACCGCCTCGCACGCCTACACCCTGGCGATCACTCCGGCCTTCCTGATGGCCGGAGCCCTGGCGGTCGCCGCCGCGGCCACCACCTGGGCGCTGATCCCGCGAGACCTCCAGCCCACCGAGAACCACTGACCCCTTCCCCGCGACACCGCTCCCGGCCCACGCTCCCTCAGCGCGGCACCGGGAGCGGTGTCGTGCACGGGGTCACGGGCGGCCGGAACGCCGGGGCCGCCGGAGCCGGTCCCAGGGTGGTCGTACCCGGCGCCGCCCGATGCCCCAGACCCGTCCGGTAGGCGTCGAGGGCCGCCTCCACGCGGCCCGTCCGGCGCAGCAGATCGCCCAGCAGCCGGCACACGTCCGCGAGGTCACCGCCCGCGCCGCTGCGCTCCAGCAGGGCCAACGCCCGTACGTAGTGCTCCTCGGCGCCCTCCACGTCCCCGCGCTCCTGCGCGATCAGCCCGAGCAGCCGGTGCGCGCCGCCCGCGTGCACGGCGCCCGGACCGGCCGCGCCCGCGCCCGGCTCCAGCAGGCCCGACACCAGCTCGCCGGCCTCCGCGTACCGACCCAGCCGGCGCAGCACGTCCGCCAGCTCCACCTCCACCTGCGCCGTGTACAGCACGGCCCGCCGCGCCCGCAGCATCTCCCGGGCCAACCGCAACTCCCGCTCGGCCGATGCCAGTTCGCCGTGCTGAGCCTGCACGTACCCGCGCATCCAGTGACAGTGCGCCAGGTCGGTGCCCAGCCGCAGCCGCCGGTAGGCCTCCTGCGCCTTCGCCAGCGAGGCGTCGGCGTCCGCGATCCGCCCCTGGGCCAGGAACGTCCGTGCCACCTGCCGGTGCATCCCCGCCACCAGCGCCGGATCCCCGACCTCGGGGGCCAGCGCCAACGCCAACTCGGCGGCGTGCGCGGCGCGGGCGTGCGCGCCCATGTCGATGTACGGGCCGATGACCGCCGCGTACAGCAGCACCAACGCCTCCGGATCGCCCAGGCCGGCCGCGTTGAGGGCGTCGATGGTCGATTCCAGGAGGTAGCAGGCGTAGCGGAGCTCACCGGCGAGCAGGTGGGCCACGGCCCGGCCCCGGATCGGCCGGGCCCGGCGCGGCAGCGGCTCGCCGGCCAACAGCGCCTCCGCCGCCTCGAAGTGCCCGGCCGCCGCCGTCAGTTCCCCGGTCTCCAGGGCGCAGTCGCCGAGCCCGAGCAGCGCCTCGACCCGCTCGTCCACGAGCTCCAGCCGCTCCGCCTCGGCGAGCAGCTCCCGGTAGCGGGCGGCGGCCCGCGTCGCCGGGCCGGTCGCGAGGGTGCGGTGGGCGTCCGTCAGGGCGAGCCGCAACTCGGTGGCCAGACGCGGCGGGCGGCCGGTGGTCAGCTCCTCGTACGAGGTACCGAGCCGCCCCGCGAGGAAGCGCAGGGCGTTCTCGGACGGGCGCACCTTGCCCGCCTCCAGGGTCGACACGTAGGCCGGCGTGTAGGCAGGCTCGGCCAACTGCCGTTGGGTGAGCCCGCGTTCGGTGCGCAGCCGCTGCACACGGCGGCCGATCTCGGCCGGTTCGTCCATCACTTCCCCCTGCTGCGGACCCTGTTGCTCCGACTGCCCAGTATCGATCGGGACCGGACCATTGCGCACGCCCTGCGCGGCACCTAATTTAAGCAACCGGTTCAGTCCATTTACTTGCTCGCTTAACTCCCTTCGTGTGTGGAGGACTTGATGCGTTCAACCATTCGACCGGCCGCCGGGCGGGGACGGCGGCGGCGCGCGGCGCTCGCGGCCGTCTGCGCGTCCGCCGCGCTGTGGGCCGCCACCGCCCCGCGCCCGCCGCCGTGGCCGACCCGCCCCGGCGGGACGGGGTCACCGTCGAGATACCTGGGCCGGAGCACGGCCGCGAGGCCGGCTCCGGCCACGTCAGCGTCCCCGCCGCCGGCCGGGCGACGCCGGCCCGGCGCCTCACCGGGGCGGCCGGCGCGGCCGACGGCGCCGTCACCGCGATGGTCGACAATGGCCCCAGCGCGGACCGCCTGGACGTCGTGGTCGTCGGCGACGGCTACACCGCCGACGAGTTGGAGAAGTTCCACGCCGACGCGCGCGCGAAGTGGGACGAGGTCACGGCCGTCGAGCCGTACACCACCTACCGCGCGCTCTTCAACGTGTGGACCGTGGACGCCGTCTCCGCCCAGTCCGGGGTCTCCGGCGACCCCGGCCCCGACACCGTCCGCGACACCGCACTCGGTACGTACTTCTGGTGCGAGGACATCGAGCGGCTGCTCTGCGTCGACCAGACCAAGGTGGACGCCTACGTGGCCCGCGCCCCCGAGGCCGACCTCGTCCTCGTCCTCGCCAACAGCGCCAAGTACGGCGGCGCCGGCTACAACGAGCCCAGCGCCACCCTCGGCTACGAGGGCATCTCCACCGCCTCCGCCGGACACCCCAAGGCCGGCCAGGTCGCCATCCACGAGACCGGACACTCCCTCGGCAAGCTCGCCGACGAGTACGCCTACCCCGGCGTCCCCGCGTACGAGAAGTACACCGGCCCCGAGCCCGCCGACACCAACATCTCCACCCTGGACGCCGCCGCGATGGCCGACCGACGGACCAAGTGGTACCGCTGGCTGGGCGAAACCTCCCCCGACGGCGGCACGGTCGGCGCGTACGAGGGCGGCGGCTACTACGTCACCGGGCTCCGCCGCCCGACCGACAACTCGCTGATGCGGATCCTCGGCAAACCGTTCAACCTGCCCGGCGTCGAGGCGATGATCGCGGGCTTCCACCGGCACGCGAACCTCGTCACCGCGCTCACCCCCACCGACCGGGTACTGGGCCCGCGCCACACCGCGAAGGCGGCCGTCCCCCACCTGGTCGGCAGCCGGCCACCGGTCGTCCGCTGGTACCTCGATGGACGGGAACTGAAGCGCTTCGAGGGGCGCACGGAGGTACGCGTGGCGGACCTGTGGCTGTTCGACCTCCGCTCCCACCGCCTGTCGGTGACCGCCGAGGACCCCACCCAGTCGGTCCGCGACCCCGCCGTCGCCCGCACCCTCAGCTCCACCGTGACCTGGAACGTCCGCCTGTAGCCCCCGTCACCGTCCGGCCGCGTACGGCCGGACGTCCCGCACCGGCTCGGGCGGGAGCAGCGCGTCCCACAGGGCGCAGTGGTGGGCCGGGCCCGGGTCCAGGGGGCGGATCGCGTCCGGGCCCGGGGCCAGGTTCAGGACGGGGCTGTTTTCGGAGGAGGTGAGCCGGGGCCACGGCGGGCTTCCCGGGCTGTTCGGGGTGCCGGTGCGGGCGAAGTGCGTCCAGTACCGCACCATCCGCGCCGACAGGGCCTGTTGGGGCGGCGTCAGGGTGGCTCCCGCGAACAGGGACGGCAGTTCGAAGCCGTGCGCGGCCCCGTACGGGAAGCCGGCCGGCTCCGGCAGGCCTGTCACGTTCGGCGCGTCGGCGTCGCTGAAGAGGTAGCCGTACGTGGGGACGTACTTGGCCTGCGCCCTGCTGTCGCGCAGGGTGGGGCAGACGAAGGAGGCGTCCGACAGCACGGCGGCCCAGGCGAGCGCGGCCGTCGGGAACGCGGCCGGCGGATAGGCCGCCTCGATGGCCGGCGTCGCCTCCCCGAAGGAGGCCCGCACGCGCTCCCGGTAGGCCCGCGCGTCGCCCACCGGGTGGGCGCCCAGGGTCTGCGCGACGAACAGTCGCATCTCGTCCCGCGTCGAGCCCTGCATCACCGGCACCCGGTGGAAGCGGCCCTCGGCGATCGCCCGACGCGGCTCGACGGGGAGCACGGTGTTGCCGTAGGCGAGCGCGGAAAAGCGCTCCATCAGCGCGGGCGTCACCAGTCGGTCCGTCGGCAGGGCGCGCAGGCAGTCGAGCACCGTCCCGGCCGGTCGTCCCCCGCAGCCGAGCGCCTCCGCCGCCGCCACCCCGTCCGCGACCGTCCGCGCCTGCGGCACGAAGGGCTCGTACGCCCCGACCGTCGGCAGCAGCGCGTGCGGGGCGATCGTGGTCGAGCAGGAGCCGCTCTGCACGATCGCCCGCGCGAACAGGCCGGCGGAGCCGGGGGAGGTCAGGTGCGCGCAGACGCTGAGCCCGCCGGCCGAGTTCCCGAACACGGTGACCCGCTGCGGATCGCCCCCGAACCGTGCCGCGTTGGCCCGAACCCAGCGCAGGGCCGCCTGCTGGTCGGCGAACCCGAAGTCGGGCGCGCCGCCCAGCTCCGGGTGGCCGAGGAACCCGAGGATCCCGAGCCGGTAGTTGACGGTGACCACCACCACGTCACCGCGCACGGCCAGTGGATCGGGCCGGTAGAGGTGCCCCGAGCCGAGGCGGAAACCACCGCCGTGGAACCACACCATGACCGGGCGGCCGCGCCCGGGTCCGGTGGGGGCGGTGACGTTCAGGAACAGGCAGTCCTCCGCGCCGCTCGGCCCACCCGGCCCGATCGCCGGGAGCTGTGGGCAGTGCGCGCGGGGCGCCCCGGCGTCGAGCACGCCCGTACGGCGCGGGGCCGGTCGGGGCGGGCGCCAGCGCAGCGCGCCGGTCGGCGGGGCGGCGTACGGGATGCCGTCGAACGTGTCGTGGCCACCGTGCGCGCGGCCCCGTACCGGCCCCTCGGTGGTCATCACCAGGGGGCGGGCCGTCGCGGGGCCCTCGGCCGAGGTGGCGGAGGGTCCGGAGCCGGCGACGAGGAGGAGCGCGGCCAGGGGGAGTACGGCCAGGGGAACGGCCGGCAGCCCGGGGCGCCGGCGACGGGTGGGGCGGCGACGGGTGGGGCGGGGGTCCGGCACGGGCGACGTCCCCTCCTGGAGCGGGTGAATTCCGGCCACTGTCGCCGTTCGGGACCGGCTCTGTCCGTTTTTGATCGCGGCGTGTCCGCGTCGGCCGCCCGTATGCCCCGTATGACGGGCGGGATCCCCGTTTGCCCGCCCCGAATGGCGCAGTGCCGACATATGCCGCTGAATGTAACAGAGCGTGCGATTCCCATGACGCACGATGACCGGCGCGCGATGTGTAGACCCGCGCGTCGGCGAACGGAGCTTTCCATGAACGACCCGAGCACCTTCACGGCGACGGAACACGACGACCGTGAAGGGCCTCCCACCGGCCCCGACCCGAACCCCCGCCATCTCGCCGACCCCGATCTCCCCAACCTCCCGGACCTCCCCGCCGTCTCCGTCCTCCCCGATCCGCCGGACGAGGAGGAGCGGGAGCCCGAGCCCACACCGGCCCCAGGCGTCGACACGGACCAATCCGCCACGCCCATACGGACGTTGCTGGAGACGGCGGCGACCTGCCGGCCCGTCGAAGAGGTGACCGCCCTGGTCGGCCTCCTCAAGCAGAGCGGCCAACACCCCGACACGGGACACGACGCGCTGCGCGCCGCCGCCGTCGCCCGGCCCCTCGACGAGGTCCGGCACATGGTGACGCTGCTCGGCGAGGCCGCGCACGACGAGGTCGGGGCCGACGTGGCCCTGCGCGCGGCGGCCGTCGGCCGGCCCATCGAGGACGTGGTCCAACTGGCCGGGATCCTCGCCCCGGGAGCCGAGCCATCGGACGCCCCCGCAACCGGCCCCTCAGCCGGGCCCCCGACGGACCGCCGGGCGGCCGGCCCGCAGTCTTCCGGGCCCCGCCCCGCCTCGCCGGACCCCTCCCCGCCACCCCGCACCACACCGGAACCGCCCGCCCCGCCACCCCCCGCGCCCGGACGGACCGAACCCCCACCGGCGCCCCGCTCGGACGCGACGCCCGTCGGCCTCCAGGCCGCGCTGCGCCACGTCCTGCGCTGGCCGACGGCCGCGGCGCTGCTGCTCTGCGGGGTGCTCCACCTCCCCGCGAACCCGGCCGAGCCCCCGGAGCCCGTTCCCGCCGACCTGCTGCCCCTCGCCGCGTCCCTCCTCTGCCTGGGCCTCGGCGCCCTGCTGGCGGTACGCGACACCCCGCTCGTGTGGCGGGCCTCGGCGGTGACCGCCCTCGCGGTCGTCACGCTGCACATCGTGGGCGGCATCGTGTTCTTCGACCCCCTCGACGGCTCGCTCGGCGGGCCCCACGGGTGGGCCGGCGTCACGGTGGTCCTCGGCGCGGGCGCCGCGGCGGTCCTCGCAGGCGCGGCCCTGAAGTACCGCGCCCCACGTCCCCGAACCGGCGGCGAAACCTGACCCACCCGGCACACCCCGAGCCCCGGCCGCGCCCCGCGGCCGGGGTTCCTCATCGCGCCAGCAGGTTCACCGCACCCGAGAACACCCCCGGCAGCCGCGCCGCCAGGGGCACGATCCGCCGGGCCAACGCGGGTCGGCGCCGGGCCCACAGCAGGGAGGTCGTCAGGGCCCGGTAGTCCCGCGACAGCCGCCGCCAGGCCCGCTCGTACTCCTGCGGCCGGCCCGCGCGCAGGCACCGTACGAGCTCCCCCGCCGCCGAGAGCGCCAACGTCAGCCCCTCCCCGGTGAGCGCGTCGACGTACCCGGCCGCGTCCCCGACGAACAGCACCCGCCCGGCCACCCGCGTCCGCGCCCGTTGCCACAGCGGCCCGGCCCCGCGCACCGTCGCCCCCGGGCCGGGCGCCGGCAGGCGGGCGGCCAGCAGCGGGAAGCGGGCCAACTGCGCGTCGAACGGCTCCTGCCACGAGGTGAGCACCGCCACGCCGATCCGATCCGGCCCGACCGGGGTCACGTAGGCCTCGCACCCCGGCGACCAGTGGACCTCCACCAGGTCGCTCCACGGCGCGACCGCGTAGTGCCGACGCAATCCGTACCGCGCGGGCCGGCCCGGCGCGGCGGGTACGCCCAGGCCCAGGGAGCGCCGCAGCGGCGAGTGGAGCCCGTCCGCCGCGACCAGCCACCGGGCCGACAGCCCGGCGGCGGCCACCCGCTTCTCGTTCTGGACGACCTCGCCGACCCGCCGCTCCACGACCCGTACGCCCAACTCCGCGGCCCGCCCGGCCAGCGCCGCCTGGAGGTCCGTACGCCGCGTGCCGCGCCCGGGGCCGGAGCGGAAGAGCGCCTCCGCGCGGCGGCCCGTCGCCCCGTCCACGTAGCCGATCCCGTGGAACGGACGGCCCGTCACCGGCACGCCCAGCTCCTCCAGCCGGCGCACCGCCCCCGGCATCAGTCCCTCACCGCAGGCCTTGTCGATCGGCGTCCGGCGCGGCTCGACCACCACCACCTCCAGCCCGGCGAGCGCCCCGTGGATCGCGGTCGCCAGGCCCGCCGGGCCGCCACCGGCGACGATCAGATCGATCACGGCGCGCCCCCCGCCGCCCCCGCCGCCACCGGCGGCCGCGTCCCCGTCGCGCCGGCCAACGCCGCGTCCTCACAGCGGATCCGCACGCGCAGCAGCGCCGCGTTGGCCACCGTGAAGGCGACGGCCGTCAGCCAGGCCGAGTGCACCAGCGGCAGCGCGACCCCCTCCACCACCACGGCCACGTAGTTCGGGTGCCGCAACCACCGGTACGGGCCCGCGAGCACCAGCGGCAGGCCCGGTACCACGATCACCCGCGTGTTCCAGCGCGGCCCGAGGGCGCCGACACACCACCAGCGCAGCCCCTGCGCCGCGAGCGCCAACGCGAGCGCCGTCCAGCCGAGCGCGGGCAGGAACGGCCGGTACGCCGCCTCCACCGCGCACCCCACCAGCAGTGCGGTGTGCAGGACGACCATGACGGGGTAGTGGCCCCGCCCGTACTCGCGGCCGCCCCGCGCCAAACTCCAGGCGGTATGCCGTCGGGCGGTGACCAGTTCGGCCAGCCGCTCGACGGCCACCAGGGCGAGGAACAGCAGGTAGCAGGCCAACGACATCGTGCTCACCACCGCAGCAGGACGAGTTCGGACGCGAAACCCGGCCCGAAGGCCAGCATCAACCCCACCGCGCCCGGCGCCGGCGGCCCGGCCGACTGGACGCCGCCCAGAATGTGCAGCACGGACGCGGAGGAGAGGTTGCCCACCTCGGCCAGCGAGCGACGGCTCGCCGCGAACGCCTCCCCGGACAGGCCCAACGCCTCCGCCAGCACGTCGAGGATCCTCGGACCGCCCGGATGACACACCCAGACGTCGACATCGCCGGGCTTGAGGTCGTGCCCGGCGAGGAAGGACTCGACCTCCTCCGCCACGTGCATCCGCACCAGCTCGGGCAGTTCACGGCCCAGCACCATGCGGAACCCCCAGTGGCCGATGTCCCAGCCCAGCAGGTCCCCGGTCCCCGGATAGAGCCGGCTGCGCGCGTCCACCACCAGCGGCCCGGCGCCGCTGCCGTGCCGGGGGTGCTCCGCGCCCACCGCGACCAGTGCCCCGGCCCCGTCCCCGAAGAGCGCCCCGGCCACCAGGTTCGCCATCGAGGTGTCCGACGGCTGGAGCGTCAGCGAGCACAGCTCCGTGGACAGCAGCAGGGCCGCGTCCGCCGGGCGGCCCGTCAACATGTCGTGCACCCGGCCGAGCCCCGCCGCCCCGGCCGCGCAGCCCAGCCCGAACAGCGGCAGTCGCCGTACGTCGGGACGCAGCCCGCAGCGGTCGGCGAGCCGGGCCTCCAGCGAGGGTGTCGCGAGCCCGGTCACGGTCGTGGACAGCACCGTGCCCACCTCGCCCGGATCCAGATCCGCGCCGGCGAACGCGGCGTCGACGGCGGCGGCCCCCAGCTCCGACGCGGTCGCCACGAAGCGGGCGTTGGCGGCCCCGAAATCACCACCCGGACCGTACTCCTCCAGCGGGAGCGCCAGGTGCCGCGTCTCGACCCCGGCCGCCGCGTGCACCCGGCGCAGCCGCGCCGCGTCCGCGCCGGGCGGCAGGCAGCGGGCGAGCGCCCGCGTGATCAAGGGCTGCGGGTACCGGTGGGGCGGGAACACGCTGCGCACTGCCAGAACACGTGTCATTGGCCCAACATAGGGAAGAAGGGCCGCCGCGTCGGGAAGGACGCGAGCGGTGCGCGGCGGACGTGCCGACACGGCGTAGCGTGACGCCGTGCCCGCAGCGACCCACCCCGTCCCGCACGCACCCGAGCCGCACCGCGCGGCCGCCTCCGCGTCGCCCCTCGCGCCCGTCGGCGGCCTGCTGCGCGCCTGCCATCCGGTCCCGGCGGCGGCCGTGACCCTGTGCTCCGCGGCCCTCGCCGCGGCGGCCGGGCGTGGGCTCGCCGGGACGGCCTCACGGCCGGCGCGGTCGCGGCGGGTCAGCTCTCGGTGGGCTGGTGCAACGACCGGGTCGACCTGCGCCGTGACCTGGCCGCCGGGCGCCGCGACAAACCCCTGGTGACGGGCGCGGTCCGGCCCGCCGCCGTCACCGCGGCCGCGCTGACGGCGCTGCTGCTGTGCGTACCGCTCTCGCTCGCCTGCGGGACGGCGGCCGGCGTCGCGCACCTGGTGGGGGTGGCGGCCGCCTGGGCGTACGACCTGCGACTCAAGAGCACGGCCTGCTCCTGGCTCCCGTACGCCCTCGCCTTCGGGCTGCTGCCCGCGTTCGTCACGCTCGGGCTGCCCGGGGCGCCCTGGCCGCCGCTGTGGCTGACGGTCGCCGCCGCCCTGCTGGGCGCGGGCGCGCACCTCGCCAACGTCCTGCCCGACATCGCCGACGACCTCGCCGCCGGCGTACGGGGACTGCCGCAGCGCCTCGGGGCCCGCCGCTCGGCGCCGCTCGCCGGGCTGCTGGTGTTCGGCTCGACGGTGGCCCTGGTCGCCGGGCCGCCGGGGCGCGTGGGCCCGTACGGCTGGGCCCTGCTCGCGCTGACCTGCGCCCTGCTCCTGACGACCGCCCGCGCGCCCGGCCGCGCCCCCTTCCTGGCCGTCCTGGGCGTCGCGGGCGCCGACGTGCTGCTCCTGCTGCTGCGCGGGGCGGGGTTTCGTTAGGCCCTCGGCTTCGCCAGGCCCTCGGCTTCGTCAGGCCTTCGGCGGGCGGCGGGTACGGGTCCAGGCGCGGAGTTCCTCCGCCGACCAGGTGTTGATCACCCGCTCCCGGGGCACCCCGCACTCCGCCGCCCGTTCGCAGCCCAGGAGCTGCCAGTCCAGCTGGCCCGGCGCGTGGGCGTCGGTGTCGACGGCGAAGAAGACCCCCGCCGCGACGGCCTGCCGCAGCAGCCGCCGGGGCGGATCCAGCCGCTCGGGCCGGCTGTTGATCTCCACCGCCGTGCCGGACTCCGCGCACGCCGCGAACACGGCCTCCGCGTCGAACGTCGACTCCGGGCGCTTCCGGCCCGTCACCAGCCGGCCCGTGCAGTGCCCGAGGACGTCCATCAGCGGGTTCGCCACCGCCGCGAGCATCCGCCGCGTCATCGCCGGCGAGTCCATCCGCAGCTTCGAGTGCACCGACCCCACGACCAGGTCCAGCCCGTCCAGCAGCTCCGGCTCCTGATCGAGGGAGCCGTCGAGCAGGATGTCGCACTCGATGCCGGTGAGCAGCCGAAACGGCGCCCAGGTCGCGTTCAGCTCCGCCACCACGGCGAGCTGTTCGCGCAGCCGCTCCGGCGACAGGCCCCGGGCCACCTTCAGGCTCGGCGAATGGTCCGTGAGCACCGCCCAGTCGTGCCCCAGCGCTGCTGCCGCCCGACCCATGGCGTCGATCGGACTGCCGCCGTCCGACCAGTCCGAGTGCACGTGGCAGTCCCCGCGCAGCGCGGCGCGCAGGGCGAGGGCGTCCGGCGTGGACGGGGGCCGGCCGGTGGGCAGGGCGGCCGCCTCGTCCTCCAGCGTGCGCAGGTACGCCGGGATCTCCCCGCGCAGCGCCTCCACCACCACCCGCGCGGTCTTGGGCCCGATGCCCTTGACCGCCTCCAGGGAACCGGCCGCGGCCCGCTCGGCCGTCTCCTCGGCGCCCATGCCGTTCAGCGCGGCGGCGGCCGTACGGAAGGCCCGCACCCGGTACGTGGGCGCCTGCGCCCGTTCCAGCAGGAACGCGATCCGGTCCAGCGCGGCCACCGGGTCCATGGCCCACCTCCTCCCGACCCAGTGTCCCCAGGAGCCCGGCGGCGGGCGACCGCAGCGGATCAGCCGGCGGTGGGCTCCTCGGGAGACTCCTCGCCGGACTCCTCGCCGGACTCCTCGGTGGACTTCGGGATCGTCATGGTCAGGGTGAACAGGGCGCCGTCCGGGTCGCGCAGCGTGATCGAGCGTTCGGTGGCGTCCTCGCTGATCACCGACACGACGCGGCCGCCCAGGTCGATCGCGGACTCGATCGCCGGCTCCAGATCGGCCACGCGGAAGTGGACGTGCCAGCGGGGTCGGGTGTGCGGGGTGTACGCCCCCGGCTCGACCGGGCCGCTGTCGATGCGGGCCACCGGCTCCCCGCCCTGCCGCAGCACGACCCGCTCCTCCTCGTAGGACACCTCGCAGCAGCCGGGGCGGCCCGTGGCCCACTCCAGGACCTCCCCGTAGAACAGCGCCGCGTCGAACGCGTTGCGGGTGCGCAGTTCCAGCCACGCCGGAGCGGGGCCGGCGCCGACCCGCCAGCCCGAGGCGACGGGCCCGTCCCACACCCCGAAGACCGCGCCGTCCGGATCGGAGACCAGGGCCGCGCGACCGCCCGAGGGGAAGGACACCGGGCCGACCGCCACGGTGCCGCTGCGCTCCCGGATCCGGCTCGCCGCCACGTCGACGTCGTCGACCGCGAAGTACGGGGTCCAGGCCACCGCGACGGCCAGGTCCGTGGCGAGCGCCCCGATGCCCGCCACGGGCACCCGGTCCATCACCGCGATCGAGAACGCGTCCCCGAGGGGCGCCGGACGGAAGCTCCACCCCACGACGGCGGCGTAGAAGCGCTGGGACGCCTCCAGGTCGCGGGCCATCAGGCTCACCCAGCACGGCGCCCCGAAAACGTCCTTGGAAATAGCCACGGCACAAGCCTTATCGTCCGCCGCGCCGACCGCCACCCAGGCTCGCCGCAGGTCACCGATCCGGCCACTACCTCATCGGGCACCCGTACGAGGCCCATGATGGAGTGTGGTGTCGGAAGACCACGCGCGAGGCCGTGTGAAAGACCACGCGATGACCGGATCGGCCCTGACGGACCCCACGTGATCGTGTATGACTGCGAGGGCACGCGCCGAAGGCAGGGAAGGACCAGCATGACGACGCACCCGCACCTCGCCGGGTTCCTGACGGATCTCGACGCGGTAATCGCCGACGCCCCCGCCGACGCGACCGGCGCGCTGTGGCGCCTCACCGGGGCCGGCCGCGGCCTGGACTCCAACCTCATCCGGCTGCGTCCCGGCGCCGTCATCGCCGAGCACGCCGAGCCCGCCCTCGACGTGCTGCTCGTGGTGATGGAGGGCGCCGGCCGGATCGACACGCAGGACGGTCCGCACCGGCTGCGCCCGCACTCCGCGTTCTGGCTGGCCCGGGGCGCCCGCCGGTCGTTGACCGCCGGCCCGGAGGGCATGACGTACCTGACCGTGCACACCCGACGCCCCGGCCTCGGCATCGGCGGCGCCCGGACCGCCGCCGCCGAGGCGCCCGTCGCCGCGACCGCGCCCGTGCCCCCGCCCGCGCCCCCGCCCGCGCCCGCCGAGGGTGGGGAGTCCGCCTGCCTGCTGCACCGGGTCTGCCCCGACTGCGGCCGGCTCGCCGGCGAGGCGGGAGCCCGCTACTGCTCCCGCTGCGGCACGGAACTCCCCGACTGACCGGCCCGTCGCAGCCCGCGGCCGGTGAGCCGGCCTCCCCCACACGGACTACGCCCCGCCGTGCACCGGACTCGAACGACCCCGAGCCCCTACGCTCGGAACCGGACCCCCGCCCACCCGGAAGGCAGGCCCCCCGATGGTCAGTTCCCAGGTCCCGGTCATCGACCTCCGGCCGTGGCGCTCCGGCGGGCCCGACGCCCGCGCCCCGATCGCGGCGCGGGTCGACGAGGCCCTCCAGGCCGCCGGGTTCCTGCTCGTCACCGGCCACGGCGTGGACCCGACCCTGCCCGCCCGGATCCGCGAGGCGGCCCGCGCCTTCTTCCGGCTGCCGCCCGCACGCAAGCGGCCCTACGCCGTCACCGTCGGCGGACGCGGCTGGCTCGGCCCCGGCGCGGAGGCCAACAGCTACGCGGAGGGGGAACCGTCCCCACCCGACATGAAGGAGTCCTGGTCCTTCGCGGCCGACGAGCCGACGGGCGTCCCCGAGGTCGACGCCGAGTGGTTCCGGCCGAACACCTGGCCCGCCGAGGTGCCCGAACTGCGTCCGCTGGTCGAGGAGTACCTCACGGCGATGCGCGCCCTCTCCGACGAACTGCTGGAACTGCTCGCGGCGGCCCTGACCCTGCCCGACGACCACTTCACCCGGCACACCGGCCACCCCACCTGGGGCTTCAACATCAACTGGTACCCCGGCACCGAAACCGTCGGCCCGCCCCTGCCCGGACAGTTCCGCATCGGCGCGCACACGGACTTCGGGACCGTCACCGTCCTCGACCGCGAACCGGGCGCCGGCGGCCTCCAGATCCACACCGACGCCGAAGGCTGGCAGGACGCCCCCTACGATCCGGCCGCCCTCACCGTCAACATCGGCGACCTGCTGGCCCGCTGGACCGGCGACCGCTGGCGGGCGGGCCGCCACCGGGTCCTGCCACCGCCCGCCGACGCGCCCGCCGAGGAACTCGTCTCGCTGGTCTACTTCTACGAGTGCGACGCGCACACCCGCGTCGAATCCCTGCCCGCGCCCCTCGGCCGCGTCGTCCACGCCCCGGTCGACTCGCACGCGTACCTGCGCGGCAAACTGGACGCGATCACCGTCCGCTGATCCCGGTGGCGACCGCCGGGGCACCCGATTACCGCTGGTCGGCCGCGTTCGGCAGGATGTGGGGCATGACCGAGATCCGCACCCCCCGCCTCCTCCTGCGCCGCTGGAGCGACGACGACCTCGTCCCCCTGTCCGAGATCCACGCCGACCCGGAGGTGATGCGCCGAATCGGCGACGGCTCCGTCCTCGACCTGGACGAGACCGCCGAGGCGATCGAGCGCTGGGAGGAGGAGTGGGACGACGAGGGCTTCGGGATCTTCGCCGTCGAACTCCTCGCCTCCGGAGAGCTGATCGGAGCCGTCGGCCTGACCGCGCCGGAGGGACCGCCCGAGCTGGAACACCAGGTCGCGATCAGCTGGCGCCTCGGCCGGCCCTTCTGGGGCCAGGGCTACGCCTCCGAAGCCGCCCAGGCCACCCTGGAGTTCGCCCTCCAGGACCGGGGCCTGGACCGCGTCGTCTGCGCCAACCACGCCGGCAACGAGGAATCCGCCAACGTGATCCGCAAGCTGGGCATGACCGAGGACGCGACCGTCACCGATCCCGCGTCCGGCGCGCTCCTGACCCTCTACTCCATCGACCTCACCGAGTACGAGGGATAGGCCACCCGCCCTCAAAGTCGGGCTTTGTAAGGTCATAAGGTTCGGTTATGGGGTCATAAACCGGGGGCGGGTGCCGGGTTAGGGTCACCTTAGTTTAGGGTCTACCTTGATCAGTCAGATTGTCGGTCGAAGGGAACCCCTGTCATGCCTCGCCCTCTGCGGGTAGCAATCGTCGGCGCCGGCCCCGCCGGTATCTACGCGGCCGACGCGCTGCTGAAGTCCGAGGCTGCCACCACCCCCGGCGTCTCCATCGACATCTTCGAGCGGATGCCGGCCCCCTTCGGTCTGATCCGCTACGGCGTCGCCCCCGACCACCCCCGCATCAAGGGCATCATCACCGCCCTGCACCAGGTGCTCGACAAGCCGCAGGTCCGCCTCTTCGGCAACGTCGACTACCCGGGCGACATCAGCCTCGACGAGCTCCGCTCCTTCTACGACGCGGTGATCTTCTCCACGGGCGCCACCGCCGACCGCGCGCTCGGCATCCCGGGCGTCGAACTCGACGGCTCCCACGGCGCCGCCGACTTCGTCTCCTGGTACGACGGCCACCCGGACGTGCCGCGCACCTGGCCGCTCGACGCCGAGAAGGTCGCCGTCCTCGGCGTCGGCAACGTCGCCCTCGACGTCGCCCGCATCCTCGCCAAGACGGCCGACGAACTCCTGCCGACCGAGATCCCGGCCAACGTCTACGACGGGCTGAAGGCCAACAAGGCCGTCGAGGTCCACGTCTTCGGCCGCCGCGGCCCGGCGCAGGCCAAGTTCAGCCCGATGGAGCTGCGCGAGCTCGACCACTCGCCCACCATCGAGGTCATCGTCAACCCCGAGGACATCGACTACGACGAGGGCTCGATCACCACCCGCCGCTCCAACAAGCAGGCGGACATGGTCGCCAAGACCCTGGAGAACTGGGCGATCCGCGACATCGGCGACCGCCCGCACAAGCTGTTCCTGCACTTCTTCGAGTCCCCGGTGGAGATCGTCGGCGAGGACGGCAAGGTCGTCGGCCTGCGCACCGAGCGCACCGAACTCGACGGCACCGGCAACGTCAAGGGCACCGGCGAGTTCACCACCTGGGACGTACAGTCCGTCTACCGGGCCGTCGGCTACCTCTCCGACGAACTCCCCAAGCTGCCCTGGGACGTCGAGTCCGGCACCGTGCCCGACGAGGGCGGCCGCGTCATCGAGAACGGCGCGCACCTCGCCTCGACGTACGTGACCGGCTGGATCCGGCGCGGCCCGATCGGTCTGATCGGCCACACCAAGGGCGACGCGAACGAGACCGTCGCCAACCTGCTCGCCGACCACGCCGAGGGCCGCCTGCTCACCCCTGCCACGCCGGAGCCGGAGGCCGTCGAGGCCTTCCTCGCCGAACGCCGGGTCCGCTACACGACGTGGGACGGCTGGTACCGGCTGGACGCCGCCGAGAAGGCGCTGGGCGAGCCGCAGGGCCGCGAGCGCGTGAAGATCGTGGAGCGCGAGGAGATGCTCGACGCGAGCGGCGCGTGACGACGACCGAGTGAAGAGGGGCCCGCCGAACCGGCGGGCCCCTCTCGCGCGTCCGAAATTCGCTCGTTCGGCGGATCGGCGCAATTGCGGTGAGGGAAAGGCGGAATGCGGGGGCCCGGCGCGTGGTTCGGACAGACGCGATATCCGACCGCGCACGCACTGGAGAGCTCATGAAGATCGGCATCATCGGCGCCGGCAACATCGGCGGCAACCTCACCCGTCGGCTCACCGCCCTCGGACACCAGGTATCCGTCGCCAACTCCCGTGGCCCCGAAACCCTGACCGCCCTCGTCGCGGAGACCGGAGCCACCGCCGTCCCCGTCACGGAGGCCGCCCGCGGCGCCGAGATCGTCGTGGTCACCATTCCCTTCAAGAACGTGCCCGACCTGCCCGCCGAGATCTTCGACGGAGCCGCCGAGGGCTTCGCCGTCATCGATACCGGCAACTACTACCCGCGGGTGCGCGACGGCCGGATCGCCGCCATCGAGGACGAGGGCCTGACCGAGAGCCGGTGGACCGAACGGCAGCTCGGCCACCCCGTGATCAAGGCCTTCAACGGCACCTACGCCGCCGACATCGTGGACCGGCCCCGTCCGGCGGGCGACCCGGACCGCATCGCCGTCCCCGTCGCCGGCGACGACGAGGCGGCCAAGAAGGCCGTCCGCGCCCTCATCGACGAGATCGGCTTCGACACCGTCGACGCGGGCGGCCTCGACGAGTCCTGGCGCCAGCAGCCTGCCACGCCGGTCTACGGGCTGCGCGCCGGCGTCGAGGCGGTGACCAAGGCCCTGGCCGAGGCCTCGCCGGAGCGCACGGAGGAGTTCCGGGGCTGAGACACGCGACTCACGGACGCGATGACTCTCCGCTTCCGGATCGTTTCTCTGTGCTACGGTGGTATCCAGTTGCGGGTGTGGTTCCCAGATATTCCAAGTGCGCCCACCGGATTCCCGGCGGGCGCACTTTGTATTTCCGGATGATTTTCGGACGGGTCGAACATCACGGCGACGCCGGCGTCGCACGGTGCGGCACCGGGTAGAGACCCAAGGAGAAACCTCATGGCATCCGGCACCGTGAAGTGGTTCAACGCGGAAAAGGGCTTCGGTTTCATCGAGCAGGACGGCGGCGGCGCCGACGTGTTCGCGCACTACTCGAACATCGCCACCCAGGGCTACCGAGAGCTCCAGGAGGGCCAGAAGGTCAACTTCGACGTGACGCAGGGGCAGAAGGGCCCGCAGGCCGAGAACATCGTCCCCGCCTGACACCTCCGCCGGCACCTCATTCGAGGCACCTCCGTCGAGGCGCGTACGGCGAGGCGCGTACGGCGACCGGGGCCCGCACCGTCACACGGTGCGGGCCCCGGCCCGTGCGCGGGCGGGGCCCTTGACCGGCCGCCGGCCGGGAATCGCTACCCCACGGGCCGCCCATTGGGCAGACTGTCCGGCGTGACGACACTGAGCAAAGGCGCCAACCTGCCCGTCGCGGCAACCTCCGTCAGAGCGGTGCTCGGCTGGTCGGCCGGGCCGGGCGTGCCGGACGTGGACGCGTCCGCGCTCCTGCTCGCCGCCGGTGGACGGGTGCGCTCCGACGACGACTTCGTCTTCTACAACCAGCCCCGGCACGCCTCGGGCGCCGTACGGCACCTCGGCAAGCAGCCCGGTACGGACTCCCTCTCCGTGGACCTGGCCGCGCTGGAGCCCGCCGTGGAGCGGGTCATCCTGTGCGCCTCCGCCGACGGGGGCACCTTCGGACAGGTCCCCGGGCTTCATCTGAGGCTGCTGGACGCCACCTCGGGGGCGGAGGTCGCCCGCTTCGACATGGAAGCCGGGCCCGAGACGGCCTTCGTGAGCGGCGAGCTGTACCGGCGGGCCGGGGCGTGGAAGTTCCGGGCGGTCGGCCAGGGGTACGCGAGCGGGCTGGCGGGACTGGCGACCGACTACGGGATCACGGTCGACGACGCGCCCCCGCCGTTGGCGGCCCCGCCCGCTGCCGCCCGGCCGGCGCACGTCCCCGCGCCTACGCCTACGCCCAGGCCTACGTCTGCGCCCACGCCCGCTCGTGCGGCCGCGCCAACGCCCCCGCCTGCCGTGTGGCCCACCGCCGCCGGATCGGTGGGGCCCGCCGCAGCCGCCGTACCGGCGCCGGCGCGGGCGGCCGAGCCGCCCGTACGGCTGGTCAAGGGGGAGGCGGACCTCCCCATGGACATGCGGATCCGCCTGTCCCTGCGCAAGCAGCAGGTGGCGGTCAGCCTCGCCAAGAAGGGCGCCGGGGACGTCACCGCCCGCGTGATCCTGGTCCTCGACGCCTCCGGCTCCATGAGCACCCTCTACTCCCGGGGCACCGTGGCGGGCGTGGTCGAGCGGATGGCCGCCGTCGCGGCGCAGCTCGACGACGACGGCGAGATGCAGGCGTGGACCTTCGCCACGAACCCGGCCCGGCTGCCGGACCTCACCATCGGCGACCTCCCGGAGTGGCTGCGCCTGCACGTGCGCGTCGGCCAACTCAGCGTGTTCGGGCGGAAGAAGCCGCCGAAGGGGCTGGTCCCCGGCCAGGTCGACATGCGGGCGGTCGGCTTCCAGAACGAGGAACAGAAGGTCATCGCGGAGGTACGGGACTACGTCCGCTCCCATCCGGTGCCGGCCCCGACGCTGGTCCTGTTCTTCTCCGACGGCGGGGTCTACCGCAACGACGAGATCGAACGGGAACTGCGGGCGGCCGTCGAGGAGCCGGTGTTCTGGCAGTTCGTCGGCCTGGGGCGGGCAGGGTTCGGGGTCCTGGAGCGCTTCGACACGATGCCGGGGCGGCGCGTGGACAACGTCGGCTTCTTCGCCGTCGACGACATCGACCGCGTGTCGGACCCCGAGCTGTACGACCGGCTGCTGTCGGAGTTCCCCTCCTGGATCCGCGCCGCCCGCCAGGCGGGCATCCTGCGCTGAGGGTGGTGGCGGCGCCGAGCGGCGATCGCGGCGGGGATACGCTCGGGGCGTACGGAAGAGACGGAAGGAACCCCCCATGAGCAGCGGCCCCGCCGACCTCCGGATCCTGCGCGCCGCCGAGCGGGCGGCCACGCCCTGGAAGAACGGCGGGGGAGTGACGCGGGAGATCGCCGCCCACCCCGAGGGCGCCGGGACCGTCGACTTCGCCTGGCGGGTCAGCCTCGCCGAGGTGGCGGTCGACGGTCCCTTCTCGGAGTTCCCCGGCGTGGACCGGACGCTGACCCTCGCCGAGGGCGCCGGCATGGACCTCACCATCGCCGGAGAACCCCGCCGCCTCGACGAGCGGTACGTGCCCCGCCACTTCCCCGGCGACCGTCCCACCGACTGCCGGCTGGTGGACGGTCCCGTCGTCAACTTCAACGTCATGTACCGGCGCGGGAGCGTCGAGGCGCACACCGCCGTCGTCCGGGGCGAGTTCGCCCTCACCGTCCTGCCGGGCGAGACCCTGCTGCTCGTCGCGCTGGACGGCCCGGCGGTCCTGTCGTCGTACGCCGAGCCGTCCGGCGGCCGCGTCGAACTCGGCCCGTACGACGCCGCGTTGCTCGCGGCTTCGCCCGTCCCGCAGCTGGTCCACACCGAGGGACGGGCCGCCGTGGTCCGCTTCAGGAAGCGGTAGTGCCACGCAGGACAGCGAGCGCCCGGTCGAGGCGGGTGCGGCGCGCGGCGGGGGTGCGGGCCTGGAGCAGCGGCAGGATCAGCTGGTAGCGGCCGGTCTTGTCGAGGGCCTCGAAGACCTGGCGGGCCCGCGCGTCGGCGTTCAGCGCGGCCTCCAGATCCGGGGGTACCGTCGCCGTCCTCTGAGAGGCGTACGCCGCCTCCCAACGCCCGTCCGCACGGGCCTTGTCGACCTCCGCCAAGCCCGGCTCGCGCATGCGGCCGGCCGCCGTCAACGCCTCCACCTTCTCGACGTTGACCCGCGACCACAGGCTCCGGGGTCGCCTCGGTACGTACTTCTGGAGGTAGTGCCGCTCGTCGTGGGAGCGACGTTGCCCCGATATCCAGCCGAAACACAGCCCGACGTCGACCAGTTCGTCGCTGGTCACGCTCGGGATGCCCGAGCCCTTCTTCGCCAGCTTGATCCACACGCCCTCGGCGCGCGCGTGGTGCTCCTCCAACCAGACCTCGAAGGCCGCGGCGTCCGCGAAGGCGATGATCTCCACACCGTTCCATTCGTCCATGGAGGGAGGCTATAGCCGCCGCTCGGAAATTCCCGTGCGAGGTCTCGCGGCCGGGTCTACGGTGATCAGATGAGCACCCGTACCTTCCGCGTCACCGTTCGCGGCTTCTTCGACGACCTCACCGCCGAACAGCACGCCGAGCTGCTGGCCGCCGCGCCCGAACACGACGTGCTGCGCGCGGCGTTCACCGCCGAAGGCAACCTCACCTACGAGCTGGCCGCCCGCAACTCGTTCGCCTTCCGCTTCCTGGACTCCGGCGAGGCCGAGGAGGACATCCTCGAAGCGACCGCCCGCGCGGAACTCGCCGCCGAGACCTGGCTGACGGACCGCGGCTACGGCTTCAAGCGCCTGCGCTCCACCGCCGAGGACCTCTCCCAAGCCGCCCTGAGCAAGCGCCAGCGCCAGGCCGCGGCCCGCACCCGCACCTGACCGATGGCCGACGACGTACCCGCCGCACCCACCCCCGGCCTGACGGGGCTCATCGCCCGGATTCCAGAAGCCGAGCCGCTCGTGTTTGCGCTGGGCGGGGGCTGACGGGGGTCAGGTCGGGGGGACGGGGCGGACCGTGGTGGGAGGGGTCAGGGCTTGGTGGGCGCCCGAGGCGAGCATGCGGACCTCGCCGCGGTCGCTGATCTCGGCGCGGACGATCCCGGTCACGTCGGCGTAGACCGAATGGCCGCCGGGACCGAGGGCGTCGGTCCGTTCCACGACCACCGTGTCTCCGGGCGTGCCGCTCTCGTCGGGGAAGGTCAGCTCGTACCGTCGGACGTCCATCGGCTCACTCCTGTCGGTACCCGCCCCTCCATCGTGAGCCGTGCGGCACCTCCCCGCCTTCTGGCTTTGCCGGTGCTTTACCTTCGGTCGGAAATCAGGGGAGCGGATAGCCGCGAGAGGCGACCACCTCGCGGGCCAGGGTGGTGAAGGCGCGGGCGGCGGCGCTCTCGTAGGCGGTGGTGCGGCGGAGCAGGACGACGGTGCGCGAGGGCAGGGGCGGGGTCAGGGGGATCCGGGTCAGTTCGGGCTGGTCGTCGGTGACGGCGTCCGGCAGGACCGTGACCAACCCCGTCCGCCGGACCACCTCGATCAGCGCCTGTACGGAGCCCACCTCCACGGCGATGCGGGGCCGCACCCCGTGCGCCGCGAGGTGGGCGTCGATGTGCCCGCGCGTCGCGAAGTCCGGGGCGAGGAGCGTCAGGTGATGGTTCGCCAGTTCTGATATCGGCAACGCGGCGGACCGCTGAGCGGCCAGTGGCGAGGCGGCGGCGGCCACCAGGCCCAGCGTCTCGGTGAAGAGGGCCGTCGCGGTGATCCCGGTGGGATGGGGGCCGTGGAAGGCGAGGCCGAGGTCGATCTCGTCGGCGGACAGGGCGGATTCGATCCGGTCCTGCGCCAACTCGCGTACCTCCACCGTGATTCCGGGGTGCGCCTCGTGCAGCGCGGCGAGGAGCGGCCCGAGCAGGTAGGCGGTGAAGGTCGGGGTGAGGGCCAGGCGCAGGTGCCCGCGCGAGAGATCGGCGACGTCGTGGACCGCCCGCTCGGCCGCCGCGAGGTCGCGCAGCGCCCGGCGCGCGTGGCGCGCGTAGGCCTCACCGGCGTCGGTGAGCCGTACGGAGCGTCCGCCGCGGTCCAGGAGTGGCACACCCACCGCCCGTTCCAACTGCTTGACCTGCTGCGACAGCGTGGGCTGGGAGATGCGCAGCTCCTCGGCCGCGCGCGTGAAGCTGTGGTGCTCGGCGACCGCGAGCAGGTAGCGCAGATGACGCAGTTCCGGGGTCATGGGAGCAAATATAGATGGCATCGATGGATCACATCGAAAGTGCGTCTTGGACTCTATAAGCGCAGGTCGTGCATGGTGGAGCACGTCAGCCCCACGGGGTGGCCACCGCAGAACGGGAGTGACCCGTGCACGACCTCACCGAAGGTGTCGCGCGTTTTCGGCGCGACGTCTTCCCCACCAAGGCGCGGCTCTTCGCCGAGCTGGCTTCGACCCACCGGCCGACGACCCTGTTCATCGGCTGCTCCGACGCCCGCGTGGTGCCGGAACTGATCACCCAGAGCGAGCCCGGCGACCTGTTCGTCATCCGCACCGCCGGCAACCTCGTCCCCGCCTACACCCCCGGACCCGACGGGGTCGCGGCCGGGATCGAGTACGCGGTCGCCGTCCTCGGCGTCGGCGAGATCGTGGTCTGCGGGCATTCCGCCTGCGGCGCCATGACCGCCCTCGCCGAGGCACACGACCTCGACGCGGTGCCCGCCGTCGCCGACTGGCTGCGCCACGCCGACGCCTCCCTGGCCCGCACCGGAACGCCCGGCACCGCCGGCACCGCCGGCACCGCCGGCACCGCCGGCGCGGACGTGGCGGCGCTCGTACGGGAGAACGTACGCGCCCAGCTCACGAACCTCGCCACCCACCCCTCGGTGGCCCGCGCCCTCGCCGCGGGTGGCCTCACCCTGCGCGGCTGGGTCTACGACATCCCCACCGGCGCCGTCGAGCAGCTCGCCCCCACGGACCCTACCGCCGTCCCCGTCGCCTGAACCCCTCCTGAACCGCCCACTCATCCAAGGAAGTTCCTCCCATGGCACACGCCCAGTTCGAGTCCACCGTCCGTGAACGAATCGCCACCGCCGCTGTCGAATCCAAGATCCGCAAGAACCTCACCTGGCAGGAGATCGCCGATCACACCGACCTCTCCGTCGCCTTCGTCACCGCCGCGATCCTCGGCCGGCATCCACTGCCCGAGCCGGCCGCCGTGGCCGTCGCCGAACTCCTCGAACTGGACCAGGACGCCGCCATGTGGCTCCAGACGATCCCGCTGCGCGGCGGCCACTCCGGCGGGACCCCCACCGACCCGACCATCTACCGCTTCCACGAGATGCTCCACGTCTACGGGACCACCCTCAAGGCCCTGATCCACGAGCAGTTCGGGGACGGCATCATCAGCGCCATCAACTTCCGGCTCGACGTCAAGAAGGTCGCCGACCCCGACGGCGGCGAGCGGGCCGTGATCACCCTGGACGGCAAGTACCTGCCGACCAAGCCCTTCTGAACGGTACGAGGGTCAGGCGCGCGGCGCCAGGCAGGCCAGGGCCGCCTCCGTCAGCGCGTCGACCCCGGCGGGCAGCGCCGTACGGGCGTCGGGGGCGAAGTCCGGGGCGTGGTTGGCGGGGAGCGCGGCCAGTTTCGCCGCCGCGCCCTCCCCGGGAGCCGCCGCCCAGGCCGCCGGGCCGACCACCCCCAGCATCCAGTAGCCGAGCCTCACCCCTCGCGCCCCGTGCGTGGCGAGGCCCGCGTCGCCGAACAGCCCGAAGTCCTCGGTCGCCAGCGTCGGCGGCCACATCGTCACCCGCTCCGCGCCGAAGCGCGCCGTGTGCGCGGCCCGCACCGCGGCCGTCGTTCCCGGATCCGGGTGGGTGACGGGGGAGGCGCTCTCCCGGACGATCTCCGGCTCGCGGGGGCAGTCCGCGGCGGCGCACTCGGCCCGTACGATCCGCTCCACCGCGCCCGCCGCACGGGCGAGCGCCGCCTCGCCGGCGGCCCGTACGGTGATGCCCAACTCGGCCCGGTCCGGAACCACGTTCGCGCGGTCGCCCGCCCGGAACGCGCCCACCGTCACCGCCACCTGCTCCGACGGGGCGGCCTCGCGCGCCACCACCGTCTGGAGCCGGGTCACCACATGGGCCGCCGTCACCACCGGGTCCACCGTGAGGTGCGGCGCGCCCGCGTGCCCGCCGCGCCCGTGCACCACGACCCGGAAGGTGACGCTCCCGGCGGTCATCGGCCCGTACGCGTGGGCGATCATCCCGGCCGGCAGCGGCGCCGCGTGCTGCGCGAGCACGGTGTCCGGGCGCCCGACCCGCTCGTACAGCCGGTCGGCGAGCATCGCCCGCGCGCCTTCGAGGGTCTCCTCGGCGGGCTGCCCCACCACGACGAGCGTGCCCTCCCAGTCAGGGGCGTCCGGGCCGGCCAGCACGGAGGCGGCCCCGGCGGCCGCCGCGAGGTGCAGGTCGTGCCCGCAGGCGTGGGCCGTCGCGCCCTCGCTCGCGTAGGGCAGCCCGGTGGTCTCCCGTACCGGCAGGGCGTCCAGTTCGGCGCGCAGCATCACGGTCGGCCCCGTACCCCGGCGCAGCACCGCCGCCACACCGTGGCCGCCGATCCCGCGCGTGGTCGTGAACCCCGCGCCCTCCAGCCAGTCGGCGAACCGCCCGGCCGTGCGGCGCTCCTCGCCCGACAGTTCGGGGTGGCGGTGCAGGTCGAGGTAGAAGGCCGTCAGGGGCCGGATCAGCGCGCGCGGTCCGCTCTGCGGTCCGCGCCGGTGTCCGCTCTGCGGTCCGTCGGCGCGGGCGGTGGGGACGGTCATGGTGACCATGATCGGACACCGGCCGGGGCGGGGGACGTCAGGGCGCTGACACTTTCTGTCAGTGGGGTGTCAGGAGCGTGTCAGCGGGAGAGCGGGTGAGCTGACGCCGGGGTCGGTTCTCCTTGAGGGGCACCGTCCGGGAACGGCCGTCCCTCGTGGTCGCGCATCCCGTGGTCGCACACCCAGTGACCGCCCCACAGAAGGAGTCCATCATGGAGAAGTCCCCGCTCGCCTCGCTCGCCGACGAGATCCTGGAGCTGGAGTCGGAGACCTTCGAGATCTCGGACTACTCGGACGCCAGCGAGGTCGTGCTCGCCGGTTCCACGAGCTGCAGCTCCACCTCGACCTGCTCCTCGACCACCAGCACCACCTCCTGCAGCGCCTGACCCCAGCGCGGCACCGCGATGCCCCGGTCCCCCTCGTACGAGGGGGACCGGGGCATCCGGTACGTCGGGGGTCGGGTTCCCCCGCACGGCTCCCGTGGATCACGGGAACGGGTGCGGCACCATCCTGATCTCCGCGTCCGTCAGCGGCGCCGGCCGAAGTCCCGCCCGATGGGCGGCCGTTCGCAGCCGCGGCAGGTACGGGGCCCGCTGCCGCGACCAGCCGAAGTCGATCGGCAACAGTCCCGGCACGACCGCGCACACCGTCCGCAGCCCGATCCGCGCCTGCTCCGGCGTCGTCTGGTCCACGACGATCACGTCGTGCCCGGCGCCGGTCAACTCGGCGACGCAGAGCAGCAGATCATCGCGCAGGTCGCCCGTCCTCGGCCGTCGCTCCGTCTCCCAGGACCGGTACAGCTCCGCCATCGGGCGCACGGCCACCGGGTCGCGGTAGGAGGCCGCGTGCGGGGCCATGGCCGGCAGCCCGTACAGCTGGGCGTGGTCCTTCAGGTGCGACACCCGCGAGAAGTCCCGGGCCATCGCGTCCAGTTCGTCCTGCCGCTCCGCGACCTGACGGGGCAGGTGCGGGATGTAGGTGAGCACCTCCGACAGCGCGGCCTCCACCGCCGCCGCCGGATCGAGCGCCGCGCCCGCGCCGAAGGAGTACAACCCCGGTCCGCCGTCGCGCCGTACGGCGAGCCCGGTGACCACCGGGACCGCCAGGTCGACGCGGTTGTCGAAGGCGTGCACGTCGTAGCCCTGGAGGGCGGCCCGGTCGGCCATCATCCGCACCGCCGGACCCGGTACGGAGTCCAGGTCGATCTCCGTCAACCGCTGGTTCCCGTACCAGGCGAGCAGGAACGCGTCCCGTTCGATCAGTTCGAGCAGCGCGCCGAGCAGGGCCTCCTCCGGGCAACTGCCGATGGCGCACCCGTTGGAGCACTCGAAGACGAAGTTGTCCGCCTCCAAGCCCGCGCTGTAGTAGGCGAGACGGGCCGGCACCAGCACCGGACGGTCGTCGCGCAGCGAATGACCGTACACCCAGGGGATCGGCCGCTCGGGATCGAACGGCGACACCATCGGATCGTCGCGGTAGGTGTCGGGGTGGTAGAAGCCGCACTCCGCCGGATCCAACGCCCGCTCGCCCAACTCGGCGTAGGAGGCGGTCAGTACGGAGGTGCCGGTGCGGCGGTGGGTGCCCGCGTAGCGTTCCAGCCCCTCCAGGAAGGCCAGGTCCCGGCTGCCCGAGAAGCTGTTGGCCTGCCCGCTCCAGGTCACGTCGGTCAGCCCCGCGTATCCGCGCATGAAGACGCTGCCGGCGACCGGGGCGGTGGTCGGCGAGGTCACGTTGATCCACGTGCCGCCGCCGAGCACCCCCGTCACCGGATTGGCCAGCGCCGCCGTCGGCATCGGGTACGAGGACGCCGCGCGCAGCCGCTGCGCCGCCGGGTCCGGCTTGGGCCGCGAGACCGGGACGAAGGGGCGGGGGCCGTCCACACCGCCCGGCCCGCAGTCCGGGCACAGCGGGTCGGCGGCCAGCGGGTACGTCCGCGTCAGGAGCGTCTCCAGGTCCAGCCGGGTCACCTGGGGCAGCGCCCGGTCCGCCGCCGCCGGACCGGGGGCCGCCACCGCGCCGGAGAACACGGCGGCGTGCAGCGCCGCCACGGCGTCCCGCGCGTACGGGGAGAGCCGCGGCCACTCCGCGCCGGCGGGCGTGGGCACCCGTATGCCGGTCTCCAGCGCGTCGCGTTCGCTGCGGCTGCGCAGCCGCTGCCACCGCATGGCCAGGCACTGCCCGCAGGCGGGGGTGGTGCAGTCGCCACCCCAAGGACCCAACAGGACGGCCTGGGCGCTGAGATGGACGGTCGCGGTCGGGCGGACGGCGGCGAACGGGTCGGCGGAGCGCGGCCCGAGGGCGTCGTGCACGCCGACCGTCACCACCTGGGGCGCCGGCCGTGACGCCGTCCCCGCGAAGGCCCGTTCCAGCGCCCGCCGCGCGCTCTCCATCGCGGTGCCGTCGGGCGCGGGGGCCCGTACCGCGTGCGTGGTGGTCATGACTGGTTGCTCCAGCGGAAGGTCTTCAACCCGATCCCGCCGAAGAGCAGGGCGAACCCGGCGAGGGCGGCGCAGCCGATCCCGATGCCGGCGAGCGACCCCGTACCGGTGAGCGCGCCGCTCGCCGCGTCGTTCAGGTAGCGCAGCGGCAGCACCCGCGACACCGACTGCAGCCACGACGGCATCAGGTCGAGCGGGAGGAAGGAGCCCGACAGGAACGCCATGGGCACCATCATGCAGTTCGCGATCGCCGCGACGGCCTCGGGCGTGTTCGCGTACGTCCCGACGATGACCCCGATGGCCATGAAGGCCGTGACGCCCAACACCAGCGCGGGCAGCACCAACGGCCAGCGCCCGTCGAGCTCCAGGCCGAAACCGGGCAGCATGGCGACGGCGACGAACACGGCGGCCTGCACCACGCCGACGACCAGCGACAGCACGTAACGCGAGGCCAACACGGTCGTCAGCGGGGTGGGGGAGAGCCGGATCAGCCGCAGCAGGTCGTCGCGCCGCCACTGCATCAGCGTGAACGCGATCCCGAACACGGCGGCGTTGGCGACGCCCCAGGACATCACGCCGGGCGCGATGTACGAGATGTACGGGCGCCCGCTCTCCTCCACGTCCTGACCGCTGAAGATCAGGCCGAAGACGATCAGGAAGAGGAGGGGGAAGGCGAAGGTGAAGAAGAGGGTGGCCTTGTCCCGGACCTGGGCCCGGTAGCCGGCCTTGGTCAGTGCCGTGTACGCGCTCATGCCCGGAACTCCGTGGTCGGTGCGGTGGTGTCGGTGCCGGTGGGGGTGTCGGTTCCGGCGGGGGCGGGGTGCCCGGTCAGCTCCAGGTAGACGTCCTCCAGGGTGGCCGTGCGGGTCATCACCCCGTCGAGCCCGACGAGGGCGTCGACGGCCTGGAGCACCCGGCCGGGGGCCGAGGTCTCCAGGACGAGCGAGCCGCCCTGCTCGCTGACCCGGTCCACGCCGTCGAGGGAGGCCGCCCGGTCCGGGGCGATCCGCCCGGCCGGCACCAGCAGCCGGGACGGGGCCCCTGCGGCGGCGACGAGCCGGTGCGGGGAGTCCAGGGCGGCGATCCGGCCGCCGACGAGGATGGCCACCCGGTCGCACAGGGCCTCGGCCTCGTCCAGGTGGTGGGTGGTGTACACGATGGTGCGGCCCTCGCCCTTGAGGGTGCGCAGGACGTCCCACAGGTCGCGGCGGGCCTGCGGGTCGAGGGCGGCGGTCGGCTCGTCGAGGAAGATCAGCTCGGGGTCGTGGACCAACGCCGAGGCGATGGCGAGCCGTTGACGCTGACCGCCCGAGAGGTTCTCGACCAGGACGTCGCGCCGGTCGGTGAGCCCGACCGTCTCCAACGTCCGGTCCGCCGCGGCCGCGTCCTTGCGGTACAGGCCGGCGACGGTGGCCAGGTGCTCGCGCGCGGTCTGCCGGACGAAGAACGCCGAGGCCTGCGTCTGGACGCCCATGCGCGGCAGCAGGGCGGTGTTGCGGGGCCAGGGGCTGTGGCCGAGCACGCGGACGGTGCCGGAGTCCGCCTGGCGCAGTCCCTCGACGATCTCGACGAGGGTGGTCTTGCCCGCGCCGTTGGGGCCGAGCAGCCCGAAGAACTCGCCCCGACGCACGTCGAGGGAGATCCCGTCCACGGCCTGCCGGTCGCCGTAACGCTTGCGGACCTCCTGGACGGACACGGCGAGGTCCGGGGAGTCGGGCGGAGGAGTGCGGTCAGTGGTCATGGGCGGTGCGGTTCCCTCGGGTCGGAGATGGTGTGGGGGGATGGATGGTTCTCGGGGGGACAGGGCCGATGTAGCGGACGTAGTGGATGTGGCGGACGTACGGGCAGTGGGTCGACAGGGGGCGGAGGGCTGCTCACGCGGTCACCGCCACGACGACGCCGGTCACCAGGCCCGCCACCAGGAGCAGGACCAGCACGGCCGAGCCGACCCCGTAGAGCGCGTACAGCCGGCGGGCGCGCGGCGGGTACGCCTCGGCCGCCGCCCGGTCGCGCAGCCGCAGCCGCAGGTACGCCGAGCTGGCGGGAGCCAGCCGGGTCACGCGCAGGGCGTGCCCGAGCAGCGTGTAGCCGTCCAGCGGCGGCAGCGGGACCAGGTTCACCAGCGCCTGCGCGCTGCCGAGCAGCAGCAACGCGCCCAGCACCCGGCCGGTGGCGTCGCCCGGGGGCAAAGCGGCCCACCAGGCGAGGAAGGGCAGCAGGAACAGGAGGTTGGCGAAGGCGCCCGCGCCGGCGACGACCAGCTGTTGGCGACGCCGGGGCAGGTAGCGGTAGTTCTCCACGGTGCAGTACATGATGGCGACGGGCAGCCGCCACCGCAGGCCGATCTCCCCGACCGTGCCCCCGACATGGCGGGCTGCGATCCCGTGCCCGAACTCGTGCAGCGCCGTACTCAGCCACAGCAGCGAGGCCACGGCCAGCAGCGGCACCGGCCGCGCCAGCAACCAGCCGACGTCCGAGAGGAGTTGCCCGACCGACGCCGCCAACACCGCCTCCATGCCCAGGCATACGAGGAGCAGCGCGCCCACCACCGCCGGCCGCAGGGCCGGCCGCAGCAGGCGGTGCAGCCGCGCCGTGGTGGCGTCGGCGTCCGCGACCAGCCGCAGGGTGCCGCGCAGCAGGGTCCCGGTGCGCGTCGGCCCCGGGCCCGCCGCCGGCTGCGGGAGCGGACCGCCGACGAGCAGCCGCCGGGCGGCGAGCAGCCCGAGCAGTTGGTGCCAGTTCCCCTCGCCCAGCCGCCGCCCGAAGGCGCGCCCGTACGCCTCGCCGATCTCGGCGAGGCTGCGGGAGCCGTCGAGGCGCGACAGGAGGAAGAACTCCTTCGGCCCGACCTCGAAGGAGGCACCGGACACCGGGTCCTTGACCAGGTGGACCACGGCGGGGCCGTTCAGCAGCGGCGGCGACAGCAGGACGCCGGGCCGCAGCGCGGGCCGGTGCGCCGGCATGCCGGTGCTCACGACCGTCTCACCCCGGCCGGCCCTGCCCCGTCGCGTGCGCCCTCCGCCGCTTCGGCGGGCGCCGACGGCCCCGGGGCGACGCCGAGGTGCTCGCGCAGCACCCGGCCCAGCAGGTGCGCGAGGTAGGCCTCGTCCCGGATCGTCACGTGCAACCGGTTGTTGGTCATGTGCATGTACGGCGACAGCAGCAGGGGCAACGCCACCGCCGGATCGCTCACCCCCTCGTCCCGCGTCCCGTCCCAGGACCGGAACACCAGCTGCCCGTCGGCGGCCAGTGCCACGGCCCGCTCTCGCAGCTCCCGGCAGTGCTCGGCCCACCCGGCGAGGAAGCCCGGCAGTCGGCCCGTCTCCCCGGAGTCGAGGGCCTCCAGTACGGCCGTGAACCGCCGCCCGAGCCCGGGGGCGGTCTGCTCGTAGGTGCGGTCGTACTCGGCGGAGCCGATGAACCCCGTCCCGGGGAAGGCCTGGTGCCAGAATCGGTAGTACCGATCGAGGTACGCGCCGAGCTCCTCCCGGTCGGGCAGGAACACGCCGGCCATCACCATCATCAGCTGGGCGGAGGTGCCGAGCAGCACCGTGCGCAGGTGCAGGTTCATGCCGCCGAGGGCGTCCATCACCAGGTCGCTGGAGTGCGCGAAATGCCACTCGGCGAGCTCGACCCCGGCCGGGCCGCCGTACTTGCCGTACTCGGGCTCGTACGGCTCGTAGGACCAGGAGTTGTTGGGGCGCAGGTTCATCCGCCCGTCCGGGCCCATGAAGGCCGCCCGGTCGCCCTCGGGGAACTCGATGTCGAAGAGGGTGTTGTAGAACTCGTTGAGGAAGCCGGAGTCCACCTCGTACAGCGCGGGCCGGGCCTTCAGGAACGCCGCCACCGCCTCCTCCGCACGGCGGCGCACCTCGGCCTCGGCGTCCGGGGTGACCGGCCGCAGCCGCAGCCGTACGTGCGGTCCCTCCAGCCAGTAGTTGATGAAGAAGTGCCCGGCCAGCAGACCGTCCGCCGTCAGCGAGGCGATCAGCGGACGCACGCAATTCACGAGCAGGGGCTGCGGGTTGGCCGCGTAGAAGACGTGCATCGCCTGCCAGGCGCCGCGCGTCGGGCTCAGTTCTGACATCGGGTGCCGCCCTCCTGGGCCGAGGTGTCTGTGATGGTGGTGGTGAAGGTCTCGACGGCCAGCTCGGCGACGTGCGCGCCGCGCGCCGAATGCGTGTGCAGTGCGCCCGGGTCGGGGAGCATCTCGCGGAAGACCACCCGGTGTCCGGGATCGCGCAGCAGCGACTCGAACGCGGACAGCGACAGCGGGCTCGCGAAATCCACGTACTGCGGCTTCGCGCCGAGCGCCGAAGGACCCGCCGACACGGTGGCGAACACCCGCTCCGGCAGCCCGTGTTGACGCCGCCAGCGCTGCCACTCCAGGAAGTGGCCGGCCTCCCGGGCCCCGTGCGCCGGCAACCGCTCCACCGTGGTCGTCCAGCTGCGCCGGCTGATCACCACGTCGCCGTGCACGACACGGGGCCGCGCGTGGACCCCGCCTCGCGCCACACCCTCCGGGACGCCCGCCCACACGTCCAGCGGGGACATGGACGACGGCGACAGGAGCAGCAGCGTACGCGGCACCACGGGCAGCGCGAGCGGCACCAGGTAGCCCAGGTAGACGGGGATCACCTCGCGGCCCAGCCGCCGCGAGCGCAGCACCACCCGACCCGTGTCGGGGACGTGCTCCGCGTACAGGTCGTCCAGGCGCAGCAGCCGGTCCTCCGGCAGGGTGCCGCTCTCGCCCGGACAGACGATCTCGAACTCGACCAGTCGCCCGTGCAGGTTCAGGTTCGTGGTGACCGGACCGCCGGTGACCTCCGCGAACACGGCGCCGGGCGGGGTGGCGCGGTCGGCTCCCGCGCGCAGCTCCGCGTCGAGGCCCGATCGGCCGTCCCGGTCCTCGTAGACGTGCGTGAACCGGCTGAAGGGGAAGGACAGCCCGCCGTAGGAGCGGTTCAGCACCGTCGTCCGCTCGCCGGTGGCCGGGTCGCGGGCGAGCTGCACGTGGTGGCAGCGCGGCGCGAACCCGGGGACCACGGGCTCCAGTTCGCCCGCCACCGCGTCCAGGTCCGCTTCCGCCAGCCGCAGTTCGCCGCCGCCCGGCTCCCGGCCCGGCCGCGCGTCCGACTCCTCGTACGCCGCCCAGCGCTCCCGCATCCGGTCCACGAAGGCCCGCCGGGCCGCGTCCAGGGCCCGGATGCCGGGCAGGCCGAGCCAGTTCTCCTCCG
This sequence comes from Streptomyces sp. RerS4, assembly GCF_023515955.1. Lineage (GTDB taxonomy): Bacteria > Actinomycetota > Actinomycetes > Streptomycetales > Streptomycetaceae > Streptomyces. The sequence continues at coordinate 6,842,429 of NZ_CP097322.1, forward strand.
GCACGTACTCGCCCCGCGCGTCGAAGGGGGTGCGCCGCGCCGTGAAGGACAGGTACTGGTCGAAGAAGTCCTCGTGGAAGTCGTGCACGAGACCCAACAGGTCCTCGCAGCGGCCCCCCTGCCCGTAGCGGGCCGTGAAGAAGCCCTCGAAGGTGATGCGTTGGGCGAGGGTGAGGTCGAAGGCCGGCAGGATCCGCTCCAGCGACCGCAGCGCACCGCCGTCCGCGCCCTCGCGGGCCCAGGCCGGCGGGGCGGCGGGCAGGTCACGGCCCGCGCTCACGTCCTCGTAGACCAGCGTCTGGGGCAGCGGCGCCTCGGCCGGGGCGCCCAACTCCGTCCACGCCAGGCGCAGTCCGGCCCGCAGCGCGCGCAGCAGCCCCGCGCGCTCGTCGCGCCCGGCCCGCGGGTAGCGCTCCAGCACGCGGGCGGGTTCCTCCAGCAGGCCGGCGAGGGTGTCGGCCCAGGGCCGTTCCAGCCGCGCCAGCGAACGCTGGAAGGCGCGTACGGGATCCCCGCTGTGCACCTCGGTGTCCAGGCACGGCACCCGCACCATGCCGAGCTGGAGGAGGGCGTCGACGTACGCCTCGCAGTCGGCCGGGGAGGCCCCGTGCTCGGCGGCCAGCCAGTCGACCAGCTCGTGGTGGCGCAGGTCGGGCTCCGCCCCGTCGCCGCCGCCGGCCGAGGCCGAGGAAGCCGCCGCCCGCTCCGCGAACAGGGCGAGCAGCCGGTCCAGGGTGCCGCTGCGGCGCAGGAAGAACAGCCGGTCCTTGACCGCGTCGAAGGTGACGGCGGCCCCGTCGTCACCGGCCGTCACGGACCGGCGTACGTAGCGGATCCGGTCGTCCTCCCGGCCCCAGCCCGAGGCCGGGCGCAGCGGCAGGTCCCGGCGGCGGACGGGATCGGCGAGGATCAGCTCGGCGAGCCGCGCCAACACGACCACGTTCAGCCGCACATGGCTGCTCCACGCGTCCTCGACGCGGATCGCGCCGGAGTCCGTCGCGGCGTCGCCCTCCGGGGTGAACCGGCCGGTCGCCACCCCCGTGAAGGTGCTGAAGGGGCTGGTCTTGCACGCCGTGCGGTAGAGGTACGAGAGCACCGACCGTTCGGCCTTGCGGGCCCGGCCTCCCGGCTCGGCGCCGCCCGCGGTGGCCGCCGCGTACGCGTCGAGCTGCCCTTCGAGGACCGGCGAGGCCAACAGCAGCCCGTGTCGCAGCCGTTCGTCGTCGAGCAGCTCGCGCAGAGCCGCCCGGCCGCCGCGCAGGTCCGCGGCCAGCAGCGCGTCGCCCTCGGCCAGCAGCTTCCGCGACTCCCCGACCCCGCGCAGCCATCCGGCCAGCCGCTCGACCACGGCCGCCCCGTCGGGGATGTCGGCCGGTGCGTCGGTCGGTGCGTCGGCCGGCGCCGCCACGAGGCGCAGCGCCGCCTCGGGATCGTCGGGCAACCTGCCGTTGTGGATCCGGCGCCGAAGCGCCAGCAGCTCCCGGCGCCGGGCCGCGCCCGGCCCGCCGGGCTCGGGATCGGTGGCGCCGACCGCGCGGTGCAGCGCCTCGCTCAGCCACTGCGCGTCCGCGCGCAGCGCCTCCTCGGCCGCCAGTACGTCCTCGGCCCAACGGAGGGTGGCCTCGGCGCGCAACGCGTCGGCCGAGGCCAGGGGCAGGCCGGCCACGCGCAGCATGAACCGCTCGCCCGCCCGCCACTCGGTGGTGGTCTTCATCCTGTCTTCCTGCTTCTCTCGTCGCCCGGTCAGGCGATCTCGTGGCGGAAGTCGGCCGGCCGCGGCCGTTCGTGGCCGAGCAGCATGACCAGCAGCGGGGCCTCGTCGGTGTCCGTCAGCCCCAGGTGCTCGACGTAGGAGATGTTGTCGAAGCCGAGGGCCACGCCCGCGCCCAGCCCGTGGGCGGCCGCCGTGGTGTAGAAGGTCTGCGCCACCGCGCCGATCGTGGCGCCCACCAGCCGGTACCCGCGATCACCCACCACGTCGAGGACCTTCGTGGTCCGTACGGTCGGCACCAGCACCGCGCCCGCCTGCTCCAGGTTGTAGTTGGACAGGAAATAGTTGCGCTGGAGGAACGAGCCGGGGGCGCCCGGCACGACCAGGCGCAGGGCGTGGGCGTCCGCGTCGTAGGCGTAGGTCCCGGGGGCGACGCCCTCGACGTGGTTGACGAAGGCGTACAGCGAGGTCAGCCGGGGCCCGTCGGGGCGCTCGGCCTCGCTGCCCACCGACGTGGCCGCGCAGTCGGCGAGCGCCGCCGCCAACCGGTCGGCCCCCAGCGGCCGGGTCGCGTCGAACCGTCCGAAGCTGCTGCGCCGCGCGCGCGCCGCCGCGGCCCCATCGGCGGGGTGGCGGGCGTCGGCAACGGCTCGGGCCGCCCGCCCCGGGGCGCGAACGCGGCCGCCGCGTCCAGCGCACCGGGCTTGGGACGGTCGGCGGCGCGGCCGAGGGTGGCCTCGTGGATCCGGCGCAGGGTCTCGAAGGTCAGGACCGTCCGGGAGCGCTCGGAGTCCCGGTGGCGTACGGACAACCCCGACGGTCGAACGTCGTCCGACGGCCGGCGGGCGGCGTCGTCCCACTCCAGCGGGACCACGGCGAAGATCCCCTCCTCCTCGGGAAGGACCCCGAGCAGGGAGGCGAGCCGCTCCTCGTCGAACCAGAGGGTGGGGGCGATGCGCAGACCCCGCTCCGCCGCCCACAGCCGCCAGGTCTGGATCACCGTACCGATGTCCATGCTCACGGCGTGGAAGGAGAAGCTGTTGTACTTGAACGCGTTCTGCCAGTACTTGACGCTGAGCAGCAGGTACTGGGCGTGGCCGGACGGCTCTGCCCCCTCTGCCCCCAGCGCCTCGCGGATGTCACCGGTGACGTCACCCGTCAGCAGCCGGCGCAGACCGTGCCGGTGCGGGGCGTAGTGGTACACGCCCGGGGTGAGCGGGCCGCCGGCGCCAGCCGCCCAGTACACGCCGACCGGGTACAGGCCGCCGCCGGAGGCGGTGCCCCGCGACCAGTTGGCCTGCGGGTAGTGGGGGAGAGCGGCCAGGTCGGTGTTGGCCTGGACGCCGAGCCGCCGCCCGATCAGGCCGTACGAGTCCTGCAGCATCCCGGACAGCAACGGCAGGGTGAAGCCCCCGCCGACCGGGCCCGGCTCCCCGGACGAAACGGGCGACGGCGGCTCCGGCAGCGGCAGCGTCTCGGCTCCGGGGTAGAACTTCGCCTTGCGGGGGCGATCGGCCCAGTCGGGCACGAAGTCCACGGGCTCCATCGGTATCCGGCCCCGGTGCAGGATGGCGCTCGCGTAGTCATGGGCGTGGCCCACGGGTCCTCCTCGGTTCGTGTGGACGGGTCGGTGGCCGCGTCAGGGGAAGGGATGCGGGGCGACATGGAGGTCGGCGGGCTCCAGGTCCCGTTCGCGCAACCCCGCCTCGCGCAGCGCGGTCCGCATCCGGGGCATGGCGAGCGCCCGCTGCCGCGACCAACCGAAGTCGATCGGCAGCAGCCCCGGCACCAGCACGCTCACCGTGTGCAGGCCCAGTGCCCGCTGCTCGGGCGTGGTCTGGTCGACCACCACCACGTCGAACCCCCGGGCGGCGACGGCCTCGACGCACCGCGCCAGGTCCTCGCGCACGTCGTCCGACACCGGCTGCGGGGCGGCCAGTTCGGCCACCGACCGCAGCGGCGGGTGCGGTGACGGGGAGCGCAGCAGGAAGTCGGCGTGGGCTCCCATCTCGGGCACCCCGTAGACCAGCGGATGGTCGTGCAACGCGGTCACCAGGGAGAAGTCGGCCGCCATCGCCCGCAGCCGGGTCTCCTCGCGCTCGGTGCGGCCGGGCAGGTTCACCGCGTCCGTGGCGATCTCGCACAGCGCCGAGTCCAACGCCGACTCCGGATCCAGTCCGGCGCCGGCGCCGAAGCACATCCGGCCCATGCCGCCGTCGAAGCGCTCCGCGACGGCCGTCACCACCGGGATCGGGAAGGAGATCCGCGTGTCGAAGAACCGCGCCCGGTAGCCGTAGAGGGCGAGCCGGTCGACCATCGCCCGTGTCGAGGCCCGCGTACTGGTCGTGGGGTCGATCTCCGGCAGGGGCTGTCGCCCGTACCAGGCCAGCAGGAAGGCGTCCCGCTCGACGACCTCCATCAGGCCGAAATAGGCGGCCTCGGCCAGACTCCCGCCCGAGGCACAACCGTTGGAGCTCTCCTGCACGAACCGGTTCTCCAACCCCGGCGCGTGATAGTACGTCAGCACCTCCGGCACCAGGCGCGGCGCCTGATCGCGCAGCGACCAGCCCCACACCCAGGGGATCTCCCGGTCGGGGTCGAAGGGGCGCACGCGCGGGTTGTCCCGGTAGAACTCCTCGCTGTACAGGCCGACCCGGCGCGGATCCACCGCCTGATCGGCGAACTCCCGCAAGGACCCGCGTACGCTCGTGGTCCGCGCCCGCGCGCGCATTCCCGCGTACCGCTCCAGCCCCTCCAACACCCCGACCCGGGCGCTGCGTTCGAAGGAATCGGTGTGCCCGCCCCAGAACGTCTCGCGCAGGTACTCGCCCGACCGCATCGAGAAGCACCCGATGGTCGCGGACGTGGAGGTGGAGGAGATGTCCTGCACCAGAGAGGGCCCCAGCGCCCCGCACAGCGGATTCGCGAAGGCCGCCACCTCGATCCCGTACGCCTCCACGGGACGGGTACGGAACACCCCCGGCCGGTACTTGGGCGCGGGCGCAAGCTCCGGCGCGGCCGGCGCGTCCACGGTGGGCGTCGCGCACACCGGGCACTCCGGATCGGGCACCAGCGGGTAGGCGCGCACGGCGCCGGTCCGCAGGTCCAGCGAGCGGACCACGGGGAAGACGGGGACGGCGTCGCCGACCGGGGCCGACGCCGCGAGCACGACCAGCGCGGCCAGCGCGTCCGCCGCGAAGGCGTGCGCGTACGGCCAGCCGCCCGCCGCCCGGGTGGCCCCGCCCACCTCCAGGGCGTCCCGCAACGCCACCGACCGGACGGCCTGCCAGCGCCGCTCCAGGCACCGGGCGCAGCCCGCCGCGCCGTCACCACCGCCCACGGGTCCGACCACGGCCTGGTACCCGTACAGCCGCACCGGCACGACCGGCTCCGGACGCGCGGCGTGCGGCCCCGCGGCGTGCGGTGCCTCTGCGTGCGGCCCCGCGGCGTGCGGTGCTCCGTCCGCCGGGGCGAACGCGTCGCGCACGCCCAGCACCCCCAGGGCCACGCCCGGCCCCGCCAGCTCGCTCAGCGCCCGCTCCAGCAGCGCCGTGAACCGCTCGGCGGCCGCGGCCCCGAGCCCGTCCGCCACGGTCGCGTCGACCCGTACGGACGGGCCCCGGCCGCTACGCCTCATCGCCGGACTCCCGCACGGCCGTCAGCAGCACCCGCACGGTGTGGATGCCGACCTCCGCCAGCTCCGGCGCCCCCGTCACCACCGCGTACGCGTCGAGCCCCGCGTCCCCGAGCCGCTCCAGCACCCGCGCCCACGACACGCCGGGCCCGGCCGTCACGGGCGCCGCCGCACCCGTGGCGCTCAGCGCGCGGGCGTCCAGGTCGCGCAGCAGCGGATCACCGGTGTCGGCCGGGCCGCCCGGACCCGCCCCGTCGGCCTCGTACTGCGCCGCGCCCAGCAGCTCGCGCAGCGCGGCCACGGCCGCCGTACGCCGGTCCAGGCCTTCGCCCAGCGCCCAACGCTCCCCGGAGCGGGCCAACAACACCTGCGCCCCGCTCCGTTCGCCCTCGCCCAGGTCCAGCAGCTCCGGCGACGCCATCCCGAGCCGCTCCGCCGACCGTACGAGGAAGGTCAGTTCGGCGTCGTCACCGTCGGGCGCCGGCAGCGGCACCACACCGGCCGCGGCGCCGCGCACGGCCCGCAGCAGCGCCGCGTGCCCCAGCGCCGACAGCAGTCCGGCGGCGGCCGCGTCGGCCAAGGAGGGACCGGCGCCCGCGCCGGCCCGGGTCCGCTCGAAGAGCCGGTCGGCGTTGTGCGGGCCGAACGGCCGTACCGCGCCCGCCGGAACGAGGACGGGCTCCTTCGTCAGCAGCGACACCGCCCGCTGGTACGCCGCCGGCTCGCCCGGGATCCCGGAGGCCGTCGCCAGCGCCGCCACGACCACCGGCTCACCCGCCCCGCCCCGCCCCTCGGGGCCGGCCAGGGCTCGGGCGGGCACCACGTGCTCCGCGTACACCAGCGCCGCCGCGTCGAGCGCCCGCATCCGCGCACCCGCGACGTGATGGATGTCGAACGCGGCGATCGCGCGCGATCCCGCGTGGCCGACGCCCAGTTCGACCACGCCCAGCTTCAGCGGGAGCTGCGTCAGCTCCTCGTCCGCGTACCCGGTGAACACGCCTGCCCGGGGCCGGACGATGGTGGAGCGGCGGTTCAACTCCTCGACCAGCTCGTCGGCTTCGCGGGCCGTCTCCAGGGTCGGCAGCGCGGGCGTACCCGAGGCGCCGGCGGCCGCCAGGTCCACGGCCTCGGCCGCGGGCTCCACCGGCGGGGCGCAGAACGGGCAACGGGGGTGCGGGAACAGCGGTTCGGCCGTCACGTCCAGCGAGGCCGTGTCCTGGACGAGGAGCCGCCCGGCGGTCTCGGCCGGCAGGGCACCCGAGGTCGCCCGGAACACCTCGTACCCCAGCAGGTTGCCGAGCATCGCGGCCAGCGGCCGCCCCGGCACCGACGCCGTCGGCAGCGCGGATTCCGCCAGGGCCAGGGAGCTCCACACGTCGGCGGCCCCCACACCATCGCGGGCCGCACCCATCCTGAGCGCGGCGCACGACCAACAGCCGGCCGTCCCGTGCGCCATCAGCGGGCCGACCACCGCGTCGTCGCCGTACGACCAGACGGGCAACAGCCTCCGGCCCTCGGGTATCCCGGCGCGCAGCAGCGGGAAGAGCCGCGCCGGCGCGGCCGGGCCGCCCGTCACCACGACGAAGTCGTACTGCGCCAACTGCCCCCACTCCCACGGCGCGTGGTCGGCGGGGAGGGTACGGATCTCCACCGGGCAGCCGTCGGCGCGGGCCTCGGCGGCCTCGGCCTCGACCTGCTCGGTGTCCGCGCCGGGCAGGACGCCGACGACGGCGCAGCCGTTGCGGACCAGGCTCAGCGCGCACCACCGGGCGACGGCGTCCGTGCCGAGGACGGCGACGCGGGTGTCGCGGAAGCGCAGGAAGCGGGCCTCGGCGTCGTCGGCGTAGTGGTCGGCGTAGGCGATCTGCGGGGCGAAGCGACGCGCGACGTCGGGGGAGGCGGGCGCCCGGCCGGTGGCCGCGGCCGCCTCGACCTCCTCGACGGACCGGGCGAAGTCCCGTTCGTACAGGGTCTTGACGAGTTCCCCGACCATCGCGCGCTGCGGATCGCCCATGCCCTGACAGATCTCGGCGACGGAGTACTCGCCCGTCAGGTGCGGGACGATCAGCGTGGCGAAGCGGTACGCGGTGCGGGCGGTGAGGCGGAAGCCGCCGTCGGAGTTGTGGAACAGCACCCCGTCGGGCGTCTCGGTGAAGAGCACGTCACGGCGGATGCGCGGCCGCGTCGAGGCGACGGCCTGGTAGCTGGCGTGGGACATGGAACACCTCTGGATGCGGTCTGGGTGGGGCGAGGGCGGCGTGAGGTGGGAAATGCCGGTGGTGGGGCGAGGGGTCCGGACGGGGACCGGGGTGACCGGTCCGGGCGTACGGGTCCCAGGGGCTCGGCCGCGGTGGGCCGCGGGCCGGGCGGGGTGGGTCAGGCGCAGGTGGAGGGCGCCAGGGCGGCGCTGTCGCGTTCCCGTGCCAGCCACCGCGCGCAGACCCGTAGGAAGGCGTGGATCCGGTAGGGCTGACCGGGCGGACCGTCCTCCAACATCCCCGCCTCCACGAGCTGTTCGAGGACGGTCTCGCTCCCCGCTGTGGCGAGACCTGAACCCGGGTCGAGCGCACCCAAGCGCAGGAACGCCGCCCGCGGTTCGGGCTCCAGCGCGGCGACGGCCCGGCCCAGGACCTCCGGCACCGAGAGCCGGGGATCCTCCGCGAGGGCCAGCCGGCCCGGCGGGTCCTCCGCGAGCCAGGCCGCGCAGTCGGCGATGGACAGCGCGGGCCGGGTCAGCAGTCGGCCGGCGGCGATCCGCAGCGCGAGCGGGAAGTACCCGCACACGGCGGCCAGTTCGCGCGCGGCCCGCTCCTCGGCGGCGATCCGACCGGCGCCCACGAGCCCGGACAGCAGCCCGAGGGCCTCCGCCGGTCCGAGGACGTCCAGCCGGTGGACGGCGCCGCCGTGCGTGGCGACGACCGCCGCCAGCGCGCGCCGGCTGGTCACCAGCACCGATGCGGCGCCCGTCGCGGACAGCAGCGGCAGCACCTGGCCGGCGCCGGACGCGTTGTCGAGGATCAGCAGCCGCCGCTCGCCGCCGCCGGGATCGGGCAGCAGCTTGCGGGCCTCCTCGACGTCCAGCGGGCTCCCGTCCGGGCGGGCCAGGTCCACGTCGAACACGCCGCCGGGGAAGGTCCCCTGGGCGGCGTACGCGCTCTGCCGCGCGAGCGCCGACTTGCCGATGCCGGGTGCTCCGGAGACGACGACCAGCCGGGGCCCGTCGGCGTCGGTGAGGCGCAGCGCCATGGCCCGCAGGTCGGCCTCCCGCCCGGCGAAGCCCGGCACGGGCGGGAACCCGCCGGTCGACGGCGACGGCGACGGCGACGGGGCCGTCGTCGTCAACACGGGCCGGGGCGACGGTGGTTCGACCTTCCCGGCGCGGGCGGTCGGACCGCCCAGCTCCTCGGAGCGCAGGATCGCCAGTTCGAGGCGCCGCAGGCCGGGGCCGGGGTCCACACCGAGTTCCTCGCGCAACCGGTCGCGTACCGCGCGGTATTCGGCCAGGGCCTCCGCCTGCCGGCCGGTGCGGTACAGGGCCTCGATGAGCTGCTCGGTGAAGCGCTCGCGGAGCGGATGCCGGCGCGTGGTCCCGTAGAGGTCGATCAGCACCTGGTGGCAGTTGCCGGCGGCCAGTTCGAGATCGCAGACCCGCTCCAGCACCCGCAGCCGCTCCTGCTCCAGCGCGGGCACGGCGTCCCGCTGGAGCATGCGCGAGGCCACGTTCGACAGGGGCTGTCCGTGCCACAGGGAGAGGGCCTCCCGGAGTCGGTACAGCTCCTCGCCGGTTCCGGCGGCGGCCCGCGCGCGGGCGGTCAGTAACCGGAACAGGACGAGGTCGAGGGTGTCGGTGTCGTTGCGCATGCGGTATCCGCCCGGCACCGCCTCGATGCTCGTCGCGGATATGCCGTATTTCTCGAAAAGCCGGCGCAGGCGCAGCACACACGTCTGGAGTGCCGCTCGCGCGGTGGTGGGGGGCTCCTCGTCCCAAACGGCGCGCAGGAGATAGTCGATCGAAACCACGGTGCCGGGATGAAGCAGCAGCGCGGCGAGAAGACTGGTCGGCTTGGACGGTTTGAGAACCACCGTCTCGGGGCCCTGCGCAATGCTGAGCGGCCCCAGAAGCTGGAACCGCATGAAGGTCCCCCGTGTCGGGTCACGTGTGTCGCGAGAATGTCCGCGCGGCGGGGGCGGTGCCGGGCGAGTCTCCGCGCCGGTCGTGTGCCGGCGCCGGACAGGCGCCGGATGGTCCGGACCAGTACAGAGGCTGCTCGCCGCTCCCCGTCAAGCGGTGAATGACTGGAACCCTACATAAGGGATCTTGTGAAAGTCGAGGCGTCGACACCCCTATTCACGCCACGCCGGCGGACCTCTCCTCTCCGTCACGTGCGCGCCGCGCGGAGTTACTGTCGACGCGTCAAGAACGTTCATATCTAAACGAGCCACCGAGGGAGTCTTGCCGGAGCGCGAATGGAGGAATGTGCCCGGCGATCACGTGTCGGCTGGATTTCGCGCCCCTGTGGCGGATTCCGATTCCCGAACCGGAATCCGCCGTCCTTGACCATCGGGTCCCCGATCAAACGACCAGGAGATCCGTCAACCCCCGTCGACCCCTATTCGAAACGCGTCGTGTCACCCGCGCCCCGGCGGACGATTTCCGCCTCACCGCCGGAGAAATCGATGACGGTCGTCGGCCGGGTCCCGCAGTCCCCGGAGTCGACCACCGCGTCCACCACGTGATCGAGCCGCTCCTTGATCTCCCAGCCCTGCGTCAGCGGCTCGTCCTCGTCGGGCAGGAGCAGCGTGCTGGAGACCAGCGGCTCGCCCAGCTCGGCCAGCAGCGTCTGCGTCACGTGGTGGTCGGGGATCCGGACGCCGACCGTCTTCTTCTTCGGGTGCAGCATCTGGCGCGGCACCTCCGACGTGGCCTTCAGGATGAAGGTGTAGGGACCGGGCGTGGCCGCCTTGATCGCGCGGAACACGTCGTTGTCCACGTGGACGAACTGCCCCAGCTGCGCGAAGTTCTCGCAGACCAGGGTGAAGTGGTGACGGTCGTCGAGCTCGCGGATCGACCGGATCCGGTTGAGGCCGTCACGGTTGCCCAGCCGGCACCCCAGCGCGAAGCAGGAGTCCGTCGGATACGCGATGAGGGCGCCGGCCCGGATGCTGTCGGCCACGCCGCTGATGGTGCGCCGCTGGGGGTTCTCGGGGTGCACGTCGAAGTACTTAGCCATCCGCCGAGCGTACTGCTCCGTGCGGGTTCTCTTACGGGCCCGTTCGGCGGCAGGGCCGGGTTTGTGATCATCGTTTTGGCTCCAGATCGTTTTGATGCTGCCATCGGCTGCGTCCGGCTGCCATCTGCCATCGGCTGCCATCGGCCGACATGGCCGGCATCCGGCTGCCGGCCGGCGCACGAGATCTGGGAGGGCCGCGTGGCCAAGGCGTGGAAGAGGGCGTGGAGTACGACGGCGGCGGTGACCGGCGCCCTGCTGGTCGTCGCGGCGGCGCCGGGCCGGGCTCCGGAAGCGGACGCCGCCCCGGGCCCGTCCGCCGCCCCGCTCCCGGAGGCGGCCGTCACCCTGCTCGTCGGGCGGGCCGTGGAGGAGCGTGGAACGGCCGGCTCCGCCTGGTGTCCCGAACGCGCCTTCCGCGCCGAAGCCTGCGGCACTTGGCACGAACGGCGGATCCTCGCCACCGCCCGGGGCGCGGGAGCGCTCCTCCAGGACCCGGCCGCGACCCGCACGGACACCCTCCCCACGGACCCGGGAGCGCCGCTGGAGATCGCCCTCGACCACGCGCGGGCGGGCCGCCTGACGGACGTCAGCGTGCGCGACGGCCACGGTCGACACCTCGCCGGCACCCTCGGCCCCGACGGCGACCGCTGGCACAACACGGAGCCCCTGCGGGCGGGGGAGGAGTACACGGTCCGCGTCGGCGCCCAGGACGGCAACGGGACCCCGGTCGGGGTGACCATGGCCCTGCGGACGGCGCCGCCGGCCGGCATGGACACCGGCCCGGACGGCGGCGGCGACGACGGCAAGGCCGGCGGCGTACGGGCTGACGCCGAGGGCGCGGAGGGCGCCGCCGGCGCGGGACGCGACCGGCTCACCGTTGAGTTCGGGCCGCGCCCCGGCACGTACGGGGCGGGGGAGATCGTCACCGCCTCCCTCAGCCACCCGCTCCCCGCCGACGACCTCGACGCCCGCGCCGACCTGGAGCGGGCCCTCCAGGTCACCTCAGAACCGCAGGTCGAGGGCGCCTGGCACTGGGTCGACGACTCCACCCTGCACTTCCGGCCGCGCACCTACTGGCCCGCGCACGCCGTGGTCCGCGTCAGCAGCGGGCTCGACGGCATCGAGATCGGCGACCGCCACCACGGAGGCCCCTCCGAGCCGCTCCGGTTCACCGTCGCCGACCGCATCGAGGCCGTCACCGACTCCGCCGCCCACGAGATGACCGTACGCCGCAACGGACGCGTCATCAGGACCATCCCCGTCACCACCGGCAAGGCGGGCTTCCGCACCCGCAGCGGCGTCAAGGTCATCCTGGGCAAGGAGTACCGGGTCCGCATGCGCGGGGACACCGTCGGCATCGAGAAGGGCACCAAGGAGTTCTACGACCTGCCCGTCTTCTACGCGACGCGGGTGACGTGGAGCGGCGAGTACGTCCACGCCGCGCCCTGGTCGGTGGACGCGCAGGGCGAGGAGAACGTCAGCCACGGCTGCACCGGCATGAGCACGCGGGACGCCGCCTGGTTCTACGAGACGGTCCGCGAAGGGGACATCGTCGAGGTCGTCAACAGCGGCGGCGCGAAGATGCCCGCCTTCGACAACGGCTTCGGCGACTGGAACATGGACTGGCGGACCTGGCTGTCGGGCAGCGCCCTGCGCGCCGGCGCGGCGGACGCGAAGGCCCCGGCGGCCGACGCCCCGGACATCGAGGACACCGACTCCTCCCTCGCCGCGGCCCGTCTGCGCCCCACGACGTGACGGCCACCCAGCGCCACCGGCGCACCCAGCGCCACCGGCGCACCCGAAGCGCACTCCACTCCCGCCGCCGCGAGGCTTCGCGGCCGCCCGGCGCGGGTGGCCGGGACGGATGACCCCGCCGGCCCCGCCCCGCGCCCGCCCCCGCCGCGCGCTGCTCGCCGGGGCGGCCGGGAACTTCGTCGAGTGGTACGAGTTCGGCGTCTACGGCTGCTTCGCCACCGTCATCGCCGCCCACTTCTTCACGCCGGCCTCGACGGGCGGCGGTGGGTCGGGTGGGTCGGGTGGGGCGGGCCCGCTGATCGCCACGTACGCCTCCTTCGCCGTGGCGTTCTTCTTCCGGCCCGCCGGAGCCCTCCTCTTCGGCCGGCTCGGCGACCGGGCCGGCCGCCGCCCCACCCTGATCCTCGTCATCGGCCTCATGACCCTCGCCACGACCCTGATCGGCCTGCTGCCCACCCGGGCCACGGCGGGCGTCGCCGCGCCCGTCCTGCTCACGGTGCTCCGGGCCCTCCAAGGCCTCAGCGCGGGCGGGGAGTTCGGCGGGGCCGTGGCGTTGATGACGGAAAGCGCGCCGCCCGGCCGGCGCGGCCGGTACGGGGCCTGGCAATCCCTCACCGTCGCCCTCGGCCTGCTCGCCGGCGCCGCCACCGCCGCCCTGCTGGCCACCGTCCTCACCCCGGCCGCCCTCCACGCCTGGGGCTGGCGCATCCCCTTCCTGCTGGCCCTCCCCCTGGGGCTGACGGCCCTCCACCTCCGCACCACCCTCCCGCCGGAGCCCCCGCCGCCGGTGCCGCCGTCCCCCCACGTGCTGTGCGCCCTCCCGGAACCCCCTGCGCCGCCCGCCCCCGGCCGGGGCGAACCGCCGGCGTCGCCGGACCGGTCGGCGTCGCTTGACTCGCGGGCGCTGCCCGGACTCCCGGAGCCGCCCGGGCCGTCCGTCTCGGCGTGGGCGGCCGGGCACGCCCGGGGAGACGCACCTGTGCTGCCGGTTCCCCCGGAGCGGCCCGAATCCGGGCACACGCCGGCGCTGTCCGCCTTCCCGGAGCCGCCGTCGCCGCCCCGCTCGCCGGCGTCGGCGGGGCTCCCGGAGGAAGGGGTGCCCGCGCTACCCGTTCCACGCTCCGGCGGGCCGGACAGAGCGGGCACGCCCCCGCGCGGGGTCGGCGTGCGCGCCGTGCTCCTCGGGGTCGGTCGGGTCATGGGGTGGTCGGCGGCCGGGTACACGTTCCTCGTCGTCCTGCCGTCCTACCTGCAACAGACCCTCGGCGCGTCCTTCCGGGAGGCGCTGATCGCCGCCGCCCTCGCCAACCTCGGGTTCGCCGCCGCCATCCTGCCCGCCGGCATGCTCAGCGACCGGATCGGCCGTCGCCCCGTCATGCTCTGTGGCGCCCTGACCGTCACCCTCCTCGCGCTGCCCCTGCTCCACCTCCTCCAGGACCCCGCCGCCTCCGCCCCGGCCAAGGCCGCCGCCGTCCTCGGAGCCGGGGCCGTCGTCGGGCTGCTCGCCGGGCCGGGGCCCGCCATGCTCGCGGAGATGTTCCCCGCCCAGGTCCGCTGCACCGGCCTCGCCCTGGCCTACGCCCTCGCCAACGCCGTCTTCTCGGGCTGCGCGGGCTTGATCATCACCGCCCTCACCGCCGCCACCGGCGACACCGACGTCCCCGCCCTGTACGCCGCCGGAGCCTGCGCGGCCAGCGCCCTCGCCCTGGCCTCCCTGCGCGGCGACGACCACAAGAGGCCCCTGCGGTGAGGGTCGTCGGCCTGATGTCGGGCACCTCCCACGACTCCGTCGACGCCGCGGCCGCCGACCTCACCCTCGACGGCGACACCCTGCGCCTGGTGCCGCTCGGCATGATCGCCGCCCCCTACGAGGCCCCCTTGCGCGACGCGCTCACCGCCGCGCTGCCACCCGCCCCCACCACCCTGGCCGACGTGTGCCGCCTCGATACCGGCATCGGGCAGGCCTTCGCCCGCCTCGCCGCCCGCGCCGACCGCGAACTCTGCGACGACCGTGCCGAGTTGATCGCCTCCCACGGCCAGACCGTCTACCACTGGACCGACGCCGGCCAGGTGCTCGGCACCCTCCAGCTCGGCCGCCCCGCCTGGATCGCCGAGGCCACCGGCTGCCCCGTCGTCTCCGACTTCCGCCCCGCCGACGTCGCCGCCGGCGGCCAAGGCGCCCCCCTCGTCGGCCTGATCGACCTGATGCTCCTGCGCGGCCGCCCCGGCGCCCCCGCCGCCCTGAACATCGGCGGCATCGCCAACCTCACCGCCGTGGTGCCCACCGGGCCGCCGGTCGCCTTCGACACCGGGCCCGGCAACGCCCTCCTCGACGCGGCGGTACACGACCTCACCGGGGGCCGGCGCGCCTACGACGAGGACGGCGCGCTCGCCGCCGCCGGCCGGGTCCACGAGCCGCTCCTGCACCACCTGCTCGCCGAGCCCTACTACGCCCGCCCCGCGCCGAAGACCACCGGCAAGGAGCACTTCCACCGCGACTACCTGCGCACCGCGCTCGCCCGCTTCCCCGCCCTCGCCCCGTCCGACCTCCTCGCCACCCTCACCCGGCTCACCGCCCGCACCGTCGCCGACGCGCTGCGCCCCTTCGCCGTCACGGAGGTCGTCGCCTCCGGAGGCGGCACGTGTAACCCGGTCCTGATGGAGATGCTCCGCCGCGAACTGCCCACCAAGACCGCCCTGTTGAGTTCCGACGCGCTCGGACTGCCCGCCGCCGCGAAAGAGGCGTACGCCTTCGCCGTGCTCGGCCACCTCACCCTGCACGGCCTGCCCGGCAACGCCCCCGCCTGCACCGGCGCACGCGGCCCCCGCGTCCTCGGCTCCCTCACCCCGGGCCGACGCCCCCTGCGCCTGCCACCCACCCCGCCCCACCCGCCGCACCGCCTGATCGTCGAACCGCCGCGGTAGGAGGGGCGCGGTCCTGGACCGCCGCACCAGCGGGGCACGACCACGCCCGCGCACACTCTCTGCGTTCACCACCGCGTACCCGCGCGCAGGGGAGTAGCCGCGCGGGCCACCGGACCAGCACCCACGGGGGAAACATGATCACTCGACGGACCGCACTCAGAGTCGGCGTGGCAGCCACCAGCGTCATCGGCACGGGCGGCATGCTGCTGCCCGTGGTCACCGCCGCCGCCGACGAGCCCCGCTCGGCCGCCGCCGACCTCGACCCGGCCGGCATAGCCAAGTTCACCCAGCGCATGCCGCTCGCGCCGGTCCTCCAGCCGTACCTCAGCACCAGCACCACCAGCTACTACAGCATGACCCTCAAGGAGGCGACGAAGGAGATCGTGCCGGGCCTGACCACCCCGCTGCGCACCTTCAACGGCTCCTTCCCCGGCCCCGTCATCAAGGCCGAATCCGGCCGTCGGGTCGTCGTCAAGCAGACCAACAACCTCTCCCAGCCCACCTCGATCCACCTGCACGGCGGCCACGTCCCCCAGGACAGCGACGGCTCGCCGATGGACCTCATCGCGGCCGGCGGCGGCACCAAGACGTACACCTACCCCAACACCCAGCCGCACGCGAACCTGTGGTTCCACGACCACGCCCACCACCTGGAGTCGGAGAACGTCTTCCGCGGCCTGACCGCCACCTACCTGCTCACCGACGACATCGAGCGCCGCCTGGGCCTGCCCTCCGGTTCGTACGACGTTCCCGTGCAGCTGCGCGACGCCCGCTTCGCCCAGAACGGCGAACTCGTCTACGCGATGGGCGACTTCCAGCACCGCAACGTCATCCTCGCCAACGGCAAGGCCTGGCCCTACTTCGAGGTCGCGGCCCGCAAGTACCGCTTCCGCTTCACCAACACGGCCAACATGCGCTTCTTCGACCTGCGCCTCGCCGACGACTCCGAACTCGTGCAGATCGGCACCGACGGCGGCCTGCTGACCGCCCCGCACCGCACGAACTCCGTCTCCATCACCCCCGGCGAACGGGCCGACATCGTCATCGACTTCTCCCGTTACCCCGTCGGCAGCACCGTCGAACTCGTCAACAAGGCGGCGGCTCCCGGCGAACCCGTCGACCTGATCGGCCGCGTGCTCCAGTTCCGCGTCACGCGCACCGCGAGCGACGACAGCGTCGTCCCCGCCGCCCTGCGCACCCTGCCGCCCCTGGAGCCCGCCACCGTCCGGCGCGACATCGAACTGCGGATGGACGAGACCGGCAGCCCGAGCGACATGGCGTACATCAACGGCAAGACGTACGACATGGACCGCATCGACACCGAGATCGCCTACGGCGCCACCGAGATCTGGACCGTCAAGAACGTCAACCAGTTCGTCCCGCACAACTTCCACATGCACCTCGTGCAGTTCAGGGTGCTGGAGCGCAACGGCGCGCCCGTCACCGCCGGAGCCGAGACCGGCCTCAAGGACACCGTCGCCCTCATGCCCGGCGAGACGGTCAAACTCCAGGCCACCTTCACCGGCTACCGCGGCACCTACGTCTACCACTGCCACATGTTCGACCACGGCGCCATGGGCATGATGGCCAACATGCGCATCTCCTGACCCATCGTCACGACTCCCGAAGAGGCACCGGATGCACGCCCTCGTCCACGACCCGCACGCACCCATGCAACTCGCCCTGCGCGAGGCGCCGGACCCCGAGCCGCGCCACGGACAGGCGTTGGTGGAGATCGCCGCGATCTCCTTCAACTACGGTGAGATCGCCTACCGTTCCCCCCGGACGCGCCCCGGCTACATCTCCGGCTGGGACGCTGCCGGCGTCGTCGTCCGGCAGGCCGACGACGGCTCCGGCCCGCCCGTCGGGACCCGCGTGGTCACGTTCGGTTGGGGCGGCGCCTGGGCCCGGCTGCGCGCCGTGGACACCGCCGAACTCGCCGTCGTCCCCGACTCCGTCGACCTCGGCCAGGCCGCGGCGCTCCCGGTGGCCGGCGTCACCGCGCTCCAGGCCTGCCGCCGGCTCGGCTCGGTCCTCGGACGCCGCGTCCTGGTCACCGGAGCCTCCGGCGGCGTCGGCCGCTACGCCGTCCAACTCGCGGCGCTCGCCGGTGCGCACGTCGTCGCCTCCGTCGGCAGCCCGGCCCGCGCCGAGGGCCTGCGCGAGCTGGGCGCGGCCGAGATCATCGGTGGCCCGACGCAGCTGACCGCGCCTGTGTACGGCGTACTGGACAACGTGGGCGGCGTCCAACTCGCCGACGCCTTCTACCGGTTGGCGGACGACGGCATCGTCCAGGCCATCGGCAAGGCCTCGGGGGAGTCGACCACCATCGACTTCGAGCACTCCCGGGTCACCAGCGCGCGCGGACGGCTGGAGAACTTCAACATCACCACCCCGCTCGGCGAGGACCTCGCCTTCCTCCTCCGCCTGTTGGAGCAGGGCCGGCTCGACGCCCAGGTCGGCTGGCGCGGCCCCTGGACCCGCGCCGCCGAGGCCGCCGAAGGACTCCTCGCCCGCCGGATCCTGGGCAAGGCCGTTCTCGACGTCACCGCCGATACGGCCTGACACCCGCCCACCGCCGGGCAGTTCCCCCCGCCGCCCCCGCCGGGCGCGGGGGGAACCGTACGGCCACCCGGGGGATATCCCCACCAGCGGCCGGCATGCCTGCCGGATGGGTCGCCGGCCCCGCGTCGATCAGGCTTTACCCATGACCACACACCGCAGCAAGGCCCTCCTGATCGCCCTGTGCACCGCCACCGCCGCGGCCGGCCTCACCGCCGGCGTCCAGGCACGGGCGGAGGCCGCACCCGGCGCCGAAAGCCACCGACTCACCTGGCGCCCCTGCGCCAAGCCGGACGGCCCCGCCGGCCAGGAGTGCGCCGACCTGCCCGTCCCGCTCGACTACGCCGACCCGCGCGGCCCCCGGATCAGCGTCGCCGTCTCCCGCATCCGCAGCGAGCGCCCCGAGGCCCGCCGCGGCACCCTGGTCGTCCTGCCCGGCGGCCCCGGCGGCTCCGGCGTCCAGCGTCTCGCCCAGAAGGGCGCCGCCCTCCAGAAGCAGCTCGGCGGGGCGTACGACCTCGTCTCCTTCGACCCGCGCGGCGTCGGCGGCAGCACCACCGCCGACTGCAAGCTCGCCCCCGAGGACCGCTACCTCACCAGCCTGCGCGCCTGGCCCGCCCCCGACGGCGACATCACCGCCAACCTCGACCGCTCCCGGCGCACCGCCGAAGCCTGCGACCGCAACGGCGGCGCCGTCCTCGCCGGCTTCACCACCGCCAACCAGGTCCGCGACCTCGACGCCTTACGCGAAGCCCTCGGCGAGCGCAAGCTCTCCGCCTGGGGAGTCTCGTACGGGACCTACGTGGGCGCCGCCTACGCGCAGAAGTACCCCGCCCGCACCGACCGTTGGGTCCTCGACAGCAGCGCCGACCCCGACCCGACCCGCGTCGCCCGCGGCTGGCTCGCCGACATGGCCCGGGGCGTGGACGACCGCTTCCCCGACTTCGCCGCCTGGGCCGCCCACCCCGACCGCGACCGCGACGGCCTGCGCCTCGCCGCCACCCCCGACGAGGTACGCCCCACCGTCATCGCGCTCGCCGCCTCCCTGGACCGCGCCCCGAGGACCTCGACCACCCCCGGCGCGCCCCTCACCGGCAACGGCCTGCGCCAGGCCCTGCAGAACGCCCTGACCTCCGACGCCGCCTTCCCCGCCTTCGCCCGCCTCGTCAAGGCCGTCCAGAACCCGACCGGCACCCCCGCGCTGCCGCCCGAGCTGGCCCAGCCCCTGCGCGACCAGGACGCCGCCCAGCTGATCGCCGTCATCTGCAACGACGTGACCTGGCCCGCCGCGAGCCCGCAGGACCGCCAGCGCGGCGTCGACGAGGACCGCGCCCGCAGCCCCCTCACCGGCGGCATGCCCGTCAACGTCCTGCCGTGCGCCTTCTGGAAGAACACCCCCGACGACAAGCCCGTGCGGATCACCGACCGGGGCCCGTCCAACATCCTCATGATCCAGAGCCGTCGCGACCCGGCCACGCCCCACTCCAGCGGCCTGAAGATGCGCCGCGCGCTGGGACAGCGAGCCGTCCTCGTCACCGTCGAACACGGCGGCCACGGCGTCTACCTCGGCAACGGCAACGCCTGCGGCGACCGCACCGTCACCGAGTTCCTCACCACCGGCAAGCGCCCCGCCCACGACGTGGACTGCGCCGACTGACCCCGCGCCCCCACACGCCCCTCGCGCGGGCGCCGGCCGACGGCGCCAGGATGGAAGCGGGGGCGTGTCCCGCCCCGCGCCCCCGCGCGGTGTCGCCGCCTCCCCGATCCGATCCCCCAGCAGGGCGTGGAGACCGTCATGAGCAGCACGCACGCGGTGGGACCCGACACCACCGTCCTCGCCGATTGCCTGGAGGTGCCCGGGATCGGCTTCCTCCCCGTGAACACCTTCGTCGTGAAGGCCACCGAGCCCGTCGTCGTCGACACCGGGCTCGGCCTGCCCGACCGGGACTTCCTCAACACCCTCGGTTCGGTCATCGACCCCGCCGACGTACGGTGGATCTGGCTGACCCACCCCGACCGCGATCACACCGGTGGCCTCTTCGCCCTCCTCGACGCCGCCCCCGCCGCACGCGTCGTGACCACCTACGGCGGGGCGGGGATCATGTCCACCGAGCGGCCGCTGCCGCTCGACCGTGTCTACCTGCTCAACCCCGGCCAGTCCTTCGCCGTCGGCGACCGCACCCTGCACGCCTTCCGGCCGCCGCTCTTCGACAACCCGTGCACCGTCGGCTTCTACGACGACCGGTCCCGCACCTGCTTCAGCTCCGACTGCTTCGGCGGCCCCCAGCCCACCGCCGAGGCCGCCACCGGCCCCGACGTGGCCGAACTGGACCCGCGGGACATCCGCGAGGCCCAGCGGTTCTGGGCGAGCGTGGACAGCCCCTGGCTCCAGATCGTCGACCGGGACCGTTTCCTCGCCACCGTCGACCCGCTGCGCGAGATGGATCCCGAGACCATCCTCTCCACCCACCTGCCCCCGGCCCGGGGCCTGACCCCGCGCTTCCTCGACACCCTCACCACCGTGCCCGGCCTGGACCCGTACGTGGGCCCCGACCAGGCGGCCCTGGAGCAGCTGCTCGCGAGCTTCGAGCGACCGGGCGGCTGAGGCTCGGCCGCGGGTCGCGTCGTCGGGCCGTGTCGGTCGTGGCGGCGGGCCGAGGGTTCGGGCACGGTGGGCGCGATGGGCGGCCGTCCGCGTGCGTCGCCCCGCACCACCGAGAGGGGCGCGCATGGCCGAGTACCACACCTCCCGCACCAGTCGGCGCACGGTCCTGCTGGCCGCCGCGCTGACCGCCTCCTGCGGGGCCCCGACGGACCGACCGGCCTCCGCCGCGCCCCCGCCGGGCTGCGTGCTCACCGCCGAGGCGGGGGAGGGCCCGTACTACCTCGACCTCGACAAGGTCCGCTCGGACATCACCGAAGGCCAAAAGGGCGTGCCCTTCCGACTGGACCTGACGCTGGTGCGGGTGTCGAACGGCTGCCGGCCGCTCGCGGACGCGGCGATCGACGTGTGGCACGCCGACGCCGCCGGCGACTACTCCACCGGCGGCGCCACCTTCCTGCGCGGCACCCAGGTCACCGACGCGGCGGGCCGCTGCGCGTTCCACACCATCGTCCCCGGCTGGTACGCGGGCCTCGCCCCGCACATCCACTTCAAGGTCCGGCCCGACTCCGGCAAGGGCACGA
Source organism: Streptomyces sp. RerS4 (assembly GCF_023515955.1). Taxonomy (GTDB): domain Bacteria; phylum Actinomycetota; class Actinomycetes; order Streptomycetales; family Streptomycetaceae; genus Streptomyces. Next base: position 6,863,433 of record NZ_CP097322.1, read on the forward strand.
CCTCGCAGTTCTTCTTCCCGGAGCCGCTCCTGCGGCAGGTGTACGCCCGCCACCCGTACGCCCGCCGCCCGGCCCCCGCCCACCCCAACGAGCGCGACGGCCGCTACCGCGAGACGGGCGCCACCATGACCCTGGCCCCCGTTGCCGAGGCGGCCGGCTACCGCGCCGCGTTCACGGTGGGCATCGCCTGAGGGTCGTCCAACGGACGCGGCCGGGCACCCCGTCCGGCCCGGGGGGTCTTGTCCGGGGCGGGCGGCCGGCCGTCCGCCCGCCCGAGCCGTGCCGTGCGCCGTACCGTGCGCGTGCGATCAGTTCGCGGCGTAGACGCGTATCGCGAACTCGGCGATCTCCTCGTCCGACAGGTTCTTCGCCAGGTTCGCCTCCGTGATCATGCCGACCAGGCGGTGGCCGCCGGCCACGTCGATGACGGGCAGCCGCTTGATCTGGTGGACCTCCATCGTGTCCACCGCCTCCTGCGCGGCGGCGTCCGCGTCCACCCAGTGCAGGGTGCCGGCCAGCTCCCCGGCGCGGACCGAGGCCGGGTCCTTGCCCTCGGCGCAACACTTCACCACGATGTCGCGGTCGGTGATCAGCCCCTGGAGGCGCTGGTCGTCGCCGCAGATCGGCAGGCAGCCGACGTTCAGGTCGCGCATCATCCGCGACGCGTCCAGCAGAGTCTGGTCCTCCCGGACGCACATCACGCCGCTCGTCATGATGTCCCGGGCCCGCAGGTTCCTGCTCATCGCTCCTCCTCGGCTCTCGATCGGCTCTCGGTTCCCCTTTCCGAGCACACCACGGATGGCCCACCCGGGCGCGTTGGGACATTGTTGAATGATCGTTCCAGACCGCCTTGTGATCTTGGACGTCGGCAGCAAGCACGAGCTGTCCCTCAAGGCGCTCGACCGGTACGTCGACTCGGTCGACCCGCGACTCGTCGCGGACCTCTCGCGGCCCGGACCGGCCCTGCCGGCCGTACGGGAGCCCGTCCGCCGCTACGCAGCCGAGGCGGCCGCGCGCGACCCGCGCGGGCCCGGCCCGCCTGATCCTGGTGCTGCTGCAAGGGGTGCGCGTCGTGGGGAAGGCCTCGCCGGGCCCCGCACGCGTGCGCGACGCGGTCGAGCAGGCGCTGAGCCTGCTCGACTGACCACACCACACTCTCGCATGCCCGAATAATGAACCGGCCGGTCAAAAACAGGGGGGACGGCATGGGGAGGAGCACCGCTTCCACCGACGCCGGTACCGACACCTGGGGGACTCGCCGTGGGGGCCGCCGACATCGCGCTGCTCGCCCTCACCGGCTCACCCTGGGCAGCCCCGGCGTCTCCGCCGGGCCCATGTCGCCGCACCCGGGCGAGACCGAGGCCCACCGCGCCGAGCGCGTCAGGACGGAGAACCCGCTCGGTCGGGTCGCGGAGGCCGAGGAAGTGGCGGCCGCCGTCCTCTACCCGGCCTCGCCCGCCGCCGGCTCCGTGGTCGGCACCGACCTGGTCGTCGACAGCGGATCCTCCGTCTGAGATCGCGAGGCCGCGAGGCCACCCGCGTACTGCTCAGGAGGAGCGGCGCCGCAGGCGTGTCGTGAGGTGGTGCTGAAGGGGCTGCCCGACGGCCGCCATGTCGTGAACCACCGTCAGCAGGTCGCCGTCCAGGCTGTAGTGGCGTCGCGTCGCGGTGACCTCCTTGGCCAGCGGGGTCAGCGCCACGTCCTTCGTCTCGATCTCGATCTCCGTACCGGACACCCGCCCCACGTACGTCTCCACGATCCCGGTGGGGTGGGCGAGCACCACCTCCAGACCCGCGTCGGGAGTCACCCGCCACCACCCCGCCTCGCGCCCCGCCGGACGCACCGGCGCCCCGGCCTCGTCCACCAGCCACGCGCGGGCCTCGTAGCGCAGGAAGGGGCGCCCGTCGTGGCTGAAGGTGACCTCCTGCTCGTAGCGGAAGTCCTGCTCCAGGGTGGGGTACTGGCCCTGCCCCCGCCCGTGCCAGCGGCCCAGCAGCGGCAGCACCGGGGCCAGCAGCGGGTGCGGCTGCGCGCCCTCACCGAGGACGTGACTGTCGGGGTACGGATTCTCCCGCACCGATTGCGCCGAATCGAACATGTTCACCCTGTCTGTTCGTGGAAACCGCGGGCCGGTCCGCGCCGCCTGGCACCGTACCCCGCCGGGGAGCGGACGGCGCGCGGGCATGGCGCGTACGGGCCGCGCGCGCTCCACCGACCGCGTCGCCGGCGTCGTCACATCGTGTGACGTTCGCATCGCGGGGGCCTGTCGGCGCCGGCCCACCGCGTGCCGGGTCCAACCCTGGTGGCCATGGACTTCAAGAAGCTGGCACCCCCGTTGGCGGCGGTCTACGAGCGCTACGAGCAGCAGGGCCGCAGGCGCTCCCCCCTCGCCCGCAACGCCCGCACCCTGGGCCTCGTCTCGGTGCGCGAGCGGGCCAAGCCGCTGCGCGTCGTGGTGTCCCTCATCTGCGATCCCGACGTCGCCCTCGACGAGGGACTCGCCGACTACGGCCTCGGCGACGACCTCGTGGTCAACGCCGGCGGCCGGGCCGTCCGTACCGCCATCGTCTCCCTCGACGCACTCGAAGCGCTCGCCTCGCACCCCGCCGTCCGGCGCATCGTGCCCTCCACCCGACTGCGGCCCTGCCTGAACCGGGCCCTGGAGAAGGTCCACGTACAGCAGTTCCGCACGCGTACCGGCGCGAGCGGCGAGGGCGTCGTCATCGGCGTCGTGGACACCGGCATCGACCCCGACCATCCGGCGTTCGCCGGCCGGATCGAGCGGATCTGGGACCAGACGATCCTCGGGGGGAACGGGGTGCCGGAGGGCCGGTACGGCGCCGAGTTCCGCCTGTCGCAGACGGGGGCCGGGACCCCGGGGACGCTGTCCCGGGACGTCGAAGGGCACGGCACCCACGTGGCCGGCATCGCCGCCGGATCGAACGGGGTCGCCCCCGGGGCCCGCCTCGTGATCGTCAAGACCGACTTCCAGGACGCCCACATCATCGACGGCGTGCAGTACGTCTTCCGGGTGGCCCGCGACCTCGGGCTGCCGGCCGTCGTCAACCTGAGTCTCGGCGGGCACTCCGACGCGCACGACGGCAGCGACGCCATGTCCCGGGCGATCGAGGAGGAATCGGGTCCGGGCCGGATCGTGTGCTGCGCCGCCGGCAACGAGGGCGACGACGACATCCACGCCCGCATCCAGGTCCCCGAAGGCGCGGTGCGCGCCGTCCCCTGCCACCCGGGCATGCGCGCCGGCAGGCCGGACGTCTTCGCGATCAACGGCTGGTACGGGGGCGGCGACCGCTTCGAGATCGCGATGGCCACACCGTCGGGCATCACGACCCCGTTCCAGCCGGTCCACACCTCGGGCAACACGGCGGCGGAATTCGACCTGTCCGAGGGCCTCGTCCAGATCGTCACGCCCGGCCCCAGCCCGGACAACGGGGACGTCAACTTCTTCGTGCAGGTCGACCCGGCGCCCCCCGGCCCGGGTGCGCCGCGCGCCTCCTGGAGGCTGTTGGTGCGCGGGGGATCCGTCACCGACGGAACGGTCGACATGTGGATGCTCGGCGACCCCGAAGCCCGGCCACAGCCGCAGTTCAGCGGACCGAACGTGCACGACGCGCTGAAGATCGGCTCGCCCGGCGCCGCCGCCGCGGCGGTCACGGTCGCCGCCTCCACCACCCGCACGGAGTGGAAGGACATCGACGGGATCGCGGCGGAGGCCCCCTGGCTGGAGCTCGGGGACATCGCCTCCTTCAGCAGCGAGGGGCCGCTGCGCGACGGGACGCGCAAACCCGACATCACCGCGCCCGGCGCCATCATCATCTCCGCGCTGTCGCGCGACGCCCGAGACCTGCCCCGGAAGCTCATCACGGGCCCGCGCGAGGTCGGCATGCAGGGCACCAGCATGGCGTGCCCGTTCATCGCGGGGATCGCGGCGCTGGTGCTTCAGCGGGACGCGACCTGTGACCCCGACGGCTTCAAGGAGCTGCTGAAGTCCAACGCCAGTGTCCCCGGCAGCGGTTCGGGAACGTTCCACCCGAAGTGGGGCCACGGGCTCCTCGACGCGACCGACCTCTAGCCTCGGTCGATGGACTACCAGAAGGTCGACCCCGCCCTCGGCATCGCCATGGACGCCGAGGGCCGTGACCCGAGCGCCCGCGACCTCACGGTGCTCGTCCGGCTCACCGAGCCGCCGTCACCGGACCAGCTGGAGCAACTCAGACGGGCCGGGGTGGAGAGCGCGAGCGGCCCCGATGTGGCGCGTACGGTCCTCACGGGCACCCTTTCGCGAGAGGATGTGGAGACGCTCGCGGACCAACCCTGGGTCCGCTCCCTCTCCCTGTCCGCCACCCGCCGCCCGACGTGAACTCGCCGCCCGACGCAAAGCCGCCCCACGGAGGTCGCCCCGCCCATGAACTGGACGCTCGAAGTCGTCCCGGTCCCCGTCACCGACATGGACCGGGCGAAGGAGTTCTACGCCGACCGGCTCGGCTTCGCGGTCGACGTGGACGACGAGGTCGCGCCCGGGATGCGCGTCATCCAGCTCACCCCGCCCGGCTCGCGCTGCTCGATCGCCCTGCTGCGGGGCATGCCGCCGGCGCCCGGGACCAAGACGATGGCCCCCGGCACCCTGCACGGCATCCAGCTGTGCGTCACCGACATCGAGACGGCCCGCGCCCGACTGCTGGAGCGCGGCGTCGAGGTCTCGCCGGTCCGGCACGTCGGGGCGACGGGCTGGGAGGAGGGCAAGGGCGAGACCTGGAACTCGTTCCTGTCCTTCGAGGACCCCGACGGCAACGGCTGGGTGGTCCAGGAGGCGCCCGCCGAGCTGTCACAGCGCTGAACGGGGCCCCGTACGACCGCCGCCGTCGCCGCGCGGGTCGGTCAGCGACCGCTGTCCGCCAGGAGCGGCGGCGGGGCGTCCCGCTGGTGGGGGAGCGCGGTGGGCGCCGGCTCGCTCGCCGGCTCGCCGTCCTGGCGAAGGGAGACCGTACGGGTCGGGGCGGGGATCGAGATGCCCTCGGCCCGGAAGCGCCGGTGCAGCCGCTTGATGAACTCGTGCTTGATGCGGTACTGGTCGCTGAACTCGCCGACGCCCAGGATCACCGTGAAGTTGATCCGGGAGTCCGCGAACGTGTGGAACCGGACGGCCGCCTCGTGGTCGGGGACCGCGCCCGCGATGTCGACCATCACCCCGTCGACCACGTCCAGCGTCACCCGCTCGACGTGCTCCAGGTCGCTGTCGTAGCCGACCCCGACCTGGACCAGGATGGACAGCTGCTGCTCCGGCTGCGTGTAGTTGGTCATGTTCGTCTTCGCCAACCGGCCGTTGGGGATGATGACCAGGTTGTTCGACAGGTCGCGCACCACGGTGTTGCGCCAGTTGATGTCGACGACGTAGCCGTCCTCGCCGCTGCTCAGCCGGATGTAGTCGCCCGGCTGCACGGTCTTCGAGGCGAGGATGTGGACGCCCGCGAACAGGTTCGCGAGGGTGTCCTGGAGCGCCAGCGCCACCGCGAGACCGCCCACCCCGAGGGCGGTGACCAGCGGCGCGATGGACACCCCGAGGGTCTCCAGCGCCACCAGGACGCCCATCGTGAGGACCACGACGCGGGTGATGTTCACGAAGATGCTGGCCGAACCGGCCACGCCGGTCCGGGAAGCCGCCACCGACTGGACGAGTCCGGCGATGACGCGGGCCGCCGTCAGCGTCGCGATGACGATCAGCAGCGCGGTCAGCGTCTGGTTCAACAGCCCCGAGAGCCGCGCGGTGAGCGGCAGCACCGAACCGGCCACCGCCGCGCCGGTGACGACGGCCGCCCAGGGCGCGAGGGTGCGCAGCGCGTCGACGATGACGTCGTCCCCGCTCCAGCGCGTCCGACTCGCGTGCTTGCCGAGCCACTTGAGCAGGACCCGCAGCAACAGGGCGGCCACACCGCCCGCGGCCAGGGCGATGGCGGCCACGATCCAGTCGTGGAGGAGGGGGTCGCGGGTCAACGGACAGCCTCCGATCGGCGGCGCGGGGCCGAGATCGGCGCCGGGATCGGGGCCGGGGCCGCGGCGAGGGGTGCCGCCGCCGGGCGCCGTATGTGTGGTGTCGTCACCTTGTCACCTGTCAGGTCGTGTTGCGAGGTGTACTCGTTCGAGCGCCTGTACGCATCCGGAACGGAGCCATCCTCTCCCATCGGAGCGCGCACCCCGCACCGGGGCGGGCCTGACACCACGTCAACGAAGTCACCGGACCCTCGGACCGGCCGGCACCGCGCCTCGACGCCCGCCGCCCCGCCGAGCGGATAGCCGGCCACGCGCCCTCCCCGCGCCCACCCGGCACCGGCTCCCTCGCCGTCGCCCGGTCCGACACGGCCGACGCCCCGCATCCACCGCGGCGAGGCCCTCGCCCCGCGCCGGTTCATCCGACCGGCCGCGCCCCGGATGCCGGGCGCACACCCCGGATGCAGGCTGTGCCCAGGACAGCCGTCACCACACAGACGAGGACCCTGCCATGACGACCCACCGCCGGCGCATCGGCGTCATCACCGGGGCCGCCGCACTGCTGCTCACCGTCACCGCCTGCTCGGATTTCGGCCGGAGCACCGTCGGCATGCTGACCTTCCGCGCGCACGACTCGCCGGTCGAGGTGACATACGCCAACAGCTCGGTGAAGGGCTGCCACCCCATCGGCCTCCCGAAGGGCGCGGCCCACGTGGAGAACAACACCCTCGTCGACATCGTCCTGTACCACTCGCCCGACTGCGCGAAGGAGGAGGAAGACCGCCCCGACGGCACCTACGTGGCCACGACCCTCTCGAACGTGACGGCCCCCGACAGCCGGCCCTGGCGCAGCTTCCGCGTCATCCACTGACTCCGCCCTCCGCCCCTCCGCGAGCAGCCGGGTCAGTCAAAGGGCTGGTGTGACCGGTCCTCGGGGTATTCGGGCTGGTCACGGGCGTGAGTCCGCGCGGTAGATCGTCCGTCTGGTTTCGGCGGAGGCGGCCACGGGGCGATCAGCGCGTTTCGGTACGGTTCCTTCATGGAAGATCAGCGTCATCAGGATGGGGCCAGTGGCCGGCTGGGCAGCGAGCAGGCCGCTGTGCCTGACTCCACCATGGTCGAGCGGACCGCGCCGGAGATGACCGTGTTTGCGTGCGCTGCCTGCGGCGCTGCGCTGACGAGGCCGCTGAAGCGTCTGCCGGCGGTGCCCGAGGCTCCCGACTACGCCTGGTGGGAGGCGGAGGAAATGGGGCCTTCGCCGGCCACTGTGCCGTCCGGCTGCTACGCGATCGAGACGGAACCGTACGGCCCGCCTCTCGTCGTTGCCGAGGCACCCGGCCCGGTGATGCCACGGCACGGAATTCGCTACAACATCGACGGGCAACCACTGGTCTCGCAGGGGCCGCGAGGCAATGTCGTCATGAACCCGGATGACTGCCGCGGTTTGATGACGCGGCACGCCTCCGCCGCATGCTGCGGGGCGACTCCCGACGGGGGACTGAACCAGGTCTGCGCCTGCGGAACACTGGTCGCGACCCTCTGCTCTGACTGCTGCCTGCCATACGAGCTGCACCTCTCACCCGACCACGTCCGGGCCTTGTCATCCCCTCACCCGGCTCCGACCTGACTGAGTGAGCCCGCGCGCCGCCAGAACCGCATCTCGCCTACGAGCCGTCCGTCAGAAGATCATCGGTCAGCGGTTGACTTCGAGGTTCGTCAGCACGAGCAGGGCGTACAGGAGGTGGGCGGCACGGGCGGGGTCGGTGCGGAGTCGGTGTCTGGCTCAGGCAGGTGGTCGGAAGCCGACCTGCCAGTGCCACATGCCACCCCGGCAGCTCAGGACCGTGCCACCGTCCCTCACATGCAGGACGTCCTCGTTTTCGTCCCAGACCATGCGCAGCAGCTCGTCCTGGGAATCCCCCTGCAGCACCCGCTTCCACAGCGGGCCCATCGGGGCCCCGAGGGTCTCCATGCCGAGGGACCGCACGTCCTTAAGGATCAGGAGCACAGGCCCGATTCGCCGGTACGGCATCGCTTCGGACTCCACGTACGCATCGGAGAAAGCCAGCTCGATGTGCAGGGACCCGTCCAACGGCATCACCGACGTGCGGTACCCCTCGGATTCGACGTCCATCTCGCCGATGCCGGGGATCTCCCAGCCGGTGATCTCCCGGAGGAACGGCTCGGACTCTGCCCCCAGAACCGGGGTGCAGCCTTCCCACATAGCCAACCTTTCGTTTTTACTTTGACAGACGATCAAACCAGCCCTTTGACCTGCGTCTTCAAGTTGGCGGAGGCTCAGTGCACGTCGAACTCGTAACCGTGCCCCGCGTCCGTCGGGCAGGCGAAGACGCGGAAGTCGCCGAACCGGCCCACCGTGATGCCCGTGGTGGAATCGCTCGCCACCGTGAACGAACTTCTGCGGATGGTTCAGGTGCCAGGTGGGCCGGCCGCCGAACTTGCAGCCCGTCATGGGCACCATCGCGACGGGCGGCAACCCGGTGGGCTCCCTTTCGTCCGGCACGGAGCAGTGCGGCCACGGCGCACCGGCGGGCCACAGCAACGGCCCGCCGACGGAACTCTCGTGGCGACCCGGCGCCCCGTCCGCACCCGGCGTCGGACGGAGCACGACGGCGGGCCGGGCGTAGGGCGCGAGACCGGGCACGGAGGCGACTATCGCCTCGGCCGTCGGCCGGTTCGAGGAGGGTTGCATGGCCGGACCTAACCCCGCCCGAGCCGCGTGCCGCCTCCTGCCCGCGTCCGTCCACCGAGCCGTACGAGGGCCCGTTCTCGGTCCGACAGGGGCGGGCCCTCCAGTGGCGGCAGGAGGGGGCCGCGCGCGGCGCTCAGCAGGACGCGGGGCCTGACCAGGGTGGTCAGCGGAGCCTGGAGGGAGGTCACGGCCGTCAGGTCCCGCACCATCGTGAAGTTGCCGCAGCTCGTACGCACCAGCCGGTCCACGTACCCGGCCAGGGCCCGGTCGCGGCGGCTCGGCCCGCCGCCCCGCACCCCCGGGAAGAACACGTCCTGCCCCACCGCCAGATCCCAGGCGGCGGAGACCGGCCGGGCCACGGCCCGTTGGACCCGCCGGGCCAGCCGCGGCGCCTCCACCCCGTCGGACCGTGCCAGGTCGCGCAGGATGAGCGCCGACTGCGCGGCGGCCGACATGCCGTGCCCGTACAGCGGGTTGAACGCGGCGAGCGCGTCCCCGAGGACGACGAATCGTTCGGGCCAGCGGCGCACCTGCTCGAAGGAGCGCCGCGTGTTGCGGGTGCTGCGGCTGATCGCCACCTCCGTGAGCGGTTCGAGGTGGGAGATGATCTCGCCGACGATCGGGTGGCGCAGCCCGCGCGCGAAGGGCTCGAAGTCCGCCGCGTTCCCCGTCGGTTCGCCCCCTCGACTGCCCACCGTCGTGACGATCCACCGCCCTCCCTCGACCGGCAGGATGCTCGCGCCCCGCCCTGGGCGACCGGTCCGCGGCAGCGGGTGCACGGTGACGATCGGGAAGCCCTCGGCCCCCTCGGGCGCGCGGAAGACCCGCGTCGCGTACACCAGGCCGAGGTCCAGGCTCCGTTCGGGCGCGGCGGTGACCCCCAGCTCCCGCAGGTACGCCGGTGCCCGGGAACCCCGGCCGCTCGCGTCGACGACGAAGTCGGCCTCCAGGACCTCCTGGCGACCGTCGGCCCCCCGCACCCGCACCCCCGTCACCCGGGACGCGCCGCCGGTGAGGCCCTCCACCCGCGTCCGCCCGAGGATCCGTACACCCGGCCGGGCCGTGAGCGCCTCGCGCACCACCGAGTCCAGGAGCGCGCGGGTGCACGCGATCACGAAGTGGGTCTCGGCCCGGCCCCAACGCCGGAACCAGCCCTGCGCGCTGAACCCGACCATGCCCGTGGGGATCGGGACGCGGTGCGCGCCCGCCGCCAGCCACCGGGCGGTGATCCCGGGCAGCAGCTCCTCGGCCGCCCGCACCCCGCCGCTCCAGAACATGTGCGCGTGATCGCCCTGGGGTAGCCCCCTGCGGGCCGCCGCGCCCTCGGGCAGCTCGTCGCCGTCGACCACGAGGACCTCGTCCACCACGTCGCGCAGCGCGGCGGCGGCCAGGGTTCCGGCCAGGCTCCCGCCGATGACGACGGCCCTGCGCCGCACGGCCGCGGGGCAGGTGTTCCGGGGGGCGTTCATGTGGCTGCTCTCTGGTGGGCCGCCGGGGGGCGGGGTGTGCCGACGGCATCGGTGGCGACGGCCGTGTCGGCGGGCCGCGCGTCGAGCACGGTCAGGACGCGCAGCGCGTCGGACAGCCGCACGAGCCTGTCGTCGTCGCCTTCGAGCATGGTCTCGAACCCGTCCGTCTCGTGATCGACCGGCGACGGGCGCAGCGTGCGGTACGCCGCCGTCACCAGGGCGACGTACCGCGCCGAGCCCGGCGCGAGCCTTCCGGCGGCGGGCGCGGGGAAGTCGGTGTGCGCCGGGGAGTCGGTGTGCGCGGGGGAGTCGGCGTGCCGCCCACCGGGCTCCAGATACGGGGTCAGCAGCCGCAGCCCGTCGCGGATGTCGCAGGTCCGGCGCAGGTGCCGCTTGCCGAGCGAGGACCACCAGGGCAGGCGTACCTGCTCGTACGGGGTCACCGCGCGCGTGATCCGCCACAGCGGGCCGAGCCGCTTGTACTGCGACCAGCTCCGCCACTGCCGGGCCAGGGCGTGCCCGACGGACGGCAGCGCCAGCCCCACGCACTGGAACAGGGAGGCCACCGAGGCGACCACCGGCGCCACCGTCGTACTCATCGCGTCCCAGTCGTGACCCGTCCACCGCGCGCCGACGGCCAACAGCTTGCACGTGTCATAAACGAGCGCGACGACCGACCCGTACACGATGACGAGCAGGCCGACCCGCAACAGCCCCGTCACCTCGCGGGCCCAGCGCCGGCACAGCGAGGCCAGGATCCCGCTCGCCAACGCGTGGGCCAGTATGTAGAGCACGATCATCGGGCCGATGTACGGGGTGGTGGCGTAGTAGGTGTCGAAGTCCCGTAGTCGTTCGTCGGGCGTGTCCCCGAGCGCGAACAGCGTGAACATCGCCGCGATCAGGGCCCCGTAGGCGCCGACGCACCAGCGGGTGGCGGTGCGGCGGCGCTCCTCCGGGCCTCCGCGCCAGGTGATCGCCAGGTTGACCAGGGCGGCGCTGAGGGCGGTGACGATGCCGTACACCAGCGGGGCCGAGAAGTTCGGCACGCCCGTCAGCTCGTTCACCCGCGCGACCGTCGGCGGCGCCGCGAAGAAGAACACGGCGGCGGCCAGCGGCAACAGGACGGACACCGACCGCACCAGCGGGTCGCGCCAGGCCCGCAGGACTCCCGGCCCGCGCAGCGCGAAGCCGGCGAACAGCAGCGCGACGAGGACGTAGTAGTACCAGTTGTTCATGAGGTGCCCCCTGAGGCTCGGACACCACGCGGCCCGGCTCCGTTGCCGGCGGGGGTGTGTGACAGTGACTGCGAGATCCGGACGAGGTCTCCGTACTCGCCCGTCCCCTCCTGGAGCCCGCGCGAGGACGTGATCACCCGACGCTCGGGGTCCGCGCGCAACGCGGCCACCGCGGCCAGGAACATCGCGGCGTCGGCGTCGGCCGCGGCCTCGGCCGGGTCCGTGCCGCACGCCCTGGCCTCTTCGAACACGCGGGCGCGCAGGGCGAGGTCGAAGTAGGGGTTCAGGGTCAACAGACCGTCGCGGATCGCGGACTCTCGCTGGAGCCGGCGTACGCCCAGCGGACACAGCAACGCCATCCGGACCGTCGTGCCGCGCGGCGCGAGGCTCCCCACCAGCCGGGACAGCGGGCCGAGCCGCCGGTAGCGGGTCCAGTTCCGCCACGGCCCGCGCAGGCGCTGCACGGTCAGCGGGATGGCGAAGCCGCAGGCGACCAGCGGAGCCGCCGCCGCGCTCAGCGCACGGGCGACGTCGGTACTGAGCGCGTCCCAGTCGAGGCCGGCCCACCGGGCGCCGACGGCCGCGAACTTGCACATGTCATAGCACAGGGTGAGTGCGAATCCGGTCATCATGAGGGCCAGTCCCGTACGGAGCTCTCCCGTGACGTGCGGCAGCCAGCGCCAACAAAGAGACGACATGACCAGGGCCGCCGCCGTGTGGGCCAGCAGGTAGAGAACGATCATCTCACGGATGTAAGGGGTGGTCGCGTAGTAGGTGTCCAGGTCACGCAGCCGCTCGACCGGCGCGTCCCCGAGCGCGAACAGCGTGAACAGGGCCACGCTCAGGGCCGCGTAGACGGCGAGGCAGGCGTGGCTGGCCCGCCGGATGCGCTCGGGCGAGCCGCCGCGCCAGTTGATGATCAGGACGATGCCGGAGCCGGAGCAGGCCATCACCCACGTGTAGACGAAGGGGGCCGCGAGGTTCGGGACGCCGGTGACCTCGTTGACCTTCGCGATCATCGGGATGGTGCCGAAGAAGAACACCCCGGTGGTGGAGACGAGGAAGGCCGTCACCGCCCGCAGCAGCGGATCGCGGGGACTGCGCAGCAGGCTGGGCAGCCGCATCAGGCTCGCCACCGCGCCCAGCAACGCCGGGATCAGGAAACCGGGATCCGACACCACCGGCCGGCCTCAGCCCCGGGCGCCCGGATGGCCGAGGGCGGCGCCGATCCGGCCGGACGTCGTATCCCGGTCGAAGCGCTCGGGGCCGGGGTCGGCGAGCAGGTGCTGCACGGCGTGCGCCAGCTCCAGCCCGTACTGCTCCGCCGCCTGCTCCTCCCGCTGTTGGCGGCGCGCCCGCGATCCGTCGCGCTCCATCAGCGCGGGGGTCTGGCGACCGGCCACGGACAACACCGAGGCGACGACGCCCCGCAGGTCGGCGTCGTGGTCGAGCAGCCGGGCGGCCACGGAGCCCTCGTCGAGGTGCTGGTGACAGTGCCCCAGCTCCAGGTGGCGCAGCTCGTGGCCGGTGATGATGACCTGATGGTCGGGGGCGGTCTTCTTCTCCACGATGACCAGGTCCCGCTCGCCGAGGTCGAGGGCGAGCCCGCTGGCGGTACCCGGGGGGAAGGACGTCGTACGGAACTCGATGTGCCGCCCGCGACGCCGTCCCATGGCCTCGCAGAGCGCGCGACACACGGTCTCGCCGGACGCGGGCGGGTTCAGGTGCCCGACCGCCTCCACCAGGGCGCCGACGGACTGTCGCATCTCCCTCTGCCTGAACACACCGATCATCGCTGTCCCCCATGCCTTCGTGCCTGGTGCTGCTGTGCCTGGTGCCGCCGTGCCTTGTTCCCGCTTCGACTCAACGTCGCCCGTCGCCCGTCGCCCGTCGCGCGGTACGGGGTCCCGCTCGGGGCGGGCCCCGGCCGCCCCGATACGTCCCTGTCCGCCCGCCCGACGGCATACCCGACCGACTTTGCCACGCGGTCGGCCGCGACACCGCACGTCCCCGGTCAACCTGACGCTGTCCTGGCGGGAAACGTACGCTGCGTCCCGACCGGGCCGGCGGCGGCCGTGGCCACGGCCAGCAGGTCCCGCTCCCGCCCCGGAGGGGCGACCAGGTGCAGCCCGACCGGTTCCCCGGCCGGCGTGAACCCGGCGGGGAGGCTGATCGCGGGGTGCCCGCTGATGTTGAACGCCCAGGTGAGGGCCACGCTCATGACCTCCCCGGGCCCCTCGTGCCCGTGCGGCGGGTTGGGTGTGGTCGGCGTGGCCAGCAGCTCGGCCCGGGTGAACACCGCGTCCAGCTCCGCCCGAAGCGCGGCCCGGCACCGTGACGCCTCGGGGCCCGCGCCCCCTTTCCCCGCCCGGCGCAGGTCCTGCCACGCCCGCGTGGGATCGGTGAGCCGTACGGGGAACTCCCGCAGGGCCACGGCTCCGGAGGCGGCGAGGGCCTCCAGGAAGGCGTGGGCCGTCGTCGCGACGGCGTCGTCCGTCGTGGTGAGCCCCAGCGTCGCCGACCAGACGGCTCTGAGCGGCCGTACGGGCGGCCGGGGCGCGGGCCCCGGCGGTGTCCCGGTCAGCACGTCCAGGTAGCGGGCCGCGTCGCAGGCGTGCCGGGCGAGGGGCCCGGCGACGTTCAGACCGGCCCCGTCCCGCGACGGCACCCGGCCGTTGGTCGGCTTGAGGCCGATGACCCCGCACCAGGCGGCGGGGATGCGTACCGACCCGGCGCCGTCGCTGCCGGTGGCCAGCGTCACCATCCCGGCCGCCACGGCGGCGGCCGAGCCGGCGGAGGAACCGCCCGGACTGCGCAGCGGATCGTACGGGTTGAGGGTCGGTCCGCGTTCCGTGGACCCCCAGGTCTGCCAGCGGGTGCCCCGGCCGGGGGTGGCGGTCGCGCCGACCGGCACGCAGCCGGCCTCCAGCAGCAGGGCCGTCTGCCGCGACGTCAGCCCCTCGGTGTCCTTGACCGCGAGCGGCACCCCGGCCAGCGGCAGCCGCTCCCCGGCCCGGATCCGCCGGGCGACGTCGGCCGCCCGCTCGGCCGCCACCCGGGGCCACACGGCGGTGAACGCCCGCACGTCGGGGTCGCGTACGGCGATCCGGGCCAAGGCCTCCTCGGCCGGTCCGTGCGCCGGCACCCGGCCCGCGTCGACGGCGGCGGCCACCGCGCAGGCGCAGGGGTCCGCTCCGGAACCCCACGACGGGACACTCATCGGGGCCACCTCCTCATCCGTCACCGCTCGCTTCGATGATCGCACCCTGCCGTGGGTGGGGGGGGGATGGCTGTGGAGAAACGTTCCCGCATAGCCTCGGAGCCCCGCCATGCCGCAGATCACCGTCGACTACTCGACCTCCCTGGCGGAGGCGTTCGACCGTCGGGCCTTCGCCGCCGCTCTGCACCGGCTCACCGCCGAAGCCGTCGACACCCCGCTCGACACCTGCAAAACGCGCTTTCGCCGCATCGCGCGGGAGGAGACGTACGTGGCGGACGGCGCGCCCGAACACGCCGTGGTCCACGTGGACGTGGCCCTGCTGCCCGGCCGCACCCCGGAGGTCAAGGCTCGCCTGAGCGAAGCGGTGCTGGAACTGCTGCGCGCCCACACGGCCTCCGCCGGACTCACCGTCCACGCGTCGGTGGACGTACCCGACCTGGGAGCGGCGTACCGCAAGCACGTCGGGGTCTGAGCCCGGCCCCATTCCGGAACCGTGTCCTCCCCACCGGAAGGTTCCCCGGTGGCGCTGCATAGGCTGTGGTCATGAGCACGCCACCGCCGCCCCCGGGACCCGCCGGCCCGTACGGATCGCCCCAGCCGCCGCAATACCCCCAGCCGTACGGGGCGCAGCCGTACGCCGGCCCCCAGCCGCCCTACGCCGCCGCACCGCCCCACCCCGGCCGGCCGTACCCGCAGCAGCAGCCGTACCCGGGCCACGGCCAGTGGGGGCAGCCACCCATGGGGCAGCCGCCGATGGGGCAGCCGCCCATGGGGCCGCCGCCGCGCGGGAACCGTACCGGCCTGGTGGTCGGGATCGTCGTGGGGCTGGTCGTCGTACTCGGCGTCGTCGGCTTCCTGGTGATCCGACTGGCCGCCGCCGGCTCGACGGTGAGCGGCGCGGGCTTCCCCGCGGCCACGCACCGCCTGACGGTGCCGCAGACGCTGCTGGACGGGAAGTTCCAGCTAGTCGAGGACCTCTCGCAGACCCAGGGCGCGGCCGCCCTGAAGGGCACCTACGACCCGAAGGTCCGCAACCCGAAGCCGGCCGTGGGCCAGTACACTTCCGGTCCGCCCACGGAGGCGAGCGCCCTCGTCATCTCGGGGATGTACGGCCAGTTCAAGGACCCCGCGTCGGCCCGCAGGAAGATGGCGGCGGGCGCCACGGACGCCGACGGCGCCACCCTCGCCGTCCCCGCCCGGGACGTCACCCCGCCCGGCTCCGACATCACCCTGACCTGCCAGGTGCTGACCTCGAAGCAGAACGGCATCACCGCCACCCTGCCCATGTGCGCCTGGGCCGACGGCAACACGGCGGCTTCGGTGGCGGTCGTCACCCCCGAGACCACCCTCCAGCCCCCCGCCTCCGTCAACCTCGTCAAAATTGCCGAAACCACCCTCAAGGTCCGCACCGAAACCCGCCAACCCCTGGGCTGACGGACCAAGGCCGGACCGGGGCGATGTCACACTTCGCCCGCCGGCGCGCTCTGAACGGCAGACGCGGGCAGAACGCCCCGCCGACCGAAGGGAGCGGCCATGGACCCGGCAACACCGATGACGGCCGCGATCGTGGCCGTCATCGCCTGTGCGTCGCGCCTCGTCCACCTCTGGATCACCGCCCGCGCGGACATACGCCGCGCGGCGGTGAACCAGCGCGGCCTGTCGGACCGGATCCGGTCCCTGCCACCGGGGAGCCGCTTGACGGAGAGGACGCGGGACCGCCAGGTCGAGGTGCTCGTCGGCGGCGACGCCCCGCGCGAACCCGACGGGGGAGGGCGGACGACATGACCGAACTTCCCACCACGGCCGGGCGCGTGGGAGCGCGACCGGAGTGGCACATCCCGTCGCCCACCCAGTGCCCCGACTTCGAGGCCTTCTACCGCCACGAGATGCCCCGGGTGACGGTGTTCCTGATGCACGTGGGCGCCACGGCGTACGAGGCCGCGGACGCCGCGCACGAGGCGTTCTGCGCCGTCCTGCCGGACAAATGGGCCACGCTGGAGTTCCCCAAGGCCTACCTCCGCCGGACGGCGTACCGCTTCTACCTGCGCCAGACCGCGAGCCGGACCACGCCCTGGGATCCGGTCCCCGACCGGCCCGGCGGGACCTGCCCGCTCGCCACCGTCCTCGTGACCGAGGAACAACGCCGGATCATGGACGCCCTCGCCCTGCTGCCTCCCGCCGAACGCGAGACGATGGCCTGGTCGCTCGACGGCTTCAACCACGAGGAGATCGCCGTCCACCTCGGAAAGTCCCCCGCGGCCGTCCGCAAGGGCTACCAACGCGCCCGCGAGCGTCTGCTGTCGATCCTCGGCATCGAGAGGGAGGACGGCCATGGGTGAGCACACCCCGCCCGAGACGGGACCCGACGCCGAGACCACGCTCGACCACCTGCTGAACGGCCACCACCGCGACCTGCTGCGCGGCGTCGAGGGCGCTCTCGCGACCGACGTCGGCCTGCGCAACCTCGCGGCCCGCGCCGCACGCGCCGCCGGCGGGCAGCCGGAGGGGCCGGCGCTCGCCGTGCCGTTCCCCGCCGACCTGGCGGTACCGGTCCACCCGCCCGGCTACGCGCCCGAGCCGAGCCGGGGCGAGGCGGTACGGAACATCCTGCGCGACATCGACAACGAGCGGCGGTTCCTGGAGGCCTTCGCGCCCCGAGCCCGCGGGCACGCGGCGACCCTGGCCCGGCTCGCGGACGCCCCGGCGGACGTGAAGACCCTGGGCCGGGCGATCGGCGACGCCCGCCAGGCGTTGGAGCACGTCACGTCCGGGCTGCTCGCCAACACCCTGGGCGCGGCCGACGCGGCGGCCCTCTTCGACCGGAGCCTCACCGCCCTGCGCGAGCAATTGGTGCTGTGGCGTACCTTCGTCGCCGCACCCGACCGCGAGGCGCTCGCCCGGAGCCGCTCGTACCTCCACCTCCGCAGGGGTCTGACCTTCCGGATCGAGGGGATGAGCGTCCTGCGGACGGCGGTGCTCCGCCTCTTCGAACACTCCGCCGTCCACCCCCGATAGAGCCCCAGTAGAGTTGGCCCAATGAACGCATCCTCCCTCTCTCGTCCCTTCCGACTGCTCGTGACCGGTGGTGGGACCGGCGGTCACACCTACCCCGCCCTGACGGCGATCCGCACGCTGCGCGGGCGCCTCGCGGCCGAGGGCGGCACCCTCGACGTGCTGTGGATCGGGACCCAGGACGGTCTGGAGGCGCGGGTCGCCCCGGCGGAGGGCATCGCGTTCAAGACGGTCGCCACCGGGAAGATCCGCCGATCGGCGAACCCGCTGAAGATGCTGTCGGCGGCGAACGTCAAGGACATGGCGCGGGTGCCGCTGGGCGTGGCCCAGGCCCGTGCGATCGTGTCCGAGTTCCATCCGGACGTGGTCCTGGCGACGGGCGGCTACGTGGCCGTGCCCGCCGGACTGGCCGCCCGGCTGTGCCGGCGCCCGCTCGTCCTGCACGAGCAGACGGTCCGGCTGGGCCTGGCCAACCGGAAGCTGGCGAGCTCGGCGACCCGCATCGCGGTCTCCTCGGAGTCCTCGCTCCCGCTGCTGCCCGCCGACGTACGCGACCGCGCGGTCGTCACCGGCAACCCGGTCCGGCCGGAGGTCCTGACCGGACACCCCGACAAGGCGGTGCACGCCCTGAACCTGACGGGCTTCGACCGTCGCCTGCCGACGATCTACGTCACCGGCGGGGCCCAGGGCGCGCAGCAGATCAACGGGGTGGTGCGCGAGGTGCTGCCGTGGCTGCTGAGCCACGCGAACGTGATCCACCAGTGCGGTCCGGCCAACGTCGACGAACTCCGGGCCGCCGCCGCGGGTCTCGACCCGGTGCTCGCGGGCCGCTACCACCTGACCGGCTTCGTCGGCGCCGAACTGCCGGACGTGCTGGCCCTCGCGGACGTGGTGATCTCCCGGTCCGGGGCGGGAACCCTCGCCGAGCTGACCGCACTCGGCAAGCCCGCCGTGTTCGTCCCCCTGGCCACCTCGGCCGGCAACGAGCAGGCACACAACGCCCGACACCTCGCCGACGCGGGCGCCGCCGTGGCCCTGCTCGGCGACGTCACCGGCCACACCCTCGCGGAGGCCGTCGGCCCCCTCCTCACCGACCCCGCCGGCCGCATCGCCATGGCGGACCGAGCCCGCGCGTACGGCATGCCGGACGCCGCCGACCGACTCGTGGACGTCCTCCTCTCGGCCGCCGCATCCGACTGACGGGGCGCCAAGGGGCCGGGCGCGCCGCATACGATCAACCGATGATCGCCTCCGTCACGCTCCGGGCCTCCGCGACGCCGACCGCTCCCGCCCTTCTCCTGCGCCCCTGGCGCGCGGCGGACGTCACCGCGCTGGTCGAGGTCTACCGGGACCCCGACCTGCGGCACGGGACGAGCACGCGCATCGCGTGCGAGGAGGACGGGCTGCGGTGGGTGCGCGCCGCGCAGCGGGATCGGGCGGCGGGCGTCCGGCTCGCCTTCGCCGTCTTCGAAGCGGCGAGCGCCGTGGCGGCGGGGCGGTTGGTGGGCCACGTGGTGCTCAAGGAAGTCGCGCCCGGCAAGCCGTCCGCCGAGGTCGGCTACCGGACGGCGGCGTGGGCTCGCGGGCGAGGCGTGGCCCCGAGAGCCCTGGAGGCCCTCACCGTCTGGGCCCTCGACACCTTCCGCGCCGACGGCCTGGAACGCCTGGAACTCCTCCACCAAGAGGACAACGTGGCGTCCTGCCGCGTCGCGCAAAAGTGCGGCTACGCCTTCGACAGGACGCTCCCGTCAACCCCTCCCTCCTACCCCCTCGACGGACACCTCCACGTACGTCACGCGGTCGCCGCCTGACCCGCCTCGTACCACCCGGCGGCGCCCGCCGATCGCTCCGTCGAGCGTCGAGCGTCGAGCGTCGAGGGGCGTGGCCGCGCCCGACTCCGTGGGTACCCGGAGGTCACCCGTCCGTCATCAGCCGGTCGGTGGCCCGCTCAAGCGTCCACGGCCGCCCGGCGCGGCAGGCCTGCCCCGCCCCGGTCGGCGGGGCGTCAGTAGCCGCCGCCGTAGCCGCAGCTGTGTCCGCCGCTGAAGCCGCCGCTTCCGCCGTAGCCGGTGCCGCCGAACCGGTGGGAGCCGCGGCTCGGCGGGGGAGGGGGTGAGGTGAAGGTGAGGTGGTCCTCGTAGAACAGCTCTCGCCACCAGCGCCCGAAGCTCACGCCCTCCAGCTCGCGTTCCGTCTCGGCGAGTGCCGCGCCGTCCCACCGGAGGTCGTCCGGCTCCAGCTCCTTCAGCTGCCGGCGCAGCTCCGCCAGGGCGACAGCGGGGGTCTCCTCCCCCGGGGCCGAGACGGGCCCGTCGGCGCGGGGGACGTCGTGCCGGAAGACGTACGCCGTCCGAGGGCTTCCCGTCGGCACCGACCAGCCCCAGATCGACCGTTCGGCGAGCCGCTCCCTGCGACGGCGGGCCTCGGCCTCCCGGCGGGCGACCTCGCGGGCCCGCTCGGCGGCCTTGTCCTTCTCGGCCTGCACCGCCTGCCGGATCTCGCGGCCGATCGGCTCGTACGCCTCCGTGGCCTCGCGCATGACCCGCTCGTACCGCTCTCGGGTCGCCAACCAGTCGCGCAGGGCGCGGCGCGCGGCAAGGGGCTGCCACCACGGAACGGAGGTGGCGAGGCGGTGGGCGGCGGTCACCTCGCCGCTGACGTCGTCCACGGTGGCGGCGTAGGCCAGGCCGGCCTCGACCCAGCGGCGGCAGGTCGACGGCGCACACGGGACGAGGTTCCCGGCCCCGTCACGCGGCCCCGGCGTCCACACCAGGAAGAAGGGCGCCGCACGCCCCACAGGCCTGCCGCCGTCGAGGAAATGGACCTCGGGGTGGTGTTCGAAGACCCGGACGTGGCCGTCGCGCGGGCCGACCGGCTCGCGGTCCCTCTGCCTGGGGAGCAACGCCCTGTAGTGGTAGAGGTACGGCAGTACTGAGCGGTCCATCGGCTCCCCCTCCGCGTTCCCGCCTCCCAGGGTGCCCGCGCCGCCGGCCACCCGGCAACCCCCTGCCCCGCACCGTGGTGCCCGGCCGCCGGTGGACGACGTACGACTTGACCTTGACACGGTGACAAGGTCTTCACTGCGGGGCGAAGGAGGTGGTCCCGATGACCATGCCGAAACAGGACACGGAACCGACGCGAGCGCTCCGGGGGTTGGACGACAGCCGCCCGTCAGTGCGGCTGCGGGCGGCGCTGGAGGCCGGCACGACACCGGACCGGCGGTTCGTCGACAGGCTCGTCGAACGATGCGCCGTCGAGCCCGACTTCTCCGTGCGCGAGATGCTGACCTGGGCGCTCACCCGCCACTCACCGTCCTTGACGGTCCCCGAGCTGCTGACCGAAGTCCGCTCGGAGCGGGCTCAGGCGCGTAGCCAGGCGTGGCACACCCTGTCCAAGATCGGGGACCGGCGGGCGTGGTCGGCGATCACACCGGCGGCCCTGGCCGACGCCGACGACGAGGCGGCGCGGAGCGCCTGGCGGGCGGCGGTCGTGCTCGTACCCGAGGGCGCGGGGCCCGAGTTGGCGACGGCGTTGGCGACGCAGCTCGGGCGCGGCGGGCGGGAGACGCAGCTGAGCCTGAGCCGGGCGCTGATCGCGCTCGGTGAGGCCATCACGCCGACCCTGCGCGCCGCGATGACGGACCCCGACCCGCGTGTGCGCCGGCACGCCATCGCCACGGAACGGCTGGCGCGTGACCCGGACGCGGGCTTCGAGTTCGCGATCGAGGAGGCGAAGCGCATCATGGCCCTGGGGCCGGCCGGCCAGGAGGGGTGAGGGTGATGGGCAGTGTTGATCGGTGACGTGGCACGACGGTCCGGGGTCAGCGCCCGCATGCTCAGGCACTACGAGTCGCTCGGCCTCGTACGGCCCACGGGCCGCACCGGGGCCGGCTATCGCGAGTATTCCGACGAGGACATCCGCCGCATCTTCCACATCGAGAGCCTGCGGTCGTTGGGGCTGTCCCTGCGCGACGTCGGCTCCGCGCTGGACGATCCCGGCTTCGCGCCCTCGGAACTCGTCGCCGACCTCATCCGTCAGACGCGCGAACGCGTCGCGGCCGAGACGGCGCTGCTCACGCGACTTCGCCGGATCGGTGCCTCGGAACCCGCCGGTTGGGAGGACGTCCTCCAGACCATCGCACTCCTGCAGGCTTTGGGTTCGGAGAGCGCCGGCAGGCGCCAGCGCGCGGCCCTGGCCTCGGTCGAGGGGGTCACGGTGCCCGTGGAGGCCCTGGTCGAGGCGGCGCTGAGGGAGAGCGACCCGCACGTCGCCGGGGCCCTACGCTGGGCCTTGGCGCAAGCGGGCGGCGGTGGTGGAGCGGAGCTTCTGGCGGCGGGACTTGCCTCACCGCTGGCCGAGGTACGCGAACGCGCCGTCCGGTCCCTCGCCGAGCTGGCGAGCACCGAAGCCACCGCACTGCTGGGGGACGCCCTCACGAACCCCGACGTCGTCGTCCGCAGGCACGCGGCTCTGGCGCTCGGGGCGCGCGGAGTGGCCGACGCGATCCCGACGCTCGTCGAGATGATCGTCGAGGAGACCAACGACGCCGACGCCTCCGATGCCCTGAGCGCACTGGCGGGCGACCCCGCGTCGGCGGATCGGATCGCCGCCCGGCTCGTCGCCTGCCTCGCCCACGACGCCCTCGGCCCGTCCGCCCGCCGCAGCGTGACCCACGCGCTCGCGGACATCCCGGGACCCACGGCGTCCCGCGCCCTCGCGGACCTCTCCCACGACGCGGACCGCGCCGTCGCCCTGACCGCGACCTACGTCCTCACTCTCCGCGAGGCGCGATAGACCCCCGGGGCGACTCGGTTCGGGGTCCGTGACCCTCGTCTCACCGGGGCGGGGGCGCTTGTCTATGCAACGAGTTGCATAGAAGGATCGGGGCATGGCCCTCGAACACGCGATCCTCGTCTCCCTCCTGGAGAAGCCGGGTTCCGGATACGAGCTGGCCCGGCGGTTCGACCGGTCCATCGGGTACTTCTGGACCGCGACGCACCAGCAGATCTACCGCGTCCTCAAGCGCATGGAGGACGACGGCCGGCTCGACGTGCGCGACGTCGCCCAGCAGGCGCGGCCGGACAAGAAGGAGTACTCCGTCACGGCCGTCGGCCGCGAGGCCCTCGCGGCCTGGCTGCGCGAACCGATCCAGCCCGACAGCGTCCGGCACGAACTGGCCGTGAAGATCCGCGGCGCGGCCTTCGACGACCCGACCGCCCTGATCCGCGAGGTCGAGCGGCACCGCCAGGAGCACGCCGACCGGCTCACGCACTACCTCGCCGGGGAGCTGCGCGACTTCACCGGCCCCGACGCCCCCGCACCGGGCGACCCCGGGCGGGAGCTGCAGCACGTCGTGCTCCGCGGGGGCATCGCGTACGAGCGCATGACGCTGGCCTGGCTGGACGACGTACTCGCCACCCTGCACGGTCTGACCGGCACCCGCTGACACCCTCGGCCCTCGACCCTCGGCCCTCGACCCCGAAAGGCGACCCCTCATGACCGACCCGCTGCTGTTCAACCCGCACACCTACGACCCCGCGCACTTCGACCCCGAGACCCGCCGCCTGCTGCGCGCCACCGTCGACTGGTTCGAGGCCCGCGGCAAGCGCCGGCTGATCGAGGACTACCGTTCCCGTGCCTGGTTGGCCGACTTCCTCGCCTTCTCCGCCAAGGAAGGCCTCTTCGCGACCTTCCTGACGCCGGCCTCCGCCGCCGGCGAGGAGGAGTCGGACAAGCGCTGGGACACCGCGCGCATCGCCGCCCTCAACGAGATCTTCGGCTTCTACGGCCTCGACTACTGGTACGCCTGGCAGGTCACCATCCTCGGCCTCGGCCCCGTGTGGCAGAGCGACAACGCCGCCGCCCGCCGCCGCGCCGCCGAACTCCTCGAACAGGGTGAGGTGTTCGCCTTCGGCCTGTCGGAGAAGGAGCACGGCGCCGACATCTACTCGACCGACATGCTGCTGGAACCCGACGGCCGGGGCGGCTTCCGCGCCACCGGCTCGAAGTACTACATCGGCAACGGCAACGCCGCCGGTCTCGTCTCCGTCTTCGGCCGCCGCACCGACGTCGAAGGACCCGACGGGTACGTCTTCTTCGCCGCCGACAGCCGCCACCCCGCCTACCGGCTCGTGAAGAACGTCGTCGACTCCTCCAAGTTCGTCAGCGAGTTCCGGCTGGAGGACTACCCGGTCGGCGCCGACGACATCCTGCACACCGGCCGCGCCGCCTTCGACGCCGCGCTCAACACCGTCAACGTCGGCAAGTTCAACCTCTGCACCGCCTCCATCGGCATCTGCGAGCACGCGATGTACGAGGCCGTCACCCACGCGCACGGCCGCATCCTCTACGGCCGTCCCGTCACCGCCTTCCCGCACGTGCGCCGCGAACTCGCCGACGCCTACGTGCGCCTGGTCGGCATGAAGCTCTTCAGCGACCGGGCCGTGGACTACTTCCGCACCGCCGGCCCCGACGACCGCCGTTACCTCCTCTTCAACCCGATGACGAAGATGAAGGTGACCACGGAGGGCGAGAAGGTCATCGACCTCATGTGGGACGTCATCGCGGCCAAGGGCTTCGAGAAGGACAATTACTTCGCCCAGGCGGCCGTCGAGATCCGCGGCCTGCCGAAGTTGGAGGGCACGGTCCACGTCAACCTCGCGCTGATCCTGAAGTTCATGCGCAACCACCTGCTGGAGTCGGCCGACTACGCCGCCGTGCCGACCCGCCTGGACGCGGCCGACGACGCCTTCCTCTTCCGCCAGGGACCCGCCCGCGGCCTCGGCTCCGTACGCTTCCACGACTGGCGCCCCGCCTACGACGCGTACGCCGCCGTGCCGAACGTCGCCCGGTTCCGCGAACAGGCCGACGCCCTCTGCACGTTCGTCGCGACCGCCGCACCGGACGAGGAGCAGAGCCGCGACCTCGACCTGCTCCTGGCCGTCGGCCAGCTCTTCGCCCTGGTCGTGCACGGCCAGCTGATCCTGGAGCAGGCCCGCCTCACCGGCCTGGACGAGGACGTCCTCGACGAGCTGTTCTCCGTCCTCGTACGCGACTTCTCCGCGCACGCGGTCGAGTTGCACGGCAAGGACTCCGCCACCGAGGCGCAGCAGGCCTGGGCGCTCGGCGCCGTACGCCGCCCCGTCGTCGACGCCGACCGCGCGGCCCGCGTCTGGGCACGCGTCGAATCGCTGGCCGGCGCCTACGAGATGGCCCCCTGAGCCGCTACGACCCCCGCCCGGGGCGGCCCACCGCCGCCCCGGGCGCTTCGCCCATGGCATGACCCACCAGACACCCCCTAGACCCGGATCACCTCCGGGCCGTGGGCCGTGGCGATTTCGGTGGCCTGGTCGTCGGTGAGGCCGGTGTCCGTGATCAGGACGTCCACCTGTGACAGGGCCGCGAAGCGGGCGAAGTGGCGGACGCCGTACTTGGAGGAGTCCGCCACCAGGATCACGCGGCGGGCGCACGACACCATGGCCCGTTTCACCGCCGCCTCGGCGAGGTCGGGGGTGGTCAGACCGGTCTGGGTCGAGAATCCGTTGGTCGCGATCACCGCGACGTCGGGTTCGAGTTCGGCCAGGTCCCGCAGGGCCCACGCGTCCACCGCCGCCTGCGTGCGGTGGCGGAGCCGGCCGCCGACGATGTGCAGGTTGAGGGTGGGGTGTTCGGCGAGCCGGGCCGCCACCGGGAGCGCGTTGGTGACCACGGTGAGCGTGGAGTCCAGCGGGAGCAGCGCCGCCAGCCGGGCCACGGTGGTCCCGGCGTCGAGGAGGACGCTGCCCCGCTCGGGCAGCAGCGCCAGCGCGGCACGCGCGATGCGGTCCTTGTCGGCGGCGGCGGTGGAATCCCGCTCGGCGAGCCCCGGCTCCAGGCGGAACCCCCCGGCCGGCAGCGCGCCGCCGTGGACCCGGCGCAGCAGCCCGGCCCGTTCCAGCGCGCTCAGGTCCCGCCGTACGGTCTCCTGCGTGACGCCGAACTCCTCCGCCAGGGAGGGAACGTCGACCCGGCCGCGTTCCTGGGCCAGCTGGACCATCCGGTGCTGGCGCTCGGGTGCGTACATGGGGGATCGGATCCGTTTCGTATCGTTTCGTGCCCGTACATGACGGACCCTACTCCGCCCCGGAACCGTCGGCTCCGCCTCCGAAGGGCCACGCCTCGATGTCGCGGTAGCGGATCGGCTCCGGGCCCCGGCCGAAGTTGCTGCCGACCAGGTGCAGGCGCTCGGCCGGCCACCGCCGGCCGGTGAACGTCGTCAGCCCGTCGGCGATGTCCGCCGCGCGGAACGGGTCCTCCCGCCGGGACCGGGCCAGGGTGAGGTGTGGGCGCAGCGGCCGGTCCTCGAAAGCGACCCCGCACTCCTTGACCACCGCGCGCACGTCGGCGGCCAGCAGGTGGAGCCCGTCGACGTCGCCGTCGATCCCGGCCCACGCCACCCGCTCCCCGAAGTGCCCACCGCCGCGCAGGGCGAGCTCCAGCGGGCGGCGGGACGCGGCCAGCTCCGCGAGGGGCGGCCGCAGGAGCGCGACGGTGTCGACCGGGAGCTCTCCGAGGAAGGCGAGCGTGATGTGCCAGTCCTCTATCCGGTTCCAGCGCAGGCGCGGATGGGCGTCGTAGGCGGGGTGCAGCTCGCGTTCGAGTTCCTCCTTGGCCTCGTCGGGCGGGGCGAGGGCGATGAACAGGCGAACGGTCGCCCCGGGGATTTCTTCGGTCATGAAGGAATTCGTACAGGGCGGGGGCCGCCCGCGTCACCTTCGGGTCCCCGGCCACGTCCCGCCCCGCCCGCGCCCCCGCCCGCGCGCGCCGCTCAGGCCGGGACGGTCGCGGTCAGCAGCCGGCCGGTGCTGCGCAGCCGGACCGCGCCGTCGCTCTCGTACGGCCGGAACGCCCGCGTCAGGCGCTGCCGCGCGAGGGTCCGCGTCGCGGGATCGACCTGGCCGAGGAGGTGGCGTCCGGGGCCCGAGTCGAGCAGGAAGTCCGCCGCGTCCCGGGCGTCTCGGCCCCAGGTCCCGTACGCCTCCACGTGCTCGGCGCGCACGTCCCGCAGGCCCGCAGAGCGGAGCAGGCCGGTCGCGACCTCCGCGTCGGCGAGGGAGAACATGCCCGGACCGCCGGGCGCGCCGAAGCCGCCGATCGGCAGGATGTCGCCGAGGGCGGCCAGCTCCGTCAGCCACTGGTTCTCCTCCGGCGCCGCCGTGCAGAGGAACGCGACGCGACCGCCCGGCCGCAGGGCGGAGGCGATGTGCGCGAACGCGGCGGCGGGGTCGGCGAAGAACATGACGCCGAACCGGCTGATCGCCACGTCGAACGCGGCGCGGGGGAGCGGGTGGACCTGGGCGTCGCCGTGGACGAAGGACGCGTTGGCGACGCCTTCGCGCGCGGCGACCGCACGGGCCTGCTCCAGCATCGGCCCGGAGAGGTCGAGGCCCACCGCGCGACCGCCCCCGGCGGCGCGGGCGGCCAGGCGCGTGGTGGCGCCCGCGCCGCAGCCGATGTCGAGGACGTGCTCGGCGGGGCGGATCGCGGCGGCCTCGAACAGGAGCCCGTCGAAGCCGGCGTTCACCGCGTTCCAGCGGTCGTGGTGGGCGGCCCAGTGGGCGCCCTCGTACCCGTTCCACGCCTGCGCCTGGCCCGTGTTCGCGGTGTCCGCCGTGCCGGCCGTGTCGGTGGTGCCGGTGGTGCCGGTGGTGCCGGTGGTGGTGCTGTGCTGTTGCATGCGGAAGACCTCCCGAGCGGAGTGGCGCACGCCCTAGGATGGGCGTGTGCCCAAACAGTATGGGCGCGCGCCCATACTGGCAACGGACTTATCTCGGGAGGATGTTGATGTCACCGCGTGGAGTGGCCATCGAAGACCTGCGCGAACGGCTCTTCGCCGCCGCGGAGCGGGTCGTGGCCGGGGACGGGGCCGCCGCGCTGACCAGCCGGGCCGTCACCGAGGAGGCGGGCTGCGCCAAGGGCGTGCTGCACGCCCACTTCGCCGGCCTGGACGAGTTCGTCGCCGACCTCGTGCTCCACCGCTTCGCGATCACCGCCGCCGCGGCCGCCGACCTCCCGTCCCGCGCGGGCGCCGGCACGGTGCACGGGCACCTCGCGGACGTCGCCTCGACGGTGCTGGCCCTGGACCCCGGCGTCGTGGGTCTGGCCGTGACCCGCCCGGCGGCGGCGCGGCGCGTACGGGAGGCGTGGCAGGCCGGGGCGCCCGGCTTCACCGCCGTCCAGACGGCGGTCGGCGACTACCTCCGCGCCGAGCAGGGCCTCGGCCGGGTCCCGGACGGCCTCGACGTGGATTCGACCGCCCTGGCCCTGGTCGGCACCCTGCACCACCTCCTGATGACCGCCCCCACCGACGCCCGCCCCATCACCACGGCCCAGGTCGAACGCCTGATCACCGCCCTGGTGGGCACCCCGTGAGCCGCTGACGGAATCGCGTGCCCTCCGGCCGGTCAGGCGCCGACGCGGCGGCTCAGAACCTGGCCGGGCCAGGTGTCGGACAGGAAGCGGTCGGTGGGGGTGAAGCCGTTGCGCTCGTAGAACGCGACCAGCTCGCCCCCGCCGCCCGCCCAGCAGTCGACCCGCAGCAGGTCCACGCCGGCCCGCCGGGTCTCGTCGGCGGCGTGGGCCAGCAGCGCGGCACCGATGCCCAGCCCGGCGTAGCGGCGGTGGGAGACCAGCAGGCGGACGTACCGCTCGGGTTCCCCGGCCGGTGCGATCGGCATCTGGGGGCTGGGCCCGGAGTCCAGTACCAGGGCGCCGACCGGAGTGCCGTCGAGCTCGGCGATGTAGGGGGTGTTCTCGGTCGTGTACCGCTCGACCCGCGCCACTCCGCCGGGCTTCTGCGAATACGGAATGGTGCCCCACTGCTCGGTGTTGCCGCGCTCGTTCATCCAGCGCACCGCCGAGTCCAGCATGTCCAAGACGGCCGGCGCGTCGGCCGGGCCGCCCGGCCTGATCCGCAGGGCAGGTATGTCGTCACTGGTGTCAGGTGTCGTTTCGCCGATCATGACGGCAGTCTAGGCACGCCGAAAGGGGCTGATGCCGGGTCAATCCGCCTGCAGGACGTTCCCGTCCTCGTCCAGACCGAGGTGGATGCGGGTGGGCTCCTGGCTGTTGACGTCGGACGGGCGCGGGCCCTCGGGTCCGTCGGGGCCCCAGCGCAGCAGGCGACGGGTGCGGACGATCCGGTACACGGCGTCCTGGAACTCCAGCCGGTTGACGCGCCCCACCCGGAGCGCGTCGGCCGCCTCTGCGTACTCGGCTGCCTCCGCCACGCTCTCGTCGGTGGACGCGCGCGCCGCCCAGGTCCGGGCGTCGACGGTCGGCTCGGCGTCGTAGGGGATGACGCCGTACATCCGGGGCCACATCCACGTCAGGGCGAAGTCCAGCGACTTGCGGGCGGCGTGCGCGGTGGCGTGGGGGCCGATGACGGGCTTCCAACTGTGCGGCTTCTGCTCCACGACCGTGAACGTCGCCGGCAGCAGGAGGACGTCCGGATGGGTGCGCAGCGCCCGCCGCGCGTCGGCGCGCACGTCCTGGGGGAAGCGTTCGCCGGTGTAGCGCAGGCCGCGCATCGCCACGCGTTCGACCGCCTGGGTGGGGGTGACGGGCAGGTCCGGGTCCAGGATCAACTCGTCATCGATGTCCGGGTCCTTGGTGGTGCGCTCCCAGTCGGGGACCAGGGGCTCGTGGTCGGTCGGGCGCGGCTGTTCGATGCCGTCCGGGCCCGTCACCGCGTACTCCTCGGCACGCACGACGCGGTACCGCGTCCCCTCCACGTCGAGGTCGTCGACGCGCTCCCGCTCCAGCCGGGCGACGGCCGCCAGCAGTGCGCGCCGCTCGGCCTTGTCCCGCGCCTCGTCCTTGGCACGGAACCACAGGCGCGAGTTCAGTCCGTCGCGAGCGATCTGCGGGCAGGGATCCGTCACGGCGGCCACCACGCGCCACCGCGCGCCGTCCTCGGGCGGCAGCGCCGCCACCCCGAACAGGGGGCCGCGCACCACCACCGAGGCCGCACGCACCGCCGCGTCCATCGCGTCGGCTTCCACGGCTGCCTCCACCGGCTCCACCGGAAACCGCACCACCACCGGCCGCGACGCGCGCGGTCCCGCATCCCCAGGCTTCATGCCGCACATCCTGCCGACGCCCCCGCCCGACCGACCCGAAAACGTCGATTCTTCGCTCCGAAGGGGTTCCGGCCTGTACGGGCGCCGACGGGCTCCAGCTGTGGGGCGACCTTAAGGAAGTTGCCTAATCTCATTAGGTAACTGCATACTCGTCAATGCCAAGACCGGAACGTGATGTGGAAGGACGGACATGGCACGGGTAGGGCTGACCACGGAGCGCCTGGTCCGGGCGGGGGCCGAGCTGGCCGACGAGATCGGCTTCGAGCAGGTCACTCCGGCCGAGCTCGCCCGGCGGTGCGGGGTGAAGACCGCGAGCCTGTACTCGCACGTCAGGAACGCGAACGACCTCAAGACGGGGATCGCTCTCCTCGCCTTGGAAGAGCTCGCCGACCGGGGCGCCACCGCGCTCGCCGGGCGGGCCGGCAAGGACGCCCTGACGGCCTTCGCGAACGTCTACCGCGACTACGCCCTGACGCACCCCGGCCGCTTCGTCGCCGCCCGTTACCCGCTCGACCCGGAGGCGGCCGCCGCCTCCGCCGGCGCCCGGCACGCCGAGATGATGCGGGCGATCCTGCGCGGCTACGACCTGGCCGAACCGCACCGGACCCACGCCGTGCGCCTGCTCGGCAGCGTCTTCAGCGGCTACGTCACCCTGGAAGCCGCCGGCGGCTTCGGCCACAGCGCCCCGGACCCGCAGGAGAGCTGGACCGAGATCCTCGACGCCCTCGACTCCCTGCTGCGCACCTGGCCCACCACCTGACCGCCTTCTCCCCTGACCACGCGACCGAAGAGACCGAAGAGACCGAAGAGACCGGCGAGACCCGAGAGACCGGAGAGACCGAGAGATGCGCGCCGCACACGACTGGATCACCACCCCCATCACCGCCGACCGCCTCCGCGGCGCCCTCGACCTGGAGCACACCGAACGCGGCGTCCTCCCGCACCGGCTGCCCGCCCAGGCCCGGCGGCAGATTCCCGACGGCCAACTGGCCATGGCGGAGTCGCAACCCGCCGGCGTACGACTGGCCTTCCGCACCCGGGCCACCGCCGTCGAACTGGACGTCGTGGCCACCAAGCGGGTCTACGTCGGAGCACCTCCGCGCCCGGACGGGGTGTACGAGCTCCTCGTGGACGGCCGCCTCGCCGGCCGGGCCGTCGCGCCCGAGGGCGACACGCTCATCATCGACATGGGCGCGGGCACCGCGCAGACCCGCCCCGGCCCCGTGGAGACCCTGCGGTTCACCGACCTGCCGGATCACGAGAAGGACGTCGAGATCTGGCTGCCGCACGACGAGACCACCCGACTGGTCGCCCTGCGGACCAACGCCCCCGCCGACCCCCCGACGGCCGACGGCCGCAGGGTGTGGGTGCACCACGGCAGCTCCATCAGCCATGGCTCCGACGCCGCCACGCCCACCGGGACCTGGCCCGCCGTCGCCGCGGCGCTCGGCTCCGTCGAACTGGTCAACCTGGGCTTCGGGGGCAGCGCCCTGCTCGACCCGTTCACCGCCCGCGCGATCCGCGACACCCCGGCGGACCTGATCAGCGTCAAGATCGGCATCAACCTCGTCAACGCCGACGTGATGCGGCTGCGCGCCTTCGGTCCGGCCGTCCACGGCTTCCTCGACACCATCCGCGAGGGCCACCCCACCGCGCCCCTGCTGGTCGTCTCCCCGATCCACTGCGCCATCCACGAGCACACGCCCGGCCCGAGCGCCCTGGACCTCGCCGCGATGAGCGAGGGCCGGCTGAGCTTCGTGGCCACGGGGGACCCCGCCGAGACCGCCGCCGGGAGGCTGACCCTCTCCGTCATCCGCGACGAGTTGGCCCGCATCGTCAGCGAGCGCGCCGCCACCGACCCGAACCTGCACCACCTGGGAGGCCTCGACCTCTACGGCGCGGCCGACGACGCCGAACTGCCGCTGCCCGACGCCCTGCATCCCGACCCGGCCACCCACCGCCGCATCGGCGAACGCTTCGCCCGCCTCGCCTTCGGCGCCGGCGGCCCGTTCGCCGCCGAAACCGACCGCTGATCCACACCGCTGATACACGGAGGGCAAAACACGAAAGGCAAGGAGTCGGAACTCCTTGCCATGCTCAATTTATAGCGCACAGGGGGGCTTGCGGCAAGGCCCCGGGGAGGGCGCAGAATCGGCAGTCGAAGCCAGGACCTGCTGAAATGGGCGAAATTGATGATCGACGTGATCGTGGCCGGTGGCGGACCGACCGGACTGATGGTGGCCAGTGAGCTGCGGCTGGCGGGCGTGCGCGCCGTCGTGCTGGAGAGGCTGACCGAGCCCACCAAGGAGTCGCGTGCGCAGGGTCTGCACGTGCGCAGCGTCGAGGTGATGGACCAGCGCGGTCTACTGGAGCGGTTCCTGCCGCTCGGGAAGCGGTTCACGGTCGGTGGCTTCTTCGCCGGCATCGGCAAGGAATGGCCTCAGGGGCTGGACACCGCGCATTCGTACGTCCTCGCGATCCCGCAGGAGGTCACCGAGCGTCTGCTGACCGAGCACGCCACCGAGCTCGGCGTCGAGATCCGGCGCGGCTGTGAGCTGGTGGGGCTGAGCCAGGACGAGGAGGGGGTGAGCGTCGAGCTGGCCGACGGCACGCGCCTGCGTTCGCGCTACCTCGTCGGCTGCGACGGCGGTCGCAGCACGGTGCGCAAGCTGCTCGGCGTCGACTTCCCCGGTGAGCCCGCCAAGGTCGAGACGCTGCTCGGCGCCATGCGGCTGGCCGAGGATCCGGAGACGGTCGCCGCCGTGGTCGCGGAAGTCCGCAAGACCCAGCTGCGGTTCGGTGCCATGCCCCTGGGCGACGGGACGTACCGCGTCATCGTGCCCGCCGACGGCGTGTCGGAGGACCGTACGGTCCCCCCGACCCTGGAGGACTTCAAGCGGCAGCTGCGCGCCTTCGCCGGCACCGACTTCGGCGTGCACTCGCCGACCTGGCTCTCCCGCTTCGGCGACGCCACCAGGCTGGCCGAGCGCTACCGGGTCGGCCGCGTGCTGCTGGCCGGCGACGCGGCGCACATCCACCCGCCGACCGGCGGACAGGGCCTCAACCTCGGCATCCAGGACGCGTTCAACCTCGGCTGGAAACTGGCCGCCGAGGTGCGCGGTTGGGCCCCGGACGGGCTGCTGGACACCTACCAGACCGAACGGCACGCGGTGGCCGCCGACGTACTGGACAACACCCGCGCGCAGATGGAGCTGATGTCCACCGAGCCGGGTGCCCGGTCGGTGCGCCGGCTGCTGGCGGAGCTGGTCGAGCTGGAGGAGGTGAACCGGTACCTGATCGAGAAGATCACCGCGATCGGCGTCCGCTACAACCTCGGCGAGGGCCACGCACTGCTCGGCCGCCGGATGCGGGACCTGACGCTGGGGAACGGCCGCCTCTACGAACTGACGCGCGGCGGGCGCGGACTGCTGCTCGACCGGACCGGCCGGCTCTCGGTGGAGGGCTGGGCGGACCGGGTCGACCACGTCGTCGACTCCGCCGAGGAGCTCGACGTGCCGGCGGTACTGCTGCGCCCGGACGGCCACGTGGCCTGGGTCGGTGAGGACCAGCGGGACCTGACGGGCCACCTGGAGCGGTGGTTCGGGGACCGCGACCGCCCCTGATCGGGCGGCGGGACGCGCGCGAGCGGGCGTGGCGGTGGCTCCCCGGCGGGCGGTGCGGATGTTGGATGGGGACGGGACAGGAAGGAGATCCGCCATGCCGGCACAGGGATCCGCGAAGCGACCCACGACCGAACTCGACGCCCGCTACAGTTCCGCGCTCACGCCCCGTCCGGGCGCCGCGGACGTCACCGCCACCGAGTGGACCGAGGCCCAGCGGCAGCTGGAGGCCGCGGAGATCTTCTGGGTGTCCACCGTGCGGCCCGACGGCCGACTGCACGTCACTCCGGTGATCGCCGCCTGGCACGGCGGAGTCCTGTACTTCTCGACGGGCCCCGGGGAGCAGAAGGCGAAGAACCTCGCCCACGACGCGCACTGCGCCTTGACCACCGGCGGGAACTCGCTCACCGAAGGGCTCGACCTCGTGGTCGAGGGCACCGCGCGGCCGGTCGAGGACCGGGCGGAGTTGGAGGAGGTGATCGCGGCGTACGAGGCGAAGTACGGGGCGCACATCACCTCCCCCGAGGGCACCTTCCACGGGATCGACGACGCGTTCCGCCGGGGCGACGCGGTCCTGTTCGGGGTGGCCCCGACCACGGCGTACGGGTTCGGCCGCGACGACGGCGTCTACAGCCACACCCGGTGGACGTTCTGACCACGCGGGGGCTCCCCGTACGGCCGGATGTTCGCGGGCGCCGGGGCCCGGGACGAGGACGTCGCCGTGGACGGCGGCGAACATGCCCGCCGTCTCGTCCGTGACGACGGGGCGCCGGTCGCCCCGGGCCGCCGGCGTGAGGCGGCCGAGCTTGTTCAGGTCCAGCTGCGGCACCTGGTCGACGCCGACGATGGACAGGCCCCGCCGCTCCGTCAGCGGCGGGCGTCCACCACCGCGCGGAGCTTGCCGCTCCCCGGACTGCGCTCCAGCGAGACCCCGTCGACCGCCTCGACGACCAGCTCCAGCAGGCCCTCGTCCACCGCCGACCGCAGCTCGGCGTAGCCGGACAGGAACACCTCCCGCAGCCGCGCCGGATCCGTGGCGGCCGTCCGCTCCACCCGTACGGTCAGCCGCTCGCGCGCCGGCGTCCGCTCCAGCAGGATCTGCGACTCGCCGCGATGGCCGCCGGCTTCCTCGGCCAGGGACACGAAGCGCCGCCGGTCGAGGAAGTACGTCGCCACGCGCATGACGTCCCCGATGCGGCCCTGGAGTTCGAAGCGGGGCGCCAGGCTGCCGCACGTACAGCGACCCGGAACCTCCCGGCCGAGGTCGCCGATGACGTACCGGCCCAGGCTCTGCCCGCGTCGGGCGTGCGTGGTGAACACCAGCCGGCCGGTGTCGCCCGGCGTGACCGGCCGGTCCTCGGCCGGGTCGAGGATCTCCAGCGTGTGCAGGTCGGCGTGCAGGTGGTGGACGCCGCCCGAGCTGTGCGCGCACTGGTAGCCCAACGGGCCGAGGTCCGTGCTGCCGTAGGTGATCGAGCGGACCACCTCGATGCCGAACTCCTCCGTCAGCGTCCGCAGTTGCTCCGGGGTGAAGTGCTCGCCGCCGTAGAAGACCTTGCGCAGGCCGCCGTAGGCGCGCAGCGCGTCCGCCTCCGCGTGCAGGAGCTGCCACAGGTACGAGGGCATCCCGAACAGGGTGTCGGCGCCGTGGTCGATCAACGCCCGCGCCGTGGCCCGGTGGTCGTCGCCGGCCGCCAGCGGGAGCTGCACCCCGCCGAGGCGTTCCAGTACGGAGAAGAAGCTGATGAAACCGCCGTACATGCCGCCGCAGTAGAAGAGGTTGGCGGTGCGGTCGCGGGCCGGGTCGTAGCCGGCGGCGAGCAGGCCGCGGGCCGCCGCGTGCATCTGCGTGTCGTAGTCGTCGTAGCTGAACAGCGACAGCGCCGGCGCGCCGGTGCTCCCGCCGCTGCGGAAATACAGCTCGGCATCGGCCCGCGCCACCCGCCCGTTGCGCTCCTGCACCTCGTCCTTGCCCAGCAGCGGGCCCGACGGTCGCGGCAGCAGGACCGGCCGCGCCAGATCGTCCAGACAGGCGGTCGTCGCGAAGCGCTCCGGATCGGCCTGGACGGCCACCCGACGGCTGTAGCGCTGGAGGGCGTACACCCCGTCGTGCGGCTCGCCCGCGTAGCTCTCCGACATGGCGCCGATCGGGGTGACGCGGGTGACTCCGGCGGCGAGCGCCGTGCGGGACAGCTCGGCGAAGTCCGTCCGGCTGCCGGCGATGCCCGCCGTCTGGAGGTAGCGGCGCATCGGGCGCAGCGTGGCGATCAGCCGCTTGCGGGGCAGCGGCTTGACCCACACGCTGCGGTGCAGCGGCGAGGCGGTGAGCGGGGACCGGGTGTCGGCCATGACCCGCCAGGCGCCGTCGGACGCCGCGAACACCCGCGTCAGACCGAGGTGTTCCTCCAGTCGGGCCACGAGCTCGGTGGTGGTCAGCTCCGCCTCCTCGGCGGGACGCACGTCGCCCAGGGCGCCGAAACCGGTCGCCGTGGCCGGCAGCCGCGCCGCGAGGACGCCGGCGAAGCGCTCGGCGAACGCGAACACCTCGCCCTCCTCCTCGGTGTCGAGGTAGACCACCTGGGGGCTGGAACACGCCTGCTGCTCGAAGAGGCACACGTCATCCGCGAGGGCCTCCAGCGTTCCCTGCTCCGACCAGGCGTCGGCCGTCAGGTAGGCGAAGGAGATCCGGTGCCCCCACTCAACCAGCCGGCAGCCCTCCGGCACGTGCGCGGCGACCCCCGCCACGGCCGCCTCTCCGCCCCACACGGCGACGGCGTCCGCGGGCGCGCACATGAGCCGCAGCCAGTCGTCTCGCGACGACGGGAACCGCAGGACGACGATCCGCGCGGCGAGTGCCCCGCTGGGGTCCAGGGCCGCCAGTTCGGCCATCAGGGCCTGCGTGAGCAGGGTGTCGGCGCTGCTCGTCTTGAGGATGTTGACGTTGCCGGCGAGCAGGCCCTCGACGATGCTCAGCGGCGCCACGGTGGCGGCGTTGCCCGGAGCGATGTGCGCGACCAGGCCGACCGGCGCCCACGCCTCGTAGACCGTCTCGCGCGGATCGGCCCGGTTCAGCCGGCCCGGGACGGCGCTGCCGAGTTCCCGGCGGAGCTTGCGGGTCAGCTCCCGGCGGCCGAGGAGCCGGCCGAGCTCGGCCAGGACGGCCGGATCCTCGCCCTCGGGCAGGTGCGCGGCGAGCCGGGCACGCACCGGATGCGTCGGGTCGAGGAGGGCGGTGGCCAACGCGTCGCACGCCGCCAGCACGGTCTCGGTCTCCAACACCGTGGCGAGCGCGGCCTCGACGGCGGCGGGCCAGTCGGCCAGCCGGCGCCCGGCCTCCTCCTCGCCGATGAAGGCGCCCTGCCAGTAGTGGTGGTTCGTGGTTTCGGTCATGGTCACGCCATCCCCTTCATCAGTTCCGCCGCGGCCACCGCGCAGCTCCGGTTACGGCTCACCCCGGCCCGCCCGTGGACGGTGAACCACGGCGTCCGCAGCTCGCACCCACAGGCGTCCCCCGGCTGGAGGGAGGCCAGGTCGCCCATCACGACGCTCTGCGCCGGTACCGAGGTGATGTACGGCGAGACCAGGTGCAGGTACCCCGGCTCCCCGTACGGCAGCGGCTCCAGGGTGCGTGTGGAGCGGATCGTCACCCGCGACCAGACGGGCGCGTGCAACCGGTGGTGGTCGCACTCGACGTACGGCACGCAGTGCTCGACCGAGCCGAAGGTGTCCCGGATCCGCTCGCCGGGGATGCCCAGCTGCTCGGTGACCCGGGCGTACAGCTCCTTCTTCTCGACCCGCCGGTCGGCGTGCCCCTTCCAGCCGCCGCCGAGGACGACGAGGGAGCCCTCGGGCAGCCGCAGCGGGGGCACGCCCATGGCCCGCATCCGTTCCAGGGTGAAGAAGAGGAAGGCGGGGAAGCCGAGGATGCGGACGGGCGCGTCGTCCCCCTCGAAGCGGCGCAGCGCGGCGATGCAGCCGAAGGGGTCGAACTCGTGGTCGCCGCCCGTGTTGCGCAGCGCGTACGCGACCTCGCGCGCCGGGGCGAAGTCGCACAGGTAGTTGTCGGTGAAGGCGGTGCCCAGGTTGAGGGAGGGCGCCGGCTCGTAGCTGTAGAGCAGGTAGTTCACCTCCCGATCTGGGGTGATCCAGCCGTTGCGCTCGAAGATCCGGGCGACCATGCGCTGGGCGGAGCGGATGGTCCAGCGGTCGAAGAACATCTGCGACTTCTGGCCGGTGGTGCCGGAGGAGGTCAGGTGCAGGTCGACGTCCTCGCGCGGGATGGAGAGCACCTCGTGCCGCTTGAAGAAGTTCGCGTGGACCAGCGGGGTGCGGTACGGCCCGTCCGGGGCGGTGGCCTCGTACAGGGACGCGAAGAACGGGGAGCGTTCGGTGTGCCAGGCGTTGATCTCCGCCATGGCGGCCGCGAACAACTCGTCCTCGGCGGGCCCGTGGGCGTACGGGTCGGTCAGATCGCACAGCCGCTGTACGTGCGGCAGCAGGGCCGGGTCCGGCACGGTGACCGGGGCGAGATGGGGGTTCACGGGGCAACCTCGGATGGTGTGGGCAGGTGTGTCGACGCCCAGGCGGACACGTAGCAGTCCAGATAGGGCTGGAGCGGCGGCTCCACGGCGACGCCGCGGAAGTCGATGCGCTCCGTGGAGCGGGACAGGACGGCGTAGTCGTGGAACCCGTCGCCGTCGGCGCGCATCGCCGGATAGAGGGCTCCGGCGACGAAGCCCTGGGCCAGGAAGGCGGAGAGGGCCTCGTGGTGGGCGAGCGGTACGAGGGCCTCCACGTAGCCGGCGCCCGCGCGGGCCAGGGCCCGGGTGACGGGCTCCAGGTGGGCGGCGGCCGAAGCCGGGTCGGGGTGGGCGCTCAGCAGGGAGCAGTAGCCACCGGCCCGGTTCAGGTACGCGTACACCTCGAAGCCGCCGTCCTCGGGGGTGAGCAGGACGTTCGGGGTGTGCAGCGGGTAGAACCAGCCCTCGCCGCCGGGGAAGCGCTCGCGGAATCGGCGTGCCACGAAGGCCGGGGCCTCGATCAGCTCCAGCCGCGCGGAGGCACCGCGGTCCACGGAAGCCCCGGGCGCCCGCAGCGGATCGGCGCCGGCCCGCACGCCCGGGTAGGCGATGCCGAGCGCGGTTTCCGAGGCACGCAGCAGCGGCAGCAGCGGCGCGGGCACTTCGGTGACGGGGACCCGGCGGTCGAGCACCCCGGGGGAGTGACGCGCGTAGAGCGCGAGGCTCTCGCGACTGCCGATGTCGACCGCGTTGGGCAGGATGCCCAGCGGGCGGAAGCCGTTGCGGGCCACGACCCGCTGGGGGCCGGCGCTGACGGTCCGTACGGTCGCGTACACCGAGTCCAGCCGGCCGGTGTCCGACATGGCGGCGCACAGCGCCCCGGTGAGGGCGGCGGCCAGCCCCGACGAGCGGTGCTCGGGGTGCACGGCGATGCCCTCCAGACGGCCGATGCGGCTGCCGGCCTCGCCGTGGATGGCCGCGGACGCGGTCAACGCCCCGGTGGCGGCGCAGCGTCCGACGAGCCACAGCGAGTCCGGGTCGGCGATGAGCCGCGCCATCTCGGCCGGGTCGCTGCCGAGGGCGACGGGGTAGTGCGGCCCGTAGACGGCGTAGTACAGCTGCCGCAGTTCGGCGATGTCGGCGGGGGCGGCCGGGGTGATGACGGGGTTCACCGCGCGCCTCCGATCGGCTCGGCGCCGCGCCGGCCGAGCAGGGCCAGGTACCCGACGGCGGGCAGCAGGCCGATGCCCTGGACCAGGCACAGGGTCCGGGGCGAGACGAGGTCGCCGGCGAAGCCGAAGACGAGCGACGCCACCGGCAGCGAAGCGCCCAGGACGGCCTGCATCACGGCGAAGAAGCCGGGCTTGTCGGCCGCCGGGACGAGCCGCTGGAAGAGCGCGACGAAGCGCACGCTGACGGCCCCCGCGCACCAGCCGGCCACGGCCAGGCAGCCCGCGACGACCGCGTGGTGCGCGACCAGGCCGGGCAGCGCGAGGGCGAGGGCCATCAGCCCCAGGCAGTACGCGCCGGCGACGGTGGGCCGGCCGGGGATCCGGGTCCCGGTGAAGGCCCCGACGAGGGCGCCCGTCCCCAGGGACGCCTCCAGCAGGGCCACGGTGGCGCCCGCGCCGCGCAGGACGGAGCGCGTGTAGAGGGGGATGACGACGAACACGGCGGCGGTGAAGAGGTTCGCGGCCGTGAAACAGACCAGGATCCGCCGGACGGAGGGCAGTTCGCCGAGGATGCGGCGGAGCGTACGCGGCGCGGCGGGATCGGCCGTGTCGTCACCGCAGACCGGCGCCGGCCCGGAGGCGCGGAAGCGGGCGCCCGCGATGAGGAGCGCCGCGCCGAGG
Organism: Streptomyces sp. RerS4; assembly: GCF_023515955.1. GTDB lineage: Bacteria > Actinomycetota > Actinomycetes > Streptomycetales > Streptomycetaceae > Streptomyces. Next base: position 6,903,198 of record NZ_CP097322.1, read on the forward strand.
TAGGCGGCGGCGCAGCCGGCGGCCAGGGCGGGCACACCGGCCCGGTCGACGGTCAACGCGCCGAGCAGGGCGCCGCCCAGGCCGGCCAGGGACTGGGTCGACAGCTCGAAGCCGGTGGCCGCCTCGATGTCGGCGTCCTCGACGAGCTCGGGCACCGACGTGGTCAGGCAGGGGTCGAAGAACGCCTGACAGGTCGCCAGGGCGAGGGCCGCCCCGTATACGGCCGGCAGCGGCAGCCCGCCGGCCCCCGCCCACAGCGCGAGAACCGCCGCGACGGTCCCGGCCAGGGCGGCGGAGTTCCGCAGCACCGAACGGTGGGCGAACCGGGCGACGGCCCGCGCCACCACGGGCGCCAAGGCGACGGCGGGCAGCGTACAGGCGGCCATGAACAGCCCGGAGGCGAGGCCGGCGCCGTCCCGTACGGCGTGGGCCACGAGCCACCACGACACGCCGACCTGGAACATGCGCACGGCGGCCTGCGTCAGGACCTGGCCGAGCCACACGGCGCCGAAGGCGCGGTTGCGCAGGACGAGCGGCGCGCGCCGGCCTTCCGCCGAGCGGAGAGGCGCCGTCGCCGGAGGAGTCGCGGTGTGCGGTGGGGTCGCGCTGTCGGGAGGGGGCGTGGTTTCCGGTGCGGGCGCGGGCGGGTGGCTCACGCGGTCGGCCTCTCGTCGAGGACCCGGATCAGCTTGCCCGAGCGCGGGTTCACGGCGAGGTCGCGGTGGCGGGCCCATTCCACGGCCGGCGGGTGCACGAACCCGGCGCGCACGCTGTCCGGGTACAGCGGCCGTATCGACTCGACTTCGGCGACGACGGCCTTCGCCAGCGCCTCCCGCACTCCCGGGTCCGCCGCCGGACCGGCGTCGCCCGGCGCGGTGGCCAGGCGCAGGACGAGCCCGTCACGCCCGTCCCAACGGCGTACGACGAGCTGCGTGCCGACCACGAGGCCGGCGGTGTCCGCCGCGGCCACGGCGTCCTGGACGTCCTGGGTGTGGAGGGCGACGGGTCCGACCCGTACGCCTTCCTCGGCGCGGCCCAGGAGGCGGAAGTGCCCCGGCCCGGTGCCGGTCCACTCCGCCCGGTCGCCCGCCGGGTAGCGGATGATCGGCATGAGCCGCCGGAAGAGGCTCGTGACCACGACCCGGCCGGGACGTCCCGGCTCGGTGATGGGCTCGCCGGTGGTGTCGTCGAGGATCTCGACCACCGAGTACGGGGTGAACGCCCGGTGCACGCGGGCGTCGGTGCCCGGCACGGGCCGGCCGAGCAGGCCGGCGTCCACGCTCGCGTACCCGATCGAGTGGACCTCCGCGCGCGGGAAGGCGGTGGCCAGCAGCCGCCGCTGGTCGGCGAAGAGCGCCTCGCCGCCGAAGAGCAGCAGTTCCACGCGGTCGAGCCGCTCGCCGGACGCCGCCACCCGCTCGGCGAGCCGGCACAGGGTGGTCGGGGTGCCGGCGACGACCTGCGCGGCGAGGTCGCGCAGGGTGGGGAGCGTCGACGCCGGCGGTGCGGCGCCGCCGATGGGCAGGCGTACGTTGTCCACGGGCGCGTGGGCGAGGGAGTCGAGGACGAACAGGAAGCTGGCGTACAGCTCACCGGCGTAGAACAGGTCGGCGACCCGGTGTCCCGGCCGCAGGCCCGCGTCCACGAGGCCTTGGCCGAACGCGGTGACGAAGACGCGCCACTCGTCGCGGGTGTAGACCGAGAACTTGGGGGAGCCGGTGGTCCCGCCCGTCTTGTACACGGTGGCCTCGCTGAGCGGGCCGGTCAGCAGGCGGCTGTCGGGCAGGGCGTTGGCCGCCCAGAAGTCCTCCTGGTCGACCACCGGCAGGTCGGTGAGACGGGCGGTGTCGGGCGGTAGGGACGCGTAGAGGTCCCGGTAGAAGGGCGAGTTGTGCCGGGCGAACCGTATGAGGTCCGAGAGCTGCAGGGCGGACATGGGCCTTTGCCTTGATGAACGGAAATATCGGAGCGGGAGCCCCCGCGGGGCGCGGCGAGAGCGCGCCCCCGTCTCCTCGACGGACGTCAAGAACTGACGTGCAGTCATGATGATGAAACATCAGTGCGGACACCGCCAAATCAAGCGAAAATTTTCGGCCAGAGGGCAATAATTCAACGATTCTTTGCCCGAGGTCGGACGTGGCGGAGCGGCGTGCGCCATACGGTCGACGGGCGCGCGGGCGGGGGCCCGGTGCCCTGCGGAGTTGGCCTGAACATGCCGAACCCGGGGGTGCCCCTCGCGGCCGTGCCCCTCGCGGCCGCGCCCCTCGTCCCGTCAGTCGGTGGTCGGCGCGCCGCCGCCCAACGTCGCCACCGCCGCCAGCAGCCGCTCCCAGAACGGCTCGACCCGCAACTCGACCGCGACCCGGGCGTTCGCCGGCCGCCCCAACGTCCCGTGCAGGTCCACCACGGTCGCCCCGCGCGTGTGGTGACCGTGCAGCTCCACGGCCACGTACGCGTCCACGCACGCGACCAGCTCCGGGTCGATGACCCGGGCCACCGCCACCGGGTCGTGCAGCGGGGGAGCGGGGAACCCCCACAGCCGGCGGTACGTGCCCCCGAAGAATCGCAGCAACTCGGCGCAGATCCGCCCGAGTTCGGTGTCCAGGGCCTCGAACCGGGCGAGGACCTCGGGGGTGGCGAGTGCCTGGTGGGTGACGTTCAGCCCGCACATCGTCACCGGGACGCCGCTGCGGAAGACGATGTCCGCCGCCTCCGGGTCGGTGTGGATGTTGAACTCGGCCGCCGGGGTCCTGTTGCCCCGCTCCGTGGAGCCGCCCATCAGCACGATCTCCCGGATCCGGGGCGCCACCTCCGGGTAGCGGGTCAGCAGGAGGGCGATGTTGGTCAGCGGCGCGGTGGGCACCAGCGTGACGGGTTCCGGGTGCCCGGTCAGGATCCGGTGCAGCAGCTCCACCGCGTGCTCGGGCTCCGCCTCGATCGTCGGCGTGGGGAACCGGGGCCCGTCGAGCCCCGACTCCCCGTGCACGTCGTCGGCGACCCGCAGCGGCTGCGTCAGCGGCCGCGCGCACCCGGCCGCGATCGGAACCCCGGTGATCCCGGCGACGGTGCACACCCGCAGGGCGTTGAGGGTGGTCTTGTCGAGGCTCTGGTTCCCGGCGACGGTGGTGATGGCCAGCAGGTCGACCGACGGATCGCCGGCGGCGAGGAGGATCGCGAGGGCGTCGTCGTGCCCCGGGTCGCAGTCGATGACGATCGGAACGGGAACGCTCACGTACGGACCCCTCTCCCTCGGACCCGCCCGTCGGCGGATCTCACGCCTCCAGTCTGCTCGCGCCCACGACCGCCCACCCCTGCGCGCCGCGCGCCGGGACGCGATCCGGCCGGCCGGCGCGCGCCTCCCGCCGCGGCCGTCGGAATACCCGGGCGCCGCCAGGGCAGCCGCGTCACATGACCGCCCTCGCACTCCTGCCCGGCGTCTACCGCCCGCAGGCCGACACCCGCCTCCTCGCCGAAGCCCTGGAAGCCGAACCCATCGGGCCGGGCAGCGACGTCCTGGAGATCGGCACCGGCAGCGGCGTCCTCGCGCTGCTCGCGGCGCGCCGGGGCGCCGTCGTCACCGCTGTCGACGCCTCCGCGCAGGCCGTGGCCACGGCCCGGATCAACGCCCGCCACCACCGCCTGCCCGTGCGTGTCGAGCACGCCGAGGCGGCCACCTGCGCCCCGGGCCGACGCTTCGACCTGGTCGTCAGCAACCCGCCCTACGTACCGTCGCCGCACCGGCGCGGCGCCGGCGCCGCGCTCGCCTGGGACGCGGGCCCCGACGGCCGCGCGGTCATCGACGGCCTGTGCGACCGGGCCGGCGCCCTGCTGAGGCCGGGCGGCGTCCTGCTGATGGTCCACTCCGCCCTGTGCGGCGGGGCCACCACGGTGGCCCGACTGCGCGTCCAGGGCCTGGACACCCGCATCGTGCGACGCTGCGACATCCCCTGGGGGCCGGTGCTGCGCGCACGAGGTGCCTGGCTCCACGAAAACGGCCTGGCCGACCGGTCCGAGAGCCTGGAGAGGCTGGTGGTGATCCGTGCCGAACGCCCCTGACCCCGAACAGCTCCCCACCGCCGAAACCCCGCCCCCCGAGCCCCCGCCCCCCGAGCCCCCGCCCGCCGAGATCCCGGCCGACCCGCAGCCTCGGCCACGCCGGGTCCTCCTCGACCGCGACCCGCACGGCCCGGTCCTGGTCGAAGGCCCCGTGGAGGCCGTCGGCGTGGACGGCGTCGTCCGCCGCAGCGACCGGTTCATGGTGGCCCTGTGCACCTGCCGGCGCAGCCGCGACTACCCATGGTGCGACACCAGCCACCGTTCCAAGGAGCGCAGACGATGAGCGTCCCCCCGACCGCCGCCGAGGCCGCCTGGCACACCGCCCCGCGCGGCCCGGTGTCCGAGGCCGTCGCCACCGCCCTGCTCAACCACACGCCGCCGCCGGCCGCGCCGTGCGCCGAGGCCGCCGACGCCGCCGACCCGTGGGGCGAGGACCTCCACCTCGCCCTGTACCTGCTGTACGAGCTGCACTACCGGGGTCTGCCCGGCGTGGCCGACGACCGCGAGTGGGACCCGGCCCTGCTGGGCCTGCGGGCCGCCCTGGAGCAGCGTTTCGTCACCGCCCTGGAGGACGCCCTGCCGTGCGACCGGACCGTCGCCGAGGCCTTCGCGCCCCTGCTGGTCGAGACGGCCGGCGGCGCCGGCGGCATCAGCGCCGCCCTCGTCGCCGGCGGAACCCTGCGTCAGGTCCGCGAGTACGCCGTCCTGCGCTCCCCGTACCAGCTCAAGGAGGCCGACCCGCAGGCCTGGGGCATTCCGCGCCTGACCGGCCGCGCGAAGGCCGCGTTCGTCGCCGTCGAGTACGACGAGTTCGGCGCCGGGCACCCCGAAGCGATCCACGCGCGGCTCTTCGCGGACCTCATGGTCGACCTCGGCCTGGATCCCGCCTACAACCACTACCTCGGCCACGTGCCCGCACCCGCCCTCGCCACGGTCAACCTGATGTCCCTGTTCGGACTGCACCGGGCCTGGCGCGGCGCCCTCGTCGGCCACTTCGCCTGTGTGGAGACGACCTCGTCGCCGGGCTCGAAGCGCATGGTGCGCGCCCTGACGGCCTGCGGAGCGGGCCCGGCCGCCATCCGCTTCTACGCCGAGCACGTGACCGCCGACGCCGTCCACGAACAGGTCGTCCGCCACGAGGTCGTCGGGGGTCTCCTGGAGGAGGAGCCCGACCTCGAACCCCAGGTGGCCTTCGGCTGTGACGCCACCGTGCTGCTGGAGGCCCGGCTCGCCGAACACGTCCTGACCGCGTGGAACCGGAACGAAACCGCCCTGCGCCGCCCCCTCCCCGAGGGCCCCGAGGAGGGGGCCGGGCACTCCAGCGGGTGATCCGACAGGCGATATGGGGCGATCTCGCCTAGTTTGTGTGCGTCAGTAGTCCACGTCAGCAGTGTCAACACACACCAAGGAGTCGTCATGGCGGACAAGGGCAAGATGGACCAGACGAAGGGCAAGGCCAAGGAAGCCGCGGGCAAGGTCACCGGCAGCGAGCGGATGAAGGCCGAAGGCAAGACGGAGCAGGCCAAGGGCAAGGCCAAGGAGAACATGGCCGACGTCGAGGAGCGGGCCCGCGAGGCCGCCGAGAACCTCCGCGACAAGCGCAAGTAGCGGCGACCGACCGGCGGGCCGGAGCCCCCACGAGGGGAGCTCCGGCCCGCCGGTCAGGGCTGCCGCTACCAGTAGTGTCGGCGTCCTCCGACCGCGTGGCCCATGGCGCCGATGATCCACAGGATGGCACCTATGACCAGCAGGATCACGCCTATGGTCCACAGGATGTTGATGCCGGTGATAAAACCGACGACAAGAAGGATGATGCCCAGAATGATCACGGTGTCCTCCTGACTCGTGGGCCCCCTGTCGACTCGGTGTTCTCCCCGCGTCTTCCCCGGATCACCGCATCACACGCATCGCTGGTGAAAACGCGATGCCCGCCCCGCGCGCACCGTCGTCCCCTCGGGCAGCTTCGTCCCCGCCGGTTGTGAGGGGGCGTTGGGGAGGTACCTCCAGCCGTTCGGTGGGCCGGGCGAACGCAGAACCGAAACGGCAAGATCGTTGCGTGGGTTCGGCCGCCGTCGTTGTCCGAGACGTGTTGATCACCCACGAGAGTCACGTGAACCCCGCGGGGCCCGTGCCCGCAGCCCGGTCGGCGGCAGGGACCGGTACCGGCGCGCTCGTCGCGGCACTGAGCCGCGCCCTCTTCGAGGAGGGCCCCGATCCACAGGGGAGCGAATCCGCGCACCGGGCCGGCGGCGACGTCCTGACCGGCGGGGTCCACGGCCCGTGGCGGCACGCGATCACCCACCCCGTCTTCCGCTGGGCCGAGGGCGCCGACACAGAGCGCCGCCACGACCTGGCGTACGCACGACTGCGCACCCTCGCCGCCGCCGCACCGGCCACGACGGCCCACGACCCGCGCGCCCTCGCCGCCCTGCACGAGTGGGCCTCCGCGGTCGACGGAGCGGTGGCCACCGTCGCCGGGATCCACTACAATCTCTTCCTCGGCAGCCTCCTGGACGACGACCTCTCCGCCCCGCGCGACCTCGGCCCCTACCTCGGGATGGAGCGGACCGGAACGTTCCTGTGCACCGAGCGGGCCCACGGCAACGACGCCGCCGCCCTGGAGACCACCGCCCGCTACGACCGGGCCCGCGACGGGTTCGTCCTGCACACCCCCCACCCTGGCGCGCAGAAGTACATGCCCAACACCGGTCCCGCCGGCGGACCCAAGGACGCCCTCGTCGCCGCGCGCTTACTGCTCGACGGCCGCGACGAGGGCGTCTTCCTGTTCCTCACCCCGCTCACCGGCCCGGACGGCCCGCTGCCCGGCGTACGGATCGACGCGCTGCCCGATCGCACGGGCGACCCGGTCGACCACTGCGTCACCTCCTTCGACCGGGTGTGGCTGCCGCGCACCGCCCTGGTGCAGGGGCCGCACGGGCGACTCGGCGCGGACGGGGTGCTGCGCAGCGACGTGGGCAGTGCCCGGCGACGTTTCCTGCACGCCATCGCCAGGGTCACCGTCGGCAGGCTCTGCATGAGCGCGGCCACCCTCGGCGGCTGCCGCACGGCGCTCGCGGTGGCCGTCCGCTACGCCGGCCTGCGGCACGTCTCCGGCCCGGCGGCCGGACAGCGGGTCCCCCTGAGCGCGCACCGCAGCCACCGGGACCGGCTGCTGTCCTGCACGGCACGGGCCTACGCCATGACCCTCCTGCACCGCTTCGCCACCGAGCGGATGTGCGCGCACCGGCCGCACGAGCGCGCCGACGCGGAGCGGACGGCCGCCCTCGCCAAGGGCTGGATCACCTGGCAGGCCCGTGACATCGCCATCGAGGCCCGTGAGCGGTGCGGAGCGCGCGGGCTCTTCCCCGTCAACGGCCTGGCCCACTACCCGGCCAACATCGACGGGGCGATCACCGCCGAGGGGGACAACCTCGCGGTCTGGTGCAAGGCCGGCGCCGAAATGATCTTCGGGCACCCGCTGCCCGAGCCCCCGGCGCCGGCCGACGGCCGTGAGCGGCTCACCGACCCGGCGTTCCTGCGGCGCCTGCACACCGCCGTCGCCCACGACGCCCAGCGGCGGGCCCGCCGGGACCTGCGCGCCGGCGACCCGCACGACGTCCTGGGCCGGTGGAACAACGCCGCGCCCGCCGCCCTGGAACTCGTCGCGGCCCGCGCCTGCGCCCTGGCCGCCGACGCCTTCACCGCCGCCGTGGAACGGACCACCGATCCGGCGGCGCGGCGGGTGCTCGGCGACCTCTGCGCGCTCTTCCGGCTCCAGACACTGCGTCCGGAGACCGGCCCCCTGCTCGCGGCCGGCCACCTGACGGCGGACCAGGTGCTCGCCCTGCCGGACGAACTGCGCGTGCTGGGCGACCGGCTGGCCCCGTACCTGCCCGCACTGACCGACGCGTTCGGCGTCCCGGAGGAGCACCTCGCCTCGCTCCCGCTGCTGTCCGCCGCCGACCAGGGGATCGCCCTGCCCGAGCAGGCCGGGGCACCCGCAGGGCGCGGTTGAGCGGGGCGCGGGTACGCCACGTCCGTCCGTATGGCGGCGGGCCGGCGGGACGTGTCCCACCGCCGCGGCGGACCCCGGCGGGTCAGGATCGGGCCATGGGTTTCCTCCTGCCGGTCTCCTTCGCCCTGTTCGCGGCGCTCAGCAACGCCCTCGCCACCGTCCTCCAGCGCCGGGCGGCGCTCACCGTGCCGCAGAGCGAGGGGTTCCGCTTCGGGCTGGTCCTCGACCTGCTGCGCCGCCCGGTGTGGGTGGGCGGCATCCTGGCCGTGATCGCGGCCGGGGTGGGGCAAGCCCTCGCCCTGGCCACCGGCGCGCTCACGCTCGTCCAGCCCCTGTTCGTCCTGGAGTTGCCGCTGGCCCTGCTGATCGCCTCGCTGATGACGCGCAAGCACCTGCCCGGGGTGGTGTGGCTCGCGGTCGCCGGGGTGGTGGCGGGGCTGGCCGTCACGCTCGTCGCGGCCTCACCGTCCGGGAACCGTACGCACGTGCCCGCCGACCGGTGGGTGCCGGCCCTGGCCGGCTGCGCCGCGGCCGTCGCCGTACTCGCCCTCGCGGGTCTGCGGCGCCCGCCGGGCCGGGCCCGCGCCGGCTGCCTCGGGGCCGCGACCGCGGTCTGCTACGCCCTGACCGCGGCCCTGATGAAGTCCGCCGTGCACGTCCTCGGGGACGAGGGCCTCGTCGCGTTCCTGACCGGCTGGGAGACGTACGCCTTCGCCGTGAGCGGGATCTGCGCGCTGCTGCTCCTCGAACACGCCATGCAGGCCGGCCCGCTGGTGGCCTCCCAGCCCGCGCTGACCCTCGGCGACGCGAGCGTCAGCGTCGCCCTGGGCGTCCTGCTGTACGAGGAGCGGCTCCGGGCGGGCTGGTGGCTGCTGCCCCAGCTGCTGGGCATCACCCTGATCTGCGTCGGGGTCTTCGCCCTGGCCCGCTCCGAACCCGAGGACACGGCGGAAACCTGATCAGCGGAAGGCGGTGGCGGTCACCGTCGTGCCGCACAGCGCGAAGTCGCCGCCGTCGGCCGGGCCGAGCTGGAGGGCGCCGCCCGCGACACCCACCACCATCGACGGCGCGACGGTCGGCTCGGCGCCCGAGGCGCAGTACCCGTCGGCCTCGCCCAAGACCGGCTTGAAGCCGATGAGCGTCGACGCCGTGCCGCCGACCCGCAGGGTCACGGGCCCGGCCTTCCCCTGGCGGGTGACCGTGAGCGGCCGGTTCTTGTCGGGCGATCCCTGTCCGGCCAGTGCCACGGTCGGGAAGCCCCGGAGGACGCACGGCTTGGGGCCCTCGTTGATCACGGTGACCCGGACCACGGTGGCCCCGACCCGCTGCGCGCTGTTCGCCACGAGCTGGTTGTGTGTGCAGGGGGCGGCAGGTGCCTGTGGGGCGGAGGCCGGGGCATCCGTTGCGGCCGCGGACGTGACGCCGGCCGTCAGTGTGCCGGTGATGACCACCGCTGTGAGCAGCAGGGACGAGGCCGTGCGGAGGCTCCTCGTACGCTTCATGGCTTCTCCAACCCCCGGTCGTGGCGGAACGCCCGTGTGCCCCCTCCCACCACCATCCCAACGCCTTCCGCGAGGCGCGACCGGACCTCCGGCGGCCCGGTCCTCGGGCCGCCGGGGGCGGGTGTCACGGGGCGATCGGCAGCCGACGCTTGTGGTCGGTGAGCCGGTAGCGGCGCACGATCGTCGCGAAGGCCTCCTCGGCGACGGGCTTGCCCTCCAGGAAGTCGTCGATGTCGTCGTACGTGACACCGAGCGCGTCCTCGTCGGCCTTGCCCGGGTCGAGGGTCTCCAGGTCCGCCGTGGGCGTCTTCCACACCAGCGCGGTCGGGGCGCCCAGGGCGTCCGCGACGGCGCGCACCCGGCGCTTGGTCAGGCCGGTGAGCGGAACGACGTCCGCCGCGCCGTCACCGAACTTCGTGAAGAAGCCGGAGACCGCCTCGGCCGCGTGGTCCGTGCCCACGACCAGGCCGTCGTGGGCGCCGGCCACCGCGTACTGGGCGATCATGCGCTGGCGGGCCTTGATGTTGCCCTGCACGAAGTCCTGGTGGTGGGCGTCGCGGAACTCGGTGCCACCGGCCAGGCAGGCCGCCAGCGCGGCGTCGCTCGCGGGCTTCACGTCCACGGTCAGCACCCGGTCCGCGGCGATGAAACCGAGGGCGAGCTGGGCGTCGTGCTCGTCCGCCTGGACTCCGTAGGGCAGCCGCATGGCGTAGAACGTCGCCTCGTGCCCGGCCGCCCGGACCCGCTCGACGGCGAGCTGGCAGAGCCGGCCCGCCGTGGTGGAGTCCACACCGCCACTGATCCCGAGGACCAGGGACCGCAGGCCGGTGGAGGTGAGACGCTCGGCGAGGAACGCCACGCGACGCTCGATCTCCCGTTCGGCGTCGAAGGTCTCCGACACCTCCAGTTCCCGGGCGATCTCTTGCTGCAGGGTGACGGACCCGGGCGGGTTCACGGGCTGCTCCTCGTGGTCGTGCGTGCGGTGTACGCGGTGTGCCGAAGCTGACCCCACGACCTTAGTCCAAGCCCCGACGGGTGAGGCGGGAGGCCAGGTCCTCGGCCAGCCGGGCGGCCGGCCCGCGGCGGCGGCGGGAGAGCGCCAGGCCCAGCCGGCGGCGCGGGCTCGGCTCCGCGAGCGGGAGCGCGACCAGGTCGGGGTGCGGGGCGAGGCCGATCTCGGGGATCAGCGCGATCCCGACGCCGGCGCGGACGAGCGACTGGGCGAACTCGTAGTCCGTCGCCGTACACGAGATGCGCAGCGCGACGCCGACCAGTTCGGCGTACCGCGCCAGCTGGCCGGCGGACTTGCGGCAGCCCAGGATCCAGCGCTCGTCGGCGAGTTCGGCCAGGTGCGCGGGCTCGGGCCGGGACGCGTAGAGCTCGGTCGCCCGGTGCCGGCGCGGCAGGACGACCCGGAGCGGGTCCGTGCCGAGGGGCGTCCAGTCCAAGCCGGAGCGGTCGCCGGGACGGGCCGGGGGCGGCCCGTCGAGGTGATAGGCCAGGGCGATGTCGGCCGCCCCCGCGCGGACGGCCGGCAGGCTCTCCTCCGGCTCCGCCTCCAGGATCGTCAGCTCCACTTCCGGATGGTCGTCGACGAAGCCGGCCAGCGCGGGCGGCAACAGCCGGCGGCCCGCGCTGGCGAACGTGGCCACCGTGAGCGCCGTACGCTCCGCCGCCAGCCGGTCGATGCGCTGCTGGGCGTCGGCCAGTTCGGCGGCGATCGCGTCCGCGGCCTCCACCAGCAGCCGGCCCGCCTCGGTCAACGTGACGCCGCGCGTGGAGCGTTCCACGGCCGCCGCGCCGAGCCCGCGCTCCAGCGCGGCGATCTGCTGCGAGACGGCCGAGGGCGTGCAGCGCAGCGCGGACGCGGCCCGGTTGAAGCTGCCGTGGTGGGCGACGGCGCGCAGCACGGCCAGCCGTTGGACGTCGATCAACAGTTCTCCTTATGGCCAGTGGGGCGAATGGATACTACCGCTGTTGATCGGATCGGCCGAGACTGATCACCGAGGCCCGGACGTACGGACGGGAGGGACAGTGGAGGAGGGGCACGGAATGGACGTGTGCGTGATCGGAGGCAGCCGCTACTTCGGACGGCGGCTGATCGAGGACCTGCGGGACGCGGGCGCGGCGGTGACCGTCGTCAACCGGGGCTCGACGCCCGCGCCGCCGGGCGTGACCCACCTGCGCGCCGACCGCGACGACGAGACCGCGCTGCGCGCCGCGCTCGCCGGCCGCTCCTTCGACGTCGTGATCGACCAGGTCTGCTACTCGCCGCTCCAGGCGGCCGTGGCCGCCCGGGTCTTCGCCGGCCGCACCCGGCGCTACGTGATGACCTCCACCGTCGAGGTCTACGCCGAACGTGGCCGGCCGGGAGGCGCGGCGCTGACGGAGGAGGCCGTCGACCCGTCGACCGGGCCGGTGGACCTCGACCTCCCCTGGACGGACGGCGGGTTCCTGGACGGCCACTACGGCGAGGGCAAGCGTCAGGCCGAGGCCCTGTTCACCCGGCAGGCCGCCCCCTTCGACTTCGTCTCCGTCCGCACCGCCCACGTACTCGGCGGCGCCGACTTCACGGGGCGCCTCGCCCACTACGTCGAGCGGATCGAACGCGGCCTGCCGGTCGTTGTCCACGCCGCGCCCCAGCCGGCGTCCTTCGTCCACGAGGCGGAGATCGCCCGCTTCCTGGCCTGGGCCGCGGCGGCCGACTTCACCGGTCCCGTCAACGCGGCGTCCCACGGGGCGCTGGACGCCCGCGCGCTGAGCGCGGCGATCGGCCGCGCGCTGGGGCGGGCCGCCGCTGCGGAGTCGGTCGTGCGGCCGGGGGAGCCCGTCTCGCCGTACTCCTTCGACCGCTGCTACGCGATGGACACCACCCGGGCCACCCGCCTGGGCTTCCCGTTCTCCGCGGTCGCCGACTGGCTGCCGCTCGTCGTCAAGGAGACCGTTCGATGACGAACGCCCGGACCGCGCCCGCGCTCACCCGTACCGTCGGCGGCATCCCGGTGGGCCCCGTCGGCCTCGGCGCCATGCCGCTCTCCGTCGAGGGACGCCCACCCACCGACCAGGCGATCGCCACGATCCACGCGGCGCTCGACGCGGGAGTGCGACTGATCGACACCGCCGACTCCTACCACTGGCACGCCGGCGAACTCGGCCACAACGAACGGCTGATCGCCCGCGCGCTCGCCGACCACGGCAGCGGCGCCGACGAGGTGCTGGTGGCGACCAAGGGCGGCCGGGGCCGCCCCGGCGACGGATCGTGGACCGTGGACGGCGACCCGCGCCGGCTGCGCCGCGCGGCCGAGGGCTCGGCGGCCCGGCTCGGCGTGGAGGCGATCGGCCTCTACCAGCTGCACAAGCCCGACCCGGACGTCCCCTTCGCCGACTCGGTCGGCGCCCTGCGGGACCTGGCCGACGCCGGGACGATCCGGATGGTCGGCCTCTCCAACGTGGACCCGGCGCAGATCCGAACGGCGCGCGAGATCCTCGGCCCCCGGCTGGTGTCGGTGCAGAACCGCTTCTCCCCGGCCCACCCGTCCACCCGCGACACCCTCGACCTGTGCACGGAACTCGGCCTGGCCTTCCTGCCGTGGAGCCCGCTCGGCGGCATCTCGCCCAGCGCCGTCGACGACCCGGCCGAGCCCGCGCCGGCGCCCCTGACCCCCTTCCACACCCTGGCCCGGACCCGCGGCGTCAGCCCGCAACAGGTCTGCCTGGCCTGGCACCTGGCCCAGTCCCCGATGGTCATCCCGATCCCGGGCGCCCGCCGCCCGGCCTCCATCCGCGACTCGGCCGCCTCGGCCGCCCTCACCCTCTCGACCGAGGAACTGGCCACCCTGGACGGCCACACGACCTAGGTCGTGTCTTGTGGATCATGCCGGGCTCGCGGTGTCCGGTGCCGCGCCTCGCCGCGTTGTCGTCGGTCGCCAATGCTCCGCATTGGCTCCCTCCTCCGCCTTGCGACGCACGGCACCGGACGCCGCTCCCTGATCCGGCCTGATCCACAAGACACGACCTAGCGGCAGGTTGTCGCCGCTCGGCCCCCGCACTACCGTGCCGACGTGGATCTCTTCTCCCGCGCATGGACGGCCCTGCGCACGGCGGTCGCCGAACTCCCGGACCCGGACTTCGCGCGGCCGTCCGGCTGTGCCGGCTGGCTCGTACGGGACCTCGTATGCCACCTGATCATCGACGCGCAGGACGTCCTGATCACCCTCGTCACCCCCGCCGCGACGGAACCGACCGTCGACGCGGTGACGTACTGGCACCTCCAGGACCGACCGCCGACAGGCGAGGACCCGCTCGACGCCCTCACCGTCCGGCTGGCGGCCGCGTACGGGGAACCGCACCTGCTCCGCTTCCACCTCGACGACGTGGGCTCCGCGGCCGGCCGCGCCGCCGAACTCGCGGATCCCGAAGCACGGGTGAGCACCCGCGACGAGGTCCTCACGGTGGGCGACTACCTCGGTGCGTACGTCCTGGAGTGGACGCTGCACCACCTCGACCTGATCGCCCACCTGCCGGACGGGGGGCCGGCGCAGCCACCCGCGGAGTGCCTGGCCCGCTGCCGCGCGATGCTGGAGGAGATGGCCGGGGCCGCCTTCCCCGCGTCGTTCACCGACCGCGACGCCCTCCTGGTCGGCACCGGCCGCCGTGCCCCGACGCACGCGGAGCGGGCCGAGCTCGACGACACGGAGCTCGCCCTCCCCCTCGTCATCGGCTGAGGCAGGCTCAGCAGCTCAGCCCTCGTAGCGGAACAGACGGCTGCGCGCCGCCCGAGGGCTGATCCCGAGGCCGATGGCGACCCGCTCGACCGGCACCTCGTCCTGCCCCAGGTAATGCGCGGCGGTCCCGGCGATCCGGGCACTGGTCCGCTCCAACGCGGCCACCGCCCGCAACGCCGCGAGGGGCCCGGTGTCGGCGAGCGCCTCCAGCTCCGTGGTCACCAGCTCCAGCAGCTCCCGCACCCGCTCGGGCAACGGCACGGCCCGCGCCTCGACGCCGGCCATGTGCCCCCGCCACTCGCCCAACGGGCCGTCCATGTCGAGGGAGAAGGGGAGCGGCAGATCGTCGCCGACGCGCCCCCAATCGATCGGGTGCAGCCGCTCGCCGCGCCACCCGCAGGAACACGCGGCCCGCACGCTCGCCGCGACGGGCGAGCCGTGCGTGCCGTCGTAGTCCCACCAGTCGGTGCTCGTGTCGAAGCCGGACCCGCTGCCCATGTCGAAGATCAGCGGATTCGGCTCGCTCCCGTCGGCCAGGACCGCCGCCGGCCGGCCCTCGTGCTCACCCGCGAACTCGCTGGTCTGCCACATCCGTTGCTCCCCGGGTCCGTAGCGCGGCGATCCCCCGCTGCGACGATGCCCCGGCCGCACCCCCCGAAACCGTCCGCGCCCCGGCCGGACAGGTCGTCGGAGCGGGCCGGGGCGGCGTACGGGGTGGCGGGTCGCCCGCCCGGACAGTGCTGTCCTGTGGAGGCTGCTCGCACCCTGACCCCCCGATGCCGTCTTCGGGTCAGCGGTGCCGCCTCAGCCACGCGTCGAGGACCGCGTAGTCCCCATCGGTCAGACCCTGTCGAGGGTCGACGCGATGGAGCAGGGCGGGGGCGGGGTGGTGAGCGGCGACCCAGGCGCGGTCGGTGTCCGTCACCTCGTCGTCCACCCACGCGAAGGGGCGGCCTGCCGCCCGGTGGACGAGGGGGCGGGTCTTCCAGTGCAGCCCGATCCGCTCGTCCTCGGCGTCGGTGTCGGACGGCTCCGGCCAGGCCACCACGGGCAGCGGTGGCAGGCCGACGCGCGGTGCGACGCACTCGTTGGCGTCGGCCATCCACGTCGTGGCCCAGACCACCTCGCACGGCAGCGCCGCGAGCCGGGGCCCGTGCGCGGGATTGATCCGGGCCAACAGCGGATTGGCGGCGACGTCAGGCACGTCACGCTCCGCCCGGTAGGTCGGATGCGGCTGCGGCGCGGCACCGAACGGTATGAGCGGTCCGTCCACATCGAGGAAGAGCAACGGAAGCCGCGACGAGCCGGTCACGACGGCATCGGTGTCCAGCGGGTCGTTCTCCATGGGGTTCAGTCTCACAGGAGGCGGTTCATCCCGAGGCCGTGCGGCCGGCCAGAGCGGCCATGTAGTCGTCCAGGAGTTCCGTCTGGCGACTGGGTGGGAACGCCTCGGGGGCGAACAGGGCCTGCACCGTCAGGCCCAGGACGAAGGACTGCGCGCCCGCCGCCACCCGCTCCGGGTCGCCGGGCGGCAGCTCGCCCAGGTACTGCGCGGCGGCGACGAGGTCGCGCAGCCGTGCGCGGCTCTGGCCGTACTTGGCGGCGTGGTCCGCGCTCACCGCCGGGTCGGCGAGCGCGGTGTCCCAGGAGGACACCCAGATCCGGTTGGTGGCGGTGGCCTCCGGGGAGAGCGGGAGGACCCCGAGCAGGGCGGCCCGTAGGGCGGCGAGGCCCTGCCCGGCGGGCTGCGGGCGGCCGGCCGCGGTGCGCTCCGTGAGCAGGTCGAGGGCGTACGCGACGAGGTCCCGCTTCGCGGGGAAGTAGTGCGTGACGAGCCCGGTCGTGGCCCCCAGCTCGGCGGCGACGGCGCGCAGCGTCAGGCCGCCGAAACCGTGCGCGGCCAGCACGCGCCACACCGCCTCGGAGACGTCGCGGCGACGGGCTTCGTGATCGCCCTTGGTACGTGGCATGCTGCTACGGTACATAACCGTAACGCTCGTTGTGTGAATGGGGTTCCCATGTTCTCCCTCCCGCTCCGGGACGGCGCCCGGCTCCGCCCGCTCGAGATCCGGCACGCCGAGGAGTTCGCCGCCCACCTCGACCGGGCCCGCGAGCACATCCGCCCCTGGGTCGGGCCCGCCTTCGTCACCGACAGCCTCGACGGCGCGCGCGGCACGCTGAGCCGCTACGCCGAACGCCAGGCCGCCGACGGCGCCCGCCTCTTCGGCATCTGGCTCGACGACGGCACGCTGGTCGGAGGCGTGATGTTCACGAGCTTCGACGCCGCCTCCGGCTCCTGCGAGGTCGGCTGCTGGCTGGAGCCCGCCGGCGAGGGACGCGGCCTGATCACGCCGGCGTGCGCCGTCCTGTTGGACTGGGCGTTCACGGAACGGGGCGTCCACCGCGCCGAATGGCGGTGCCGCGCGGACAACGAGCGGAGCGCGGCCGTTGCCAAGCGGCTCGGCATGACACTCGAAGGGGTGCGGCGCGAGGCCTGGCCCTTCCGCGGGACGCGCTACGACGCGCAGATCTGGGCGGTCCTCGCCCCCGAGTGGCGGTCGGCCGGCGGCGCTGCTCGCACGGCCTGACGGCTCGGGGCCCGAACCGAGCCGGGGCGTGCGTCAGAGCGCGGCGGGGACGTCCGTCGGGGGCCGGCGCAGGTCGAGGGATCGGGTGTAGCGGCGCAGCAGGAGTACGGCGGTGGTGGCGAGGCCGGTGAGGAGGCCGAGCCAGATGCCGAGGGTGTCGAGGCCGAGGGCGTAGGCGAACAGCCAGGAGGCGGGCAGGCCGACGGCCCAGTAGCCGACGAGGGTGATGCGGAAGCCGCTCTTGGTGTCGTCGAGGCCGCGCAGGAGTCCGACGCCGATGTTCTGGGCGCAGTCGAAGAACTGCAGGAACGCGGTGACGATGAGCAGGTGCGTGGCGATGGTCAGGGCCTCGGCCGAGCCGGAGGAGGCGGAACCGGAACCGGAGCCCGGGTCGAGGAACGGTGCCAGGACCAGCCCTGGGATCGTCAGGTAGACGACGCCGACCACGGCCATGACGGCGGCCGCGCAGGCGAGCGCGGTGTTCTTGATGCGGCGGGCGGCGTCGTGACGGCCGAGGGCGAGTTCGCGGCTGACGTTGATGGACGCGGCGTGCGAGAGGCCCACGGCGACCTGGAAGACGACGTAGACCAGTTGGTTGACGGCCGTGTGCGCGGCCAGGGCCTCGGGGCCGAAGGACCCGGCCATCAGGGCGGTGAGGGAGAAGAACCCCGCTTCGGAGCCGTAGGTGGCGGCGATCGGCACGCCGAGGCCGATCAGGCGCCTGACCACGGCGGGATCGGCCCGGGTGAGGCGCAGGGAGAGCAGCGGGGCGAGTTCGCCGTCCTTCTTCGCGAAGAGGTAGAGGGCGGCGAAGGTGAGGAGGTGGACGGTCGACGTGGCGATGCCCACGCCGGTGAGGCCGAGGTGGGGCAGGCCGAAGGCGCCGTGGATGAGCACCCAGTTGAGGCCGGCGTTGACGGCGACCGAGGCGATGGTGATCCGCAGGAGGGCCTGGGGGCGGCGCATGCCGACGGTGAACTGGCGGATGGCCTGGAACCACAGGCAGGGCAGCAGGCCGGGCGCCAACACGTAGAGCATGCTCCGGGTGAGGTCGACGACGGCCCGGTCCTGGCCGAGCAGGGACAGGGCCTGCCCGATGAGGACCATGAGGACGGCGCCCGCGATCCCGGCGAGCGTGGCCAGCGCCATGCTCGCCCGGACGATGCCCCGGACCTCCTCGCGGGCTTCTTCCGTCGCGCCGACGCCCCCCGACCCCACCCGGGCCGCGCCCTGTTCGGCGCGGGCCGCCGCGGCGGCCACCTGGTTGCCGACGGAGGTGACCAGGCCGACGCCCATCGTGCGGATCTGGTTGAAGATGACCAGGGCCAGGCCGCCCGCGGCGAGTTCCGTCGTGCCGAGCAGCCCCATCATCACCGTGTCGGTGGTGGTCAGCGCGACCTGCGCGAGCTGGGTGAGGATGAGCGGGACGGCGAGGGTCGCGAGCGCGCGACTGTCGCGCAGGAGAGTCGTCAGCATGGGTTTAACGGTTTCCCCCGGGCTTGGGCTTGAGCTTGGCGAGGAGTTCGTCGATTTCCCGCTCGGTGTCGGGGCTCAACAGGTTCCGTGCGCGCATCCACGCGTCGTTGAAGACGGTGTCCATGTACTTCTCGCCACCGTCGTTGACGAGGGCGACCACGGTACTGCCGGGCCGCAGCGATCCGAGGCGGAACAGGGCCTCGTGGACGACGCCACCCGCCGAGCCACCGATGAGCAGACCGGTACGGGCGACGGCGCGGCAGGTGGCGAAGGCCTCGACGTCGCCGACCTTGACGCCTTCGTCCAGGAGGTCGAAATCGACCAGCGCACCCAACTCCGCCCCCTCGGGGGTGCCGGTGCCGGACTGGTAGTAGTCGTGGGCGGGGCCACCGAAGGCGATGGACCCCTTGGGTTCGACGCCTACGATACCGAACCCGCTGATGAGCGTGCGCAGTTCGCGTGCCGTGCCGAACAGGGCGCCGCCGGTGCCGACGGCGCCGATCAGGACGTCGATGTTCCCGCCGAGGGCCTCCACGAGCTCGTGGGCGACCGGGTGGTAGCCGACGCCGTTCGCCAGGTTGTTGTGCTGCTCGGTGAAGACGGTGTTGTCCCGGCCTCGGGACAGCTCCTCCGCGAGTTCCTCGCGTGCGGCGGTCGCCAACTCCTCGGCGCCGTCGTCCGCGACGTACACGAGCTCGGTGCCGAGGGCTTTCATGCCACGTAGTTTGTCGGGGCAGGCGTGGTGGTCGACGACGGCGGTGAAGGTGTAGCCGCGCTCGGCGGCGATGACGGCGAGCCCGAGGCCGGTGTTGCCAGAGGTGGATTCGACGATCCGGCCGCCGGGACGCAGTACGCCGGCCTCCTCGGCGGCGTCGACCATGGCGCGGGCCATGCGGATCTTGGCCGTGCCGGTGGGGTTGAACATCTCCAGCTTGAGCAGGAGGCGGCTGCCGGTCTCGGTTCTCGCGAGCTCCAACAGGGGGGTGTAGCCGATGAGGTCGGACACGCGGGAGACCACGGCGGGTCGCTGAAGGGCTCCGGGCATCGTCAGCTCCAGGTGGGGAGAGTGGGTCAGGCGAAGTGGCGGTCCAGGCGCCAGCGCGGGCGCGCCCCGTCCGTACGGTCGATGACGACCTTGGGCGGCAGGGGCAGGTCGTGGAACGGGGACTCGTTGGAGTCCATCTGGTAGCCGGCCGTGTTGGGGTACACGAGGAGGTCCCCGGCCCGGGGCCTGCGGGGGAAGGTGATCTTGCGCCAGGTGAGCATGTCGGATTCCAGACAGGTGGCTGCTCCCACGCTCGCCCGGTACGGGCCACCGTCCGCCTGATCGCCGGCGTCCCGGGGGAGCAGGATCGGGTCCGGCAGGTACTCGCTGTTGAACCACTGCTCCGACAGGCTCAGGCTGGTCCCGTCCACGGTGATCAGCCCGTAGCCGTCACGGTCCTTGACGCCCCGCACCGTGAAGACGCTCGCGCCGGCCTGGTCGAGCAGGGCGCGGCCGGGTTCCATGAGCAGGGTGATCCGGGCGTCCCTCAGGAGGGTGGCGAGGGTTTCGTCGCGGCCCGCCGGTCGGGTGGTGAGGAGGTCCGCCAGGGCCTGTGCACCGGGTCGGGGACAGTGGTACGGGTAGAAGTCCGCGCTCTCGAACGTCTTGCCCGCGTGGTAGTGGCGCTCGTCGTGCGCCGCGAGGAACGTGCGCCAGCTGACTGCGTCGGTGTAGCTGATCGGCAGGCCGCCGCCGACGCTGATCCGGCTCGCGTCGTGCCCCTGGACGCGTGCCTTGAGGCACAGGTCCGCCAGCCGGCCGGCCAGTTCGGCGCGCGGCCGGATCTCGTAGCCGGACAGGTGGAAGGAGAATCCCTCCATCCGCACCGCCTCGCCGGCCCGGAGGCAGCGTTCCAGGGCGGTGGCGAGTTCGGCGTCGTTCATGCCGAACCGGCTGTGCGGTTGTCCGGGCGGCAGGACGCGCAGCAGGATCCTGGCCGGGCGGTCGCCTCCGGCGGGCCCGCCCGTGACCAGCGCGTCGAGCTCGTCGAGGGCGTCCACCGCGATGAGCGCGCCGTGCTGGACGGCCGGGCGCAGCAGAGCGGGATCCTTCGCCGGCCCGGTGACGACGACGTGCTCGCCGCGTACGCCGTGCCCCAGGGCCTCGCGCAGCTCGGCGGCCGAGGCGACGTCCACGCCCGCGCGGGCGGCGGCGGCCCGTTCGACGAAGACGGCGGCCTTGTTCGCCTTCTTCGCGAAGTAGACGAAGCCCTCCACATCCGCCCCGTCCAAGGCTTGCCGCAGGGCCGCCAGGTTCGTGTCGAAGGCGTCGGGCAGCAGGAAGTGGAACGGACCGCCGAACGCGTAGGCCAGCTCGGGCAGCAGACCGGACGCCATCACCCGCTCCGCCGCCGGGTCCGGGCGGACCGGCAGGGTCGGCGGCCGCCCGGGGTCGAGGGGGGTCACTGCCACAGTGGCACCTCGGTGCCCAGGTTCTGGGCGAGGGCGAGTTGGGCGAAGCGGTGACCGAGGGCGATGTCGGTGACGACGAGACCGCTGTTGTAGGCGAAGATTCGTTCCTTCGCGTGGTGTCGACCGGCGGTGAGCCCGGCGATGACGGGCGGGAACTCGCTGTCGACGGCGGGCAGTTTGCCGTCGACGTCGGCCATGTCGGTGCCGGTGACGTTCATCTGGGCCTCGCTGGTGGCGATGACGCGGTCGGCGTGGTGCAGGGTGGAGGGGGCCAGGCCGTGGCCGACGAGGATCGCGAGGGAGCCGGCCTTCAACCACGAGGCCTCCACGGCGGCCGGCGTGTGCCCGCCGGCGGTGGCGACGATGACGTCCGCGTCGCCGGCGGCGGCCCGCAGGTCGGTGACGATCTCCACGTCCCGGTCGGGGAAGTGGGTCCGCAGCCGTTCGCGGACGGCGGCGATGCCCTCGGGGTGGGTGCCGAAGAGCATGAGGCGTTCGAGGTCGGGGAGGGTGGTGAGGAGGAAGGGGAGGGCGAGGCGTCCTTGGGTTCCGGTGCCGATGACGAGCGCGGACCGGGCGCCGGGGGCGGCCAGTTCGCGTGCGAGGAGGGCGGAGACGGCGGGCGTGCGCAGGGAGCCGATGCGGGAGCAGTCCATCATCGCGACGGGCAGACCGGTCACGTCGTCGTAGAGGGTGAGCGAGGTGTAGTAGTGCTGCTCGTCGCGGCCCTTGTCCAGGCCGTGCTTGTAGCTCGTCTTGATGGCGACGACCTCGCGGGCGCCGTCGCGGCCGAGCATGGCGTAGGACACCGAATGCCCGTCGGCGGGCTTGACGGTGAGCTTGCGGGGGTTGTCGGACCGGCCGGCGTGGAGGGTGAGGTAGGCGCCTTCCACGGTGTCCACCACGTCGGCCAGGGATATGTCGATCCCGGCGAGGTCGGAGGTGGACAGGATCCGCAGGTGCTTGCCGTCGCCGGATGTTGGCCGGGCTTCGTGTGCGTCGTGGCTGTCGGTCATGGGCTCTGCTTCCTCCGGTGCGGTCGCGGGTGGGAGGTGGTCAGCTCGCGTGTGCTTCGAGGGCGCTCTGCCCGTAGCCGTGCTCGCCCGCTTCGGCCGGGGGGCGCGTACGCCGTCCGGGGACGCGTACGGAGACGCGCTTGAGCCAGCGGTCGGTGCCGTCGTAGCGGGCGCGGAAGGGGACGCGGCCGTGGACGACGAGGTCGTTGTCGACGACCAGGACCTCGCCGGGGCTCAGGGACACGGCGACCGATACGCGGGCCAGCTCGTCGCAGAGCCGCCCGTAGGCCGCCCGGTAGGCCTCGTCGTCGGCGGCGGCGAGGGGGGTGTAGGCGGGGTCGAAGCGCAGGGTCAGGCCGTCCTCGGAGGCGTAGAGGGCCGGGACCGGCGGCGGGTCTTGGTCGGTGAACCCCTGGGCATCGGCGTACGCGTCGTCGGGCAGGATCGGCAGGACCGCCCGGGTCAGCAGGTCCACGTCACCGGCGGCGAGGCGGGTCCTGCGGACGCAGGCGGCGGTGGTGGCGACGCCGTCGTGGTTGCGCATGCAGCCCAGCATCAGCAGGTGGGCGCGGCCGGGGTGGAAGGCGTCCTCGGTGTGGGGGCTGAGCAGGACCGTACTGGACGCACCGGTCTGCTCGTCCTCGTGGCCGGGGGAGGGCACGATGTTGTGGACGAACCGCCCGTCCTGCTGCCCTTCCCAGGCGATGGGGTTGCCCATCACGGAGGCCAGCAGCAACAGGGCGACGTCGTGTACGGCGCCACTGTCCCCGGCGGTGGCCCACCCGGCCGGGGTGGGTCCGAGGGCGGCGTCCTCGACGAGGAGACCGCGCAGGACGAACAGGCCGTCGGCGGTGTCGACGGGCCGGCAGGGGTGGCGTAGGGCGTCGCCGAGGGTACGGGCGCCTTCGGCCACCCGCTTCAGGAGGGCGGGGGAGGTCGCCGACGTGCCGAATTCGGAGAGGATCCGCTCCGCGGCCCGGCGGAGTTCGGCCACGGCGTGGGCGTCGAGCTGGCGGAGCGGAGCGGCTGCCGTGCTCATGGCGAGGGGTTCCGTTTCCGTGGGGAGTCAAGGGCGAACCGGCTGTGGGTGGGGTCGGTTCATCACGCGCGGTGCGGGACCGCGGGACCATGACGGGCAGTGCGGGAGCGGCCGCGTGATCAGGGCGGCGTCGAGCTGCGTCCATCGGGGAACGACCTGAACGTAGCACTAAAGTTAGGTAAGGCAAACCTTATCGGTCAATCGAAGCGCTCAGATTGACGGAGCGTCAAATCGCCTCTGTGGATGCGCCGTCGAGAACAAGCCAACCGCGCCGCATTCGCCGGGCCGCCGTCGCCCACGGGCCGGAGCCGTTGGACGCCGTTTCCTGACGCCCGCTTACCCGCGTTCCCAGTGGAAGCAGTTTCCGCGGCGGCCCTTGGCGTCCGGCGTGACGCTCTCGCACGGCGTCGGCTCCTCGGCCGGGGGCGTGACGCGTTCCCAGCGGGCGGGCCCCGACGGCTCGTCGCTCGCGTTCCCCTGCAGGGCGAGCGTGGCTCCACCCCCCACAAGAACGAGGCCGGCCCAACCGACCACCACCCACCGCCGGACCGCCCCCGCCATCACCGCCACCGCCCCGTTTCGCCGCTCGGGGCCTCATGCCCCACCCACATCGTCGGCGATCATGCCCCGCAACCCCACGCGCGATGCGAACGGTTGACCGAAAGTGCGGTGTTTGTCGGCTGATCACGCCCACCTCCGCGGTTGTCAGTCGCCCGGCGTACGGTCTGCGCATGGATGATCAGAACCCTCTTTGGCCCTCATCGGCGGCGGTGCACGACTTCGCGACCTGGGAGCCCGTGCTGCGGCTGCTGCGGGACAGCGGCGTGGAGAAGAAGACCACCGCCCCCTCCCTCCGCGTGGCGGGACGCATCGGCCGCACCGGCTGGAGTCTGCGGCTGCGGCGAAGGCTTCCCCCGCCCGGTCGCGCTGCCCAGGCGGAGGACATGCGGGACGAGACGGAGGCGGTGCGGCGGGTGCAGCGCGCGCTCGCGGCCGTCGGAGTCGACGACGTCTCGTTCACGGCGGCCATAGCACCGGACGGGACGACCACGCTCCGCCTGCTCGGGCCCAGCCCCGCCGTCAAGCCCGGCATGGGAACCCCGCACCCGGGGGTGCTCATCCTGGTCGAGGGCGCCGTTCCCGAGCCCTGGCGGCGGCTTCCCGATCCGACGCCCGGGGCGGCGCCGGCTCCCTCGGCGGATCCCGCGTTGCTGGAGCGGACGCTGCGCGAGCGGTTGCCCGACGCCATCGGCGCGACGGAGGCGGAGATCGCCGCCGCGGAGGCGCGTCTGGGCGTCGCCCTGCCCGAGGAACTCAAGGCCCTCTACCGGGTGACGCGTTCACGGTGGGAGGACCTGGATGACGACGACCACGAGGCGGCGCGGCGTGCGTGCGTGGCGGTCGGCTGCGAGCTCTTCGCGTTGGACGACCTGTACATCGCCGACGCGTCGTCGCGCCACTGTGGATGGGAGTTCGCGGCGATGGAAGCGGTGGTCACCGCGCCCGACGCCGCGGTGCAGGGGCTGGTCGGCTCACCCGGTTGGATCGTCTTCGGTGACAACGGCGGTGGGGACCGGCTGGCCGTCGATCTGACGCCCGGCCCGCGCGGACACACCGGGCAGGTCGTCATCATCGGCCACGAGGAGAACATCGGCGCCGACCTCGTCGCCGACTCGCTCACCGACCTGGTGATGAACCGGCGCAGCCGGCGAGGCGGCGGCTCGGGCGCGGACCGGCCGCCCGCCGTGGCGCACGTCAACATCCGAAGCCTGCCGAGCGTCGAGGCCGCCGCACACCCCGGCCTGGAGGTGCTGTCCATCGGCGTGTGGGACGCCGAACCCCTCAGCCTCGCCCCGGTCACCGACCTGCCGCGCCTGCGGACCCTCGCCGCCTACCCCGGCACGCTCGCCGACCCGCTGGAGATCGCCGCGCTCACCACCCTGGAGTTCCTGGCGCTCGGCCCCGAGGAATGGCGCGTCCTCCTCGACGCGAAAGCCGTCCCCCGCACCCTCTCGGCCGCCGCCATCAAGGTCCACGGCGACCAGGACCCCCTCCCCGTCGTGGCCATCGCCAACGACCTCCTGGCCCTCTGGAACCGCCCCCCGATCCTCCAGACCACCCTGAAGGGCACCCTCGGCCCCGCGCCTTCCGCCGCACGCGTGGAGTGACTACGCCAAGCGGGCCGCGCGCAGTTGCAGGTAGCGGCGTTCCGGGGCGCTGAGGGTACGGGCCGCCGCCTCGGCGTACGCGGCGCGGGCCGCCGGCCGATCGCCCGCCATCTCCAGCAGGTGGGCGCGTACGGCGTGCAGGCGGTGGTGCTCGGCGAGCCGGTCGTCCTCGTCCAGGGAGCGGAGCAGCGCGAGGGCCTGCCGCGGCCCGTGCACCATGGCCACGGCGACCGCGTGGTTGAGGAGTTCCACCGGTCCGGGGACCAGCCGGATCAGCAGCTCGTACAGGGCGAGGATCTCCGGCCAGTCGGTGTCGCCCGCGCTCGGGGCCTCGTCGTGGACGGCGGCGATCGCGGCGCGCAGTTGGTAGGGGCCGAGCGGGGCGTGCGTGAGCGCGTCGCTGACCAACGCGACCCCCTCGGCGATCGCGGCGCGATCCCACCGGGAGCGGTCCTGCTCGGCGAGCGGGATCAGGCTGCCGTCGGGCCCGGTACGGGCCGCGCGCCGGGCGTCGGTGAGCAGCAGCAGGGCGAGCAGGCCGGCCACCTCGCCGTCCGTCGGCAGCAACGCGTGCACGGCCCGGGTGAGGCGTATGGCCTCGGCGGACAGTTCGACGCGCGTCAGGTCGGGACCGGACGTCGCGGTGTAGCCCTCGTTGAAGATCAGGTACAGCACGTGGAGCACGTCCGCGAGGCGGCGCGCGCGCCGGCCCTCGGGCGGCATGGCGAACGGCGTCCCGGAGGACTTGATGTGCCGCTTCGCCCGGCTGATGCGCTGCGCGACGGTCGCCTCGGGCACCAGCAGCGCGCGGGCGATCTCCGCCGTGGTCAGGCCCCCGACCGCGCGCAAGGTCAGCGCGATCCGCGCGGGTGGGGAGAGATCGCCGCGGCAGCACAGGAAGAGCAGCGTCAACGTGTCGTCCTCGGCGGGCGCGCGGCTCTCGCCGGGCGGCGGCGCCGTGAAGGCGTCGCGCGGGGTCAGGGCGAGGTCGTTCGACTCCCGCCTCCTACGCGCCTCGTCGGCGCGGAGCCGGTCCACGAGCCGCCGCGAGGCCACCCGGATCAGCCAGCCGCGCGCGTTGTACGGGCGACCGTGCGCGGGCCACTGCTGCGTGGCGGCGAGCAGGGCGTCCTGGACGGCGTCCTCGGCCTCGTCGAAGTGTCCGTAGCGGCGCACCACGGCGCCGAGGACCTGCGGCGTCAGTCGGCGCAGCAGGTCCTCGGTCGGAACGGCGGGACCGCCGGCAGCCGCGTCCGGCACGCCTGACACGTCCGGCACTCCCGGTACTCCCGGCACGTCCGGCACCTCCGTCACGCCTCGATCGTCGGACCTTCGTCGATCGGCTGGACGACGACGGGGTAGGCCGGGGCACCCTCCGGCTGGGGGCACAGGTAGGCCCGCGCGGCGATCTCGGCGGCGCGGGCGAAATCGGGCACGTCCACGACCCAGTATCCGGCGAGGACCTCCTTGGTCTCGCCGTAGGGGCCGTCCGACACCACCGGGGTGCCGTCAGGCTCCGCCGTCACCAGCCGGGCCTGCCGGGGCGAGGCCAGCCCTTGGGCGTCGACCAGCTCGCCCGCCTCCGCGATGTCGTTGGTCAGGGCCTCCATGTGCGCGAACATCGCCTTCAGGTCCGCCTCCGTCCAGGCGGGACCGCCCTTTCCGGCGGCGCCGGACATGGCGGCGTAGTCCTCCTGCTTGCCGAGCACCATCAGCATGTACTTCATGGTGTGCCACTCCTTCGCTCGTGGCCCCGAAGGGCCTCTCACAGGAGACGTCGGAGCCCTCTCTCCATTCTCGACACGGTCGGGGAAATCAGTACGGCGCAGCATGCCGGGCCATTGGAGTGAAAAGGCGTTCCCCGGAAGCCGCTCGCGATGTTGAGCCGGTCGCGCGCACCATTTCGGTCGCGTCATCGAGATTCTTGGGAGAGTCATGCGTATTCGCTCTGCTCTGACGTCGTCTGTCCTGGCCGCCGGCATCGTGCTGGGTGGCGCCGGCGCCGCGCTGGCCGACGGCGTCGACATCGGCCGCTTCGCCGGTGGTCACGCGGGCTTCGCGTTCACCTGCTCGTCGGCCGCGGCGATCCCGGCGAACTTCGGTCCCGCCTGGACCTCCACCTGCGCCGGCGAGGGCGAGAAGGAGTGGGCCAAGGCCTACCACCTGGGCGCCTGAGGCACCGGAGCGGGCGTCGCGGCCGGTGCCCGACGCCCGCTCCGGCCCGCGTGACGTTCACGACCGGTGCCAAGTCGCCGCCGAAGGTCGGGCATTCCCGCGTGTCACCCCGACGGACGTCGGCCATGCGGACGCCCCCGGCGGCCGGGGAGCGGCTACCGGGGGCGCATGGCGGAGCGGGCTACTTGGGGGTGACCCACACCTGCCGCTTGTCGGTGTTCGCCGTGTACAGCTGGACCACGGTGCCGTTGGCGGTCGAGCCGCCCTTCACGTCGAGGACCTTGCCCGACGCGGTGTGGACGATCTGGCCCTTGGCGTTGACCGACCACCGCTGGGCCGCGGACCCGTTGCAGTCCCAGAGGCTGATCTTGTTGCCGTTGGCGGCCAGGTTGCGGGAGTTGTCGAGGCACTTTCCGAGTGCGCGGAGCGTTCCGTCCTTGCCCAGGATCCAGGACTGCGCCACGGTGCCGTTGCAGGTGTAGAGCTGGATCTGCGTGCCGTTGGCCGCCTTGCCTCCCTTGACGTCGAGGCACTTGCCGCCCGGGCCGGAGACCTTGCCCTGCGGGTTCAGCGCGGCTCCGGCGCCGGCGGCGAGCCGGCGCAGCCCCTGGACGTCGAACTGCTGGACGTACGTCCCCGCCCGCTTGTCCTGGTAGGCGTACGCGGGCGAGCACATGACGGGGAACTGGCCGGAATCGGTGCCCTTGACGCAATCCCCCTTGGTCAGGCTGCGGTTCGCGTGAGTCAGCCCCAGCGTGTGCCCGATCTCGTGGCTGATGTGGTTGCGCATGTAGGTCTCGCCCATGGCCGCGGTGGGCTTGCCGGCCGGCGTGAAGAACTCGTCGTCGATGTAGGCGTGGCCGCTGGTGACCGTCTCCGCCACCGACGACGAGGTGAAGCCGCAGCTCAGGTTCGGGCTGCCGGAACCGTCGCGGACCACCTTCCAGCCGGTGCTGCCCATGCTGCCCTCGCCCGCCGGCGGCAGGCAGGGGCGGTGCAGCACACTGATGACCACTTCGCCCTTCGGGCGGGCGTACGACCAGCCCACCGGTCGGGTGTCGACGGTGACGGGCAGGTTCGTGATGCGCTGTAGGTCCGCCGCCGTCGCCTTCACGTAAGGACCCAGCCAGTCGGCGGACTTCTGGTCGGGGAACTTGATCGTGTAGCCGGTCGCGAGCCACTTGGTCGCTCCGGACAGCTTCCATCCCTCGCCCTGCGGGGGAGCGCCGGCCGCCGCCAGGGCGCGGGGCGCCGCGGCCGGCCGGCCGGCGTCGAGCTTCATGACGCCGTCGGTGAAGGTGTTCGCGTCGATGCCGGAGACGGGGGCATCCGCGTCCTGCGCGTGGGCGTCGGGCGCCTCGTCCACCGGCGGCACCGGGGGTACGGGCATGCTCGACGCCGTCGGCTCGGCGCCGGGGTCTTCCGTGCCGAAGGCGGTGGAAGTCAGTTGCAGGCCGCCGACGACGGCCGCGACGGTGCACACCCCGACCAGGGGTATTCGATACTTCGCCGGGAATCCCACGTCTTCGTCGCCTTTCATCGTGATCACTCGCGTTACCGGTGCCGACGCGTCGGCCGGGCCGACCGGAACCGAACAGATGATAGGGAACGCGCCAAGGTCGTTGATCATCGGGGGAGTTGCCGCCCGGGTGCTGCCGATGCGGACGGTGCCGCGCGGCGTTTGGACACGGGAACCGTCGCGATCGACCTGTGCGGGGCCGCAAGTGGTTTCCGGTGGTCCGACCCCCGCACCGGCCGGTTCCGGCCAACCTCGGTCGGGCGCGACCCCGTAGGTGCGGGGGCCTTCGAATGTGATCAGCGGCCGGCCCAAGGGGGCCGGCCGCGCGAGGTCGGCCAGATCCCGCTGCTCCGGGCGCCGGCCTGCGCTGTACTCACTCCCTCCAGTTCCCGCGACCGCGCATCGGCCCCTCCACACCCGTGGAGCCGGGCTTCTCCACCCTGCGCGCGAGCGTGCGAACCGGCCTCCGCCACACCACGGTTGAAGGAGAAGGGCGCATGTCAGAGCAGCAGACCAAGCCGGCCACACGAGCGACGAACACCGCGAAGGAGAAAGCCGCCGCACCGCCCGCCCCTCCCGAGTTCACGTACACCTGGGGCCGGCACAACGAGACCATGGAGGCGCTGTCGCTGCGGCAGATGGCCCGCCGGGTCCCCTCCGCCCTCCGGCAGACCGCCCGGCTCGCCCTCGCGGTCAACCGCACCGCCTTCCACGTGCTCGTCGCCGCCCAGGTCCTCGGCGGGATCTGCACCGCGGCCGGCCTCGCGGCCATCTCCCACGCGATGGTCCCGCTCCTGGCCGGCGACGGCGTCCGTGAGCGCATCGCGGCCGCCGCCTGGCCGCTGGCCATCGCCGCCGCCATGACCGCGCTCGGCGCCCTGGCCTCCATCGCCGCCGGCAGCGCGGCCCGCCGCCTCAACCCCGGCATGGCCACCCTCGCCGACCTCGCCGTGGTCGACGCCCACATGGACGTCGAACTCGCCGCCTACGACGCCCCCGACTTCACCGAGCGCTCCGAGGCCGCCGAGACCGGATCCGCCCGTTCCGCCATGCTCCTGCAGGACGCCCTCGGCTTCACCGGCGGCCTCATCGACATGATCGCCGTCGCGTCCGTCCTCACCGTGGTCCACCCCGTCCTGCTGCCGCTGCTCATGCTGTCGGTGGTCCCGCGCGGCCTCGGCTCCGTGTACGCCGCCCGCCTCGACTACCAGCTCAACAACCAGACCATCGCCTCCCGCAACATCAAGCACATGATGCGCTGGCACCTGACCACCCCGAAGCTCGCCGACGAACTGCGCGGCAACAGCATGAGGCCGTACGCCCACCACTGGTACGCGGCCGTGTGCGAGCGCATCGACTCCCGCATGGTCAGCTCGGCGCCCCGCTACCTGACCGTCTACCTGATCGCCGCCGCGGCCTCCGGCGCCTTCGTCGTGGTGACGTACGGGGCCCTCGCCGGGCTCGTCATCGGCGGCTACATGGCCCTCGCCGCCGCCGGCACCGCGATCATCGCCATGCGGACCTCCACCGCCGCCCTCTCCCAGCTCGTCGTCTACGGCGCGGCCATGTTCCAGCACGCCCTCTACCTCGGCGACTACTCCACCTTCGTCAAGGAGGCCGCGGAGAAGTCCGGCCCGCGCGGACCGCAGGTCATGGAGCGCGCGCCCGAGAAGATCCGGCTGGAGGAGGCCACGTACTCCTACCCCGGCAAGGACACTCCCGCCCTCGGACCGATCTCCCTGACCCTGGCCCGGGGCGAGGTCGTCGCCGTCGTCGGGGAGAACGGCGCCGGCAAGTCCACGCTGATCCGACTGTTGACCTCGCTGACGGTCCCCTCCTCCGGCGTCGTCTCCTGGGACGGCGTCCCGACCTCCGACGCCGACCAGCGCACCGCCTGGCAGCACGTCGGCCTCGTCACCCAGTCATACGGGTACTGGCCCTTCTCCGCCCGGGAGAACATCACCCTCGGCCGGCCCGACCCGCGCGGCGAGGAGGCCGTCTGGGACGCCCTGGACGCCGTCGGCATGCGGACGGCCGTGGAGGACTTCCCCCAGGGCCTGGACACGCTGCTGGCCCGCTCGATCTGGGGCGGGCACGAGCCCTCCGGCGGCCAGTGGCAGCGCCTGGCCTGCGGGCGCGCGTTCCACCGCAAGCCCGGCCTGCTGGTCATGGACGAGCCGACGAGCGCCATGGACCCGCGCGGGGAGCACATGGTCTTCTCCGGCCTGCGGGACATGAAGCAGGACCGGATCACGGTGATCGTCACGCACCGCATGGAGAACTGCCGCCTCGCCGACCGGATCGTCGTCCTCGACGCGGGACGCATCACCGAACAGGGAACGTATGACGAACTGGTCCGGCTGAACGGCTCGTTCGCCGAACTGGTCCGTCTCTCCCACGACCGGTAGGCAGGCGCCGCTCAGCCGGCCTCCGGGGAGGGTGGGGCCCTTCGGGGCGGCCCGGTGGCGGGTCGGGATCGAGGCGAGTCCGAACGCGAAGCGCTCCTACCCGCCCGGCGTGAAGGTCACCGGCAGGGTTTCGGGGCCGCGCAGGCCGCCGGGGCGCCAGGGGATCTCGTCCGGCCGTACGGCGAGGGCGAGCCCGGGGAGCCGGCGCAGGGCGGTGCCGATGGCGACCTGGCCCTCCAGCCGGGCCAGCGGAGCGCCCAGGCAGTAGTGGATGCCGTGCCCGAACGCGAGGTGGGCGTTGTCCTGCCGGGTGATGTCCAGGCGGTCCGGGTCGGGAAACCGCGCCGGGTCGCGGTCGGCGATGGCCGAGGCGATCAGCACGGTCGCACCGCGCGGGACGGCCACGCCCGCGATCTCCACGTCCTCGCGCGCGAAGCGGGCGATGCCGGGGCTGACCGGGCCGTCGTAGCGGAGGAACTCCTCGATCGCCCCCGGCAGCAGATCGGGGTCGGAGCGCAATAGGTCGAGCTGCTCGGGGTGGGCGAGCAGCATGGCGATGCCACCGCCGATCAGGTTGACCGTGGTGATGTACCCGGCGACCAGCAGCAGGAAGACCATGGCGACGAGCTCGTCCTCGGACAGCCGCCGCTCCTCGTCCCGAGCCGTGATGAGGCCGCTGATCAGGTCGTCGCCGGGATCGGCCCGCTCGGCGTGGACGAGGTCGGTCACGTAGGCCCGCATGTGCTGCCACGCCTCGTTCATGACGGCGGGATCCGGCGGCTCCGCGCCCCGCATGAGCATGCGGTCGGTCCAGCGCTGGAAATCGTGGCGGTCGTCCACCGGCACCCCGAGCAGCTCGCTGATCACCGTGACCGGGAGGGGCAGCGCGAAGTCCGCGACGAGATCGGCGTGCCCGGTGGGGGCGATGGCGTCCAGCAGCCGGTCGGCGACGGCCTGGATCCGCGGCCGCATCCCGGCCACGCGGTGGGCGGTGAACGCCTTGGAGACCAGCCGGCGCAGACGGGTGTGATCGGGCGGGTCGCTGCGGAGCATGTTGCTCAGCATCGACTCGCGATCGGTCTCGGGCAGCTGCCGCAGCAGCCGTGTGTCCGAGGCATCGCGT
Organism: Streptomyces sp. RerS4; assembly: GCF_023515955.1. GTDB lineage: Bacteria > Actinomycetota > Actinomycetes > Streptomycetales > Streptomycetaceae > Streptomyces. The sequence continues at coordinate 6,935,464 of NZ_CP097322.1, forward strand.
ACGTCGCTGCTGAGGCGGGAGTCGGACAGGGCCGCGAGCCCGTCCTCGTAGCGGGTGACGAGCCAGGCCTCCAGACCGCCCGCGATGACGGCGCGGCGCACGGGGCCGTCCTCGCGCAGTCGCCGGTACAGCGGGAACGGGTCCGCGACGAAAGCGGGGTCCGCGTAGGGCAGCAGGACCGGCCGCTCGCTCATGATGCCTCCCGAAGGTGTCGTCGACTGCCTCCATTCCAGTCTCCCGCGCCGCCTACGGGCGACCGCGCCGCGCCGCGTTCAGCGCAGGGATTCCTTCGGCGGCCGCTCGCGCAGGGCCCCGTAGGCCAGGAAGTAGGCGGGCACGCGGTTGAGCCACCGCGAGTCGGTGACCAGCTCGGTCAGCAGCTTGGCCCGCCGGGGATGCCCGAACGCGACCCGGCCCGCCAGCAGCGGCTCGATGACCCGGGTGTGGGCGAGGCGTTGCAGCCCCTGGGTCGCCACGGTCGTGGGCAGGCGACGGCGCTGCACGCGGCGGACGTCGTGGAGGCCCACGGTGCCGTCGCGCAACGGGCGCACGAGGTGGCGGGCGGCGGCCACCGCGTCCTGCACGGCGAGGTTGATGCCGATCCCGAAGACCGGTGACATGGCGTGGGCGGCGTCGCCGATGCACAGCAGGCCCGGCCGGTGCCAGCGGTGCATCCGGTCCAGGCGCACGTCGAGCAGCTTGACCTCGTCCCAGGAAGTGAGGGCGTGCGCCCGGTCGGCCAGCCAGGGGACCGCGTCCGTGAACCGGTCCATGAACCGCTCCAGCCCCTCGGCGCGCCGTTCGGCGTCGGTTCCCTTGGGGATGAGCCCCGCGCACTGCCAGTAGTCGCCCCGGTCGATGAGCGCGGCGAAGAACCGGTCCCCCAGGCCTCCGACCAGCCCGCTGGGGTCGTCGTCGTGCCGCGGCAGCCGGAACCACCAGGCGTCCATGGGGCACGGGAAGCTCTCCACGCCGAGTTCCGGCAGCGCCCTGGCCAGCGAACCGCGACCGTCGCAGGCGACGGTGAGCGAGGCCCGCAGCTCGCCGGTCCCGCCGTCCTTCGTGCGGTAGCGCACGCCCGTCACCCGGCCCCGTTCCATCAGGAAGGACGTCGCCTCGGTGTTCATGCGCAGGCGGAACGACGGCTCGCGGCCCGCCTCGTCGGCGAGCAGGTCGAGCAGGTCCCACTGCGGCACCATCGCGATGTAGTTGTACTTGCCGTGCAGTGCCCCGATGTTCCCGACCGTGATCAGTGACCGGTCCGGTCCGATGGGCAGCTGCACCGAGGTCACCTGCCGCTGCGGCAGCCGGGCGAACCGTTCCGCGAGGCCGATGGTGTCCAGCAGCGACAGGGTGGACGGGTGCACGGTGTCGCCGCGGAAGTCGCGCAGGAAGTCGCCGTGCTTCTCCAGCACGGTCACCTCCACGCCGGCGCGGGCCAGCAGCAACGCCAGCACCATCCCGGCGGGCCCGCCTCCCACCACGCAGCAGCCCGTACGCTCCACGGCAACCACTCCCTTCGCCGGCATCGGGTAGGCCCTGAGGACGTATACCGCATCCGGAGGTGGGCCCGCTGCAGAAACGCGGCGATCGAGCTGCGCCTGATGAAGTTACGCTGGAAACGGTGGTCGGGCCGATGAGCGGCCCCCGACCCCACCTGTGGGCACCTGCCCCTCCCCCTCCGCGCAGGTGCCCACCCCGCGCCTGAGCGTGGTGACGTCACACGGTGAACGTGGACCACCGGAGCGTGGTCGGTGGTGGAGGGACGGGGTGTGGGCCCCGCCCCTCGGGTGGTTCAGAACCAGTTGATGGTGAGGGGAAAGGTGGTGGTGGCGGTGGTGCCGGTGGAGTCGGTGGTGGTGGCGGTGATGTGGAGGGTGCCGCCGGCCCAGGGTTTGCCGGTGATGCGGCCGGTGGCGGGGTCGGTGGTGAGGCCCCAGGGGAGGCCGGTGGCGGTGTAGCGGTAGGCGGGTTTGCCGCCGGTGGCGGTGAGTTGGATGGTGCAGGTCTGGTTGAACTTGCAGGTCTGGGGGCCGGGGTTGGCCAGCTTCAGGTCACCGGGAGTGGGGGTGGGAGTCGGGGTCGGGGTGGGGGTCGGCGTCGGCGTGGGGGTCGGGGTCGAAGACGTTTCGAAGACCTCCGTCATCGGCTGGACGTTCGCCGCGTTGCCCGCGTGCGTCGTGCCGAACAGGTCCTCGAAGGTGCGCAGCAGGTGGTGGTGGTTGAAGGCGGTGGCGTACTTGCCCGTCTTCACGTGCGCGCCGTAGAACACGGTCGCGATCTGGTTGGAGCCGAGGTAGTTGTCCTCGTCCCAGGTCAGCACCAGCAGGCTGTTGTTGGCCTTCGCCCACTGCGCGTACGCGTCGATGTTGTTCTTCGTCCACGTGTCACCCGTGTTCACCGAGCACGAGTGCATGTCGTTGCACTGGTTCGGCACCACGAAGGACAGGTTCGGCAGCGCCGCGAAGTTGTTCTGCGGGAACTGCGCCCACGTCTTCCCCGTGTTCAGCGGCACGTTCTTGAACGCGAACCACGGGTTGTGCTTCTGCGCGTACTGGCCGTTGGTGCAGGCCGTGGACCCCTCGCTCGGCAGGTCCTCGTTGTACGTCGCGAAGGTCTTCCCCGCCGCGATCAGCTCCTGGCCGAGGTTGGCCGCCGTCATCGACTGCGGGGTGTAGCAGCCGTCCCCGGTGATGCCCTGGGTGGCGCCGGAGAACAGGTTGAAGTAGTTCGGCTGGCTGGGGTGGGTCAGCGCCTTCATGCCGGTCAGGCTCGCGCCGCCGTTCGCCAACTGGTTGATGTACGGGGCGTTCGCGCTGCCGATGATCTCGCCGTACTGCTTGTTCTCGTAGACGACGACCACCACGTGGTCGTACGTCGGCAGGCCGGCCGCGGCCGTCGACGCCGGCGGCGCCGAACCGGTCTCGGCCGCCTGCGAGTTGGCCACGGTGAATGCGCCGAGCAGACACAGCGTGCCGAGCGCGGCCACGAGCGCGGACCAGCGGGTCCCGCGTCTCGCGGCGGTCGTGGGTGAGGGCATGAGCGGTTCCTCTCGATGTCGGTGGTTCATTCCTCCCGCCGGGCCGCGCCGGCCACGGCGATGTTCAGGAAGCGCGGTACGGGCCGACCCCGGTCGCGGAAGTCCTGCGCCACCGCGGCCCGTACGGCCGTCAGGCGCGCCTCGGGCAGCAGCATCAGCACGCTCCGCCCGGGGCGTTCCCCGGGCGGCCACGCGCTCAGCGCCCCCGCCCGGCGGGCACAGGCCACGGCCCGCGACAGCTCGGCCGCCCGGTCGGCGGGATCGCCCCGGACCGCCATCAGCACCAGCCGCGCCCCCGAAGCCGCCGGGTCGAAGTCGACGTAACGCCGCTCCCGCCCGGAGGCCGGCGTCGGCAGCAGGGCCTCGCCGGGCCGGGCGTACAGCACCGCCCCGCGCAGCGCGTCGTCGCCGTCCGGCAGGGCCCGCGCCAGGAGCCGGGCCAGCCCGTCCCGGTCCGGTTCCGTACCGGCCGGGGTGTGTACGTCGGCCACCGCGAGCGCGATCGCGCAGTCGGCGGGTTCCGCCGTGGCCAGCCCGGCGGCCTCCGTCAGCGAGCCCTGGACGTGCAGGTCCGTCCCGCCGCGCCCGTAGCCGGCGCGGGCCAGCGCCCGCAGCAGGGCGTACGGGCGCACGGCCCAGGCGGGCGCGGCGGCGCCGGCCCGTCCGGGGTCAGAGGCAGGTCGCAGCTGTCGGCGGGGTGCCCGAGGAGCTGAGCCGCACCAGGCCGTCCGTACGCGGCGCGGCGGCGGCCGCCACCGGCCAGCCGGCCGCCGCGACCAGGCCCGGCGAGCCGAAGTGGAAGGCGTACGGGGCGCTCCAGACGGCGGCCGCCGGCGGCCGTGCGCGGCCTCCAGGGCGTAGGCGACGAGCCGGAAGAGCGGGTCGGCGGTGGCCCTGCGCGCCAGGTCCGGCGGTACGGGACCCACCGGCAGCGGGCCGACGGGGGCGGCTCCGAGCCCCGTCACCGGTCCTCCCCGGCCGCCGTCGGTCCGCCGTCGACGTCCCTGCGGGCCAGCATCCGGTACGCGTTCCCGCCGTCCGTGCGCCGCGCCGCGAGCGTACGCACCGCGTCGAGCACCGCCGCGCCGGCGAAGCAGGGCAGCGCGGCCGCCCGTACGGCGTGCGCCAGCGCGCGCCGGCCGGGTGTGGCCGGCGGAGCCCACGGGCGGTCCGGATCCGGCGCCAGCCGGGTGGTGGTCAGGGCCACCGCCCCGAAGAAGTCGTTGCCCTGGTGGGCGGGGCCGTGCTCCTCCGCCAGGACGGTGAACCCGCGGTCGGTCAGCGCCTCGCGCAGGTTCGCCGCCGGGATCAGGTGCTGGTGCTGCGGCTGGAACCACGGCAGCCACGCCGACCCCAGGAGCCGGGCCATCCGCGATTCCGGGTCCGGCAGCTCGATCGCCAGGAATCCGCCGGGGGCGAGGACGGCGGCCGCCGTGTCCAACTCGGTGAGCGGATCGCGGGTGTGCTCCAGGTAGTGGTACATGCTGACGACCTCGTACCGACCCGCGAGCTTCTCCGCGAACTCCGGGAACTGGCCCTGGAATCCGGTCTCCACCCAGCCGCGCCGCTCGGCCTCGCCGACCCCGTCGCCCATGTCCAGACCGTCGAAACGGGTGTGGGGCCAGATGGCCCGCGCCGCGTTGCAGAAGTGGCCGTGCCCGGTGCCGACATCGAGCCACGAGGTCGGCGGGTGCACGGTGAACGGCCGGAGCATCTCGGCCCGCCGGCGATAGGAGTCGCCGAGCCGCCCGAAGACGGTGCCGGCGCCCTCGCCGCCGCGACCGTCGTAGAAGTCCCGGTAGTAGAACTCCAGCCCCTCCAGGGACAGTCGGGGGTTCTGGAACACGTGGCCGCAGTCCGCGCACTGCTCCAGGGTGAAGACGCCGGGCTTGCCCTGGAGGAGATCCGGCACCCGTACGCGCACGGAGAGCTGTTCGGAGCCGCACCACGGGCAGTTCAGCCGGACCGGCTCCAGGAACCGATCGGTACCGGCGCCCAGTTCGGCCCGGTACGCGGCCGCACGGGCGGCGTCGGCAGGCGTGCCGGCGGGCCTACGGAGGACCGCGCCGGCGGTACGCACACCCGCGCCGAGGGAGCGCACCGGCCGGGCGGCGGTGGCCCCGGGCAGATCGGCGGGCCGCAGCGGGGCGCCCGGCCCGCCGAGCACCAGATACGGCTGGAGCCAGTACAGCCCGGCCGCGGCGGCGCCCCACCGGCCCTGGCGCGCGGCGAGCCCGGCCAACAGCGCCAGCCCGCCGAGCTGCGCGGCGGCCAGGGCCCCGGCGGCAGCCCCTGCGCCCGTGACTCGGCGGCCCGCACCGCTCCCGGCGGAGGCTCGACCCGCCCGACGGACAGCGCGGGGGCGATGGCCAGGCCCGTGGAATCGGCGGCGTACTCCTTCAAGCGCCGGGTCAGGGCGAGGAGTTGGGCGGGCTCCAGCCCGGCCGCGCTGCCGCTGCCGCCGGCCGCGCTGCCGCTCCCGCCCGGCGCACTGCCCGGAGCCGGCATGCGTGCCGTGTGCCCCCTGCCCGTCGGTGCCCCGTCGGTCGCGCCGAGGACCGTCCCGTGTTCGTCCACCCCGGCTCGGGCCAGGACGTCCTCACTGACCAGCACCGCGTATCCGGCCCCGCGCCCCTCGCCGAGCCGGTCCTCGCGGTAGGCGTCCGGGTCGACCAGCCGCAGCAGGCCGAGCGCCCGCTCGGCGGCGAGGTCCACCGGCAGCAGGTCCAGCACCCGCAGCCCCATCCGGTCGGCGTAAGCGCAGGCGGCGAGGAACGTGGCCGGATCGGCCTCGACCCCGCGCGCCGTCAGCAGCCGCCACCCGGCGGCGCGCGGCAGCCCCGCCGCCCCCGACGGGGGCGCGGGCAGTACGGGGATCGCCCGCAGCCGGCGGCGGGCGCGCACCGTACCCGCGCCGAGCACGGCCAGGGTCAGCGCGGAGGTCCACCGGACCCGGTGGAAGGCGGGTGGTGTCATGAGAGCTTCTCCAACCGGTCGGCCGCGGCGGCGGCCCCGCCCGCCGCGGCGAAGGAGGCCTGGATCCGCCGGGCGGCCCGGCGGTGCCCGGGATCGTCCAGCACGGCCGTGAGCGCGTCACGCATTTCCTCGGTGCGGGTCCTGCCAAAGCGCACCCGCACCCCCGCCCCCGCCTCGACGACCTGCCGCGCGACGATCGGCTGGTCGTCGCGGATCGGCGCGACCACGAGTGGCAGCCCGTACGCGAGCGCTTCGCAGACGGTGTTGTGTCCGCCGTGGCTGACGACGGCGTCGAGGTGCGGCAGCAGTTCCAATTGCGGCACGCGCTCGCGGAGCAGTACGTTCTCCGGCACCCGGCCGACCAGAGAGGCGGGCGCGACCAGCACCAACTGGACGTCGGCGGCCAGGCGTTCGGCGGCCTCCAGCACGGTGCCGTAGAACCGCGCCCCGGCCTCCTGGTTGAGCGTACCGAGGGATACGAGCACCCGCCGCCGTTCAGGGTCCAGCCGCCGCCACGGGAAATCGGGCGCGGCGGGCCGGGCTCCGAAGGCGGGTCCGACGAAGGCGTGGTGTGCGGAGAACTCCGTCCTCGCACCCACCAGTTCGGGCGTCGAGAAGACCAACACCAAGCGCTCGGAGAACCGTGGATCCCAGTCCGTGTCCGGCATGCCGCACGCGGAGAGGAACCCGGAGATCTGCCCCGCGACCCACTCCCCGACCTTCGGGAAGTCGGCGAAGGGCCGCGTCAGTTCGGCCGAGGTGCTGGCCGAGGTGACCCAGGGGACCCCGAGTCCACGGGCGACCACCGGACCGGCCAACGCCTGCTGGTCGGCGACCAGCAGATCGGGCTCGAAAGCGCGCACGGCCTCCGTCACCCCCGCCACCATCGCCAGGCCCAGCGGGACGAGCGCCTCCTCCCAGAGGAAACGCAGCGCCCCGACCCCGCGCAGATCGCGCCAACGCTCGTGCAGGGCCGCGTAGCCGCCGCCCGCCTCCTCCCCGGCCGGCAGGATCCGGGCGTGCGCCGGCAGCAGCCGGGTCAGTGGCCCGGCCGGTCCTGTCCAGGCGACCTCGTGTCCCCGGGCGGCCAGTTCGGCGCCGACCGCCACCGTCGGATTGACGTGTCCCGCCAGCGGCGGCACCGTGAACAGCACCCTCATCGGACCAGCGCTCCCGCCCGCGGGGCCCGCGCCGTACGCGCCGTGGCCGCCGCCGTCGCTTCGAGATGGGCGAGCACGGTGCCCCGTAGGACCCCGCTGCTCTCCTTCAGCACGTCGTGCCCGAGACCGGGCAGGATCTCCATCGCGGCACGTGGCGCGTGATGGGCCAACTGGCGGGCGCCCGGCACGAGTTCGGAGTGTTCGCCGCAGATGATCAGGGTCGGACAGCGCAGCCGGGCGAAATCGGCGCTGGTGAAGGCGCGGCTCGCGGCGATGTCGTCGATCAGGCTGGTCCGGTTCAGCAACCGGTCCGCGATCGAGGTGAGGTTGGCGGCCTTGCGCAGGCGCAGGGTGAGCAGCTCGGCCGGGACCGGGCTGTCCTCCAGGCTGAGCGCGGCGGCCGACAGGGTGTCCACCATGTTCTCCACCCACGCCCCGCCGATCGGGGGTTCGAGCAGGGTCAGCCCGGCGACCAGGTCCGGGCGGGCGAGGGCGGCGTGCAGGGCCAGGGTGCCGCCGTAGCTGTTGCCGACCAGGTGCACCGGGCGGTGCCCGAGGTCGAGCGCGCCGAGCAGCGAGACGAGGTCCCGTACGGCGGTGCGGCTGTCGTACCCCGTGGCCGGGCGGTCGGTCCGGCCGTGGCCGCGCAGGTCGTAGAGGACGGCCTCGTGGCCCGCCCTGGCCACGGGCACGGCCAGGGGGCAGTAGAAGGAGGACAGGTTGTCCACGACCAGCCCGTGCAGGAAGACGACCACGGGACGGTCGGGATCGGCGGCCGCGGCGGTGGCCGGAAGCCGCTGGACGTGGAAGCGCAGGGAGTTCGCGGGGACGAAGGCCATGACGGGCTCAGCCGGCCGTCGTCGCGGATGAGGCCGATACCGAGGCCGAGGTGCGTGCCAGGGAGTCGTGCGTCACCCGGCTTATGTGGGTGACGAGTTCGCCGACCGACATGGCGAGGATCGCGTCCATGTCCTTCTCCGCGAGGAAGCCCATGAGGTCCACCTCGGAGCCGTAGCGCTCGTGCAGCAGCTCGGCGAGGGCGACGAACTCGATGCTTTCCAGGGCGAGATCCTCGTTGAAGCTGGTACTCATCGTGACCTCCTCCGCGAGAAGGAACTCGTCGCCGAGGATCTCCACGAGCATGCCGGTGATCTCGGCGAGGATGTCAGTGGTGGCCATGGCTGGTCTCCGTGAGGTGGAAGGGGACGGGGGAGGGCGCCGCGGGGTGGGCGGTCCAGGCGACGAGGTGCGGGCGAGTGCCGGTGCCGGGGTCCGTGTCCGTGGCGGAGGTGGCCGCTTCGGTCTCGGGGAAGGTGGCGGTCCGGATCGCGTACGGGTGCCCCTCGGGCGAGCGCACGCGCAGCCCGCCGGAGCCGGCATCCTCGGACACCCGCCACTCCCGCGGCCGACCGCCGAGCCCGGTGCCGCAGGCCTTCGCGGCGGCCTCCTTCGCACACCACAGGGCGGTGAGCGCGACGGGAAGTTCGGCGCCGTCGCGGGCGGCCAACTCCTCGGCCAGGAGCAACTCGTCCGGGGTGAGTGCGATCCGGATCAGCGCGTCGGGGTCGGTGGTCACCGGCTCCACGTCGATGCCGACGGAGTGGGACGGGTGGGCCAGGGCCACGGCCACCCGGTCCTTGTGCGCGATCGACAACCGGAACCCGCGGGCCAAAGCCCCCTCGGGGACGGGCCGCCCGGCCGCGTCGTTGCCGACCGGCACCTCTGCCGGGAACACCGGACCCGCGCCGCCGTCCCACAGCAGCTGCCGCAACGCGTCCTTGGCGGCGATCCGGCCCAGCAGCCACGGCGCCCGCGCGCGCGGCACCAGCCGCTCGTACGCCGCGCGTTCGGCGGCGCCGAGGTAGCGGCGCATCACCAGCTCCTGCGAGGCGGGATCCGTCCACCGCCGCCGGGCCACACACCAGCCGGCGGGCTGGGGTTCGCCGATCCCGCACACCTCGGGGGTGAACTTCATCGGCCACACCCGCTCGTCCGCCCCGAAGCGGCGGTACGTCCAGCCGTCGATTCGCGCCCACAACCGCCCTGTGGTGTCGAGCAGTTCGAGATCCCCACGGACGGTGACATCGCGGACCTCCCGGATCCGTGCCGTGGCGGTCACCAGGGCGTGCGGAGCCGGCGGGGGTCCGTAGAACCGGATCCGGTCGACGGTGGCCGGGAACACCAGCCGGTCGACGGGGAGTCGCAGTTGCATCCAGTGCCCGAAGAGCTGCCCGGCCGCGTCGAGCAGCGCTCCCGGATCCGGGAGCGCGCGCAGCACCCCGTGGATGCCGTCCGAGCCGACGGACCGGACCTCGTGCACGCCCGCGAAGCGGGGCCCGTGGAACATCCACCGGTCGCGGTACAGCGCTTCGGCGCTGACGGGGGCCGGCCGCGGGTCGCGGATCGGTGTGGTGTCGGGCGCGGGCGGCTCCTCGTGGGCCGTGTCGAGCAGGACGACGACGGACGCGTACGGGCCCAGGCCGATCCGGATCCGTCCGGGGCCTTCGGCACGCGCACTCACCTCGATGTCGACGGCGGGCGCGGCGGGGAGCCAGCGCAGGGCCCGTACGTCGTCGTAGCCGATGACGGCGGCGCCGGGCGGGGCGTGCCGACGGGCGGCGTCGGCGGCCAGCTCCAGCATGGTCGTCATGGGCACGACGGGGAACCAGTCGGACTCCTCGGGCCAACCCTCGGGCTGGAGGTACACGCGGTGGTCGCGTACGTAGGGCATGGCGTCGAGGGACACGCGCAGGCGCGGTTTCTCGGCCGCGCGGGCTGCGCCCGGCGCCGGTTGCGGACCGGCGGCCGGGGCGGCGGCGGGTGCGGTCCCGCGTACGGTCGACCAGGCCTCGGCCACCGCGTGGACCGCCGAGCGGGTGTCGTCGAGCACCGCGTCCAGCGCGGACAGCAGTACGGGTCGCCCCGCGCCCGGCACAGCCGCCGGTACCGCCCCGGGCGCCGGCCGGGCCTCGCCCCCCAGACCGCCCAGCCGGCCCAGGGCCTGCGCTCCCAGGTGGACCAGCGGGGACCCCAGGTCCAGCGGCACGGCCCGCCCGAGCGTGGTCCCCCGTACGGCGGCTGTCGGCTCCTGGAGCCGGTCCCACCGGGGCGCGTGTCCCTCGGCCCAGAGCGCGGCGCAGGTGCGCCGCAGGGCGTCCGGCCCCGACAGGCGGGGGGCGGACGTGGCCACGGAGAGGTGGGGGCGCTCGCGCAGGGTGTCCTCCACGAAGCCGGGCAGACTGCCCGGCCCCAACGTCACGAAGCTCCGTACGCCCGCCTCCTCGTACAGCCGCAGCAGCAACTCCCGGAACCGCACCGGCTCCAGCAGGTGGCGCACCACCAACTCCCGTACGCGATCCGGCGCCTCCGGGAACGGCGCGCACGTCGTCGCCGACCACACGGGCAGTGCGCCCGGCCCTTCCCGCAGCGGCAGCCGCGCGAACGCCGCCCGGACCTGTCCCAGGTACGGCTCCCACATCGGCGTGTGGAATCCCGAACGGAACGGCAGCTCCTGGCCCAGCACCCCCTGCGACCGCAGCCGCTCCAGGACCTGCGCCACCCCGGCCGGGTCCCCGCACACCACCGACTGGTGCGGGCAGTTGTCGTGGCTGACCACCACCCCGTCCAGCCCGTGCAGTGCGGCCTCCGCGCGACTCGCCCCGCAGCCCAGCGCCGCGTAGACGAGGTCCGGGACCTTCAGCGAGCCCGGTCGCAGCGAGTCCAGGAAGCAGTCGGCGGCCTCCTGCGGGTACATCCCGCCGGCCACCATCGCCGCCCATTCGCCCAGGCTGTGCCCGGCCAACACATCGGCGCTCACGCCGAGTTCCGGCAGGACCCGGGCGAAGAACCGACCCGTCGTGAGCGCGTCCAGTGCCCGTTCCATCAGCTCCGCGCCCCGGCTGAGCCGAGGCGCCTTCAGCCCCATCCGGTCGGCCACGTCGTCCAGTACGGGCGCGAACTCCGGCTCCAGGCCCGGGAAGAGGAACGCCGTGCCACCGCCCAGCGGCTCCGGGCTGAACCACACGTCCCCCCGGCCCCGCCAGGCGCGGCCGCGCGCCACCGCCTTCGCGGCGAGCGCGAGGCGCTGCGGTGTCGGCCCCACCACCGCGAGCCGACACGGCCCGTCGCCCACGGACGCCGACCCGGCCGCCAGCAGGGCCGCCAGCTCAGCCGGGGTGTCCGCGCCGAGCAGCAGTACGTCCTCCCGCGCGCCGGTCCCCACCACCGGCGCGGCCGAGGTGCCCAGGGGCAGGAAGCGGCGTACCGCGGGAGCCGGCGCGGCGGAACCGGGGGCCTCCTCCAGCACCGCGTGCGCGTTGATCCCACCGAAGCCGAACGCGTTCACGCCCGCCCGGCGCGGCTGCGGCCCCCGTTCCCACGGTTCGGCCGCCGTGACCGGCCGCATCCGGGTCCGGGCCAAATCCGCGTGTGGTTCCTCCAGGTGCAGGGTCGGCGGCAGCACCCCCTCGTACACGGCGAGCGCCGCCTTGATCAGCCCGGCCATGCCCGAGGCCTGCATGGTGTGCCCCAGCATGGACTTCACCGAGCCGAAGCCGATGCCGGAGCCGATCCCGGAGCCCGCCCCCGGGTCGGCGGTCTCCGGCGGGCCGAACACCTGGGCCAGTGTGTCCAGTTCGGCCGCGTCCCCCACCGGCGTGCCGGTGCCGTGCGCCTCCAGCAGGCCCAGCGCGCCCGGAGCGCGCGGATCCAGCCCGGCTTCCCGCCAGGCCCGCTCCAGCGCCCGTACCTGGCCGGCGACCAGCGGGCTCATCAGACTGGCCGCGCGACCGTCGCCGGCCACTCCGGTGCCACGGATCACGGCGTAGATCCGGTCACCGTCCCGTTCCGCGTCCGCGAGCCGCTTCAGCAGCACCACGCCCGTGCCCTCGGACAGCAGCGTGCCGTCGGCCCGCCGGTCGAAGGGCCGGATCCGCTCGCTCGGGCTCAGGGCCCTCAGCTGCGTGAACACACTCCACAGGGTGGCGATGTGGCAGTGGTGCACTGCCCCCGCGACCACCGCGTCGCACCGCCCGCCCGCCAGCAACGCCACCGCCTGGTCCACCGCCAGCAGGGAGGAGGCACAGGCCGCGTCCAGGGTGTAGGCGGGGCCCCGGAAGTCCAGCCGGTTCGCCGTACGGGCGGCGGTGAAGCTCGGCACCAGCCCGATCGAGGCGTCCGGCCGCTCCGGACCCAGCGCGTCCTGGAAGGCCGAGCGCACCGCCGCGATCCGCCGCTCGCCCAACTCGGGCGCCAGCTCCCGCAGCGTCTGCGCCAACTGGTGCGCCGTACGTACCCGTTGGTCGAGTCGGGCGGTCGCCGAACCCATGAACCCGCCGCGCCCCAACACCACCCCGATCCGGGAGCGGTCGGCCGGCAGCCGGTCCTCGCCGCCCGCGTCGGCCACCGCCTCGGCCGTCGCGTGCAGGGCCAGCAACTGGTCCGGTTCGGCCCCTTCCACGGCGGCCGGCATGATGCCGAACCGGGTCGGGTCGAAGGCCGCCAGCCCGTCCACGAAGCCACCGCGCCGGCAGTAGAACCGGTCACTGAGCGCCGGCCCCGTGGCACCCTCCGGGTCGTAGTACACCTGCGGGTCCCAACGCCCCGGCGGAACCTCGGAGATGGAGTCGGTACCGGCGAGCAGGTTGCGTCGGAACGACGCCAGATCGGCGGCGCCCGGGAAGACGGCGCCCATCCCGACGATGGCGGCGTCGGTCGGCCGGGGGCCGCGCCGCGGTCCGTCACTCACGGCCCGTCCCCTCCTCGGCCATCAGGACCACCTGTACGTCGCTCCCGTACGCCAGTTCGGCGAGGAACGCGCCGGTCCCCGCCTCCGGGGTGATCAACGGGACGCCCCGGCGGGCGTACGCGCGCTCCAGCTCGGGCGTGACCATCCCGCCCGCCTCGGCCGCCCAAGGCCCCCAGTCGACGGACAACACCCGGCCCGGGAAGGTGCCGGCCCAGGTCCGGGCGAGCCCGTCGAGGGCGTCGTTCGCGGCGGCGTAGTCGGTCTGGCCCCGGTTGCCGTACACCCCGGCGACGCTGCCGAAGAGGGCCAGGAAGGCCGGGGCGGGAGCGCTGCCGTGCTCGGCGGCCGCGGCGGCCAGATTGCGGGCGCCGTCCACCTTGGTGGCGAACACCTCGGCGAAGGCCGCCGGTTGCTTGTCGCGGAGCAGCCCGTCACGCAGCACCCCTGCGCCGTGCACGATCCCGTCGAGCCGGCCGTGCCGGGCCCGTACGTCGGCCACGACGGCCCGTACGGCCTCCGCGTCGGTCACATCGGCGCAGTGGTAGCGGACGGACGCGGCGGCGCCGGCGAGGGCGGCCAGGGTGGCCCGTACCTCCCGCTCGGCCAGGATCCGGGAGGCCGCGGCCTCGATCTCCACGGGGGTGCGCAGGCCCGTGGAGATGAGGGCCGCGCGCAGCGCCACCCGGTCCCCGGCCCGCGCGAACCCATCTTCCCCAGGCGGCGGTTCGGGGGTACGTCCCACCAACTCGACGTGGCACCGGGTGGCTCGGGCCAGCGCGAGCGCCGTCCGGGCCGTGATCCCGCGTGCGCCGCCGGTGAGGAGCACCACCGAGCCGGGGCCGAGCGGCGGCCGACCCCCGTCGGGGGAGTCGAGCGGCGCCGGAACCGGACGACGGGTGATCCGCAGGCCCTCGGCGGTGTAGCCGACGGAGGCGAGGCCCTCGCCCGTTCCACTGCCGTGGCCGCCGTTGCCCCCGCCGCTGTCGCTCAGCTCCGCGAGCAGCTGCGCGGCGATCTGCTGCGGGTCCTCCTTCGGGCGCACGTCGACGGCGCGGACGAGGGTGCCGGGGAACTCCAGGGCGGCGCTGCGGGCGAAGCCGTGCAGTCCGCTGCCGGGGGTGGAACCGAGGATCAGCCGGCGGACACCGCCGGTGAGGGCGCGCTTGAGCCCCGGGAAGGAGGCGGGGAGAGCGAGCTCGTGGCCGGCCCGCAGCGCGGACAGGTCGACGAGGCCGTCGAAGCCGGCGTCGGCCTCGGCCAGTACCTCTGCCCGAGCCCCGTGTGCCTCCAGCGCGCCGCAGAGCGCGAGCGCCACGCCCTGATCGTCCTCGACCACACCGATGCGCAGCCCCCGCAGGGCGTCCGGATCGCCGTCGGCCGGGTCCAGGGGCACCACGTCCACGCGCATGCGCAGGAGCGGCCGGGATGGCGGGCCGGCGTGGTCGGCGGGGGCGGGCGCGGCGGGAGCGGGGTCTGCCGCCGCCGCGACCGGCTCGGCCCGGCCGTCGGCGGTGTGGGCCGTGACCCAGTCGACGATGCCGCGCAGGGTCTTGATGCGGGACAGCTCCTCGACGGCCGACTCGGCGGAGCCGCCGGCGTCGTGGGGGAGTCCGATCCGGTCCGCGAGGGCGCCGATGATCTCGACGCGCTTGATGGAGTCGATCGAGAGGTCGGCTTCCAGGTCCAGCTCGGGGTCGAGCATGTCGCGTGGGTATCCGGTCCTGGTGTGGACGATCTCCAGGACCGCGTCCATCACCGCCTCGGGGGTCTGCGCTCCGACCGGTGCGGCGGGACCGGGGACGGGAGAGGCCGGGTGAGCCGCCAGGGGTATCGCGGCTGCCGGGGATCTCCGGGGTTCCAGGCGCTCCGGCCACGCCTGGAGGGCGGCCCCGTGCCCGTTCGCGCCCTCGATGGGGGTGACAGCGGAGCCCGCTGTGGGGCCGGGCCGGGTCGGCGTCGGCCCGCCACCGGGCGCCCCGTCCCCCAAGTAGCGGAGCAGAACGTCCCGTTGTGCCTCGACGAGCTCGCGGGAGCCGCGCAGGTATTCCAGGAGCGCTTCCTCACGCCGGTCGGCCACGGCGGGCGTAGCGGTTGCCGCCGTTGTCGCGGCTTCGGGCACCGGGATCCGGCGCGGCGGTTGGAGTCCACCGGCGACCGGCGTGCCCGCCGAGGTACGGACCAGGTGCCCGTCCACCAGCCAGCCGGGCCGGCGCGGAGCCTTCTCTGGCAGCCTGGCCGCCCGCCCGTGGAACAGCGCCTCCGGGCTGATCGGGACGCCGGCGGCGGCGAGTTCGGCCAGCGCCGTGACCAGCCGGACGAGCCCGTGCACGCCCGGCACGTCCAGCGGAACCACCGTGTGCGGCCGGTCGCGCAGGATCCGGCCCACCAGCCCGGACAGGACCCGCCCCGGCCCCGCCTCCACGAACGTCCGCACCCCGGCCGCGTACATGGCCTCCACCTGGTCCACGAACCGGACCGGCTCCGCGACCTGCCGGGCAAGGAGGCCCCGTACGGCGTCGGCCTCGGTCGGGTACGGTCCGGCGGTCGTGTTCGACCAGACCGGAACGGCGGTGTCGGCAACCACCGTCCCGGCCAGCTCTGTTGCCAGCTCGCCCGCCGCGTCCGCGACGACCGGGCTGTGGAACGCGCAGGCGACCGGGAGGAGTTCGGCCGTGAGTCCCGCCGCGCGCAGTGACTCCACAGCCGCGGCGACCGCCGCCGTCGGACCCGAGATCGCGCACTGCCGGGGCGCGTTGTGGTTCGCCACCACGCACCCGGCCCGCTCCGCGATCTCCCGGACCTCCTCCGGTGCGGCCGATACCGCCGCCATCGAACCCGGGTCCGTCCCGGCGGCCGTCAGGATCGCCTCGGCCCGGCGCGCGCTCAGCCGCAGCAGGCTCTCCGTGTCGTACGCCCCGGCCGCCCACAGCGCGGTCAGCTCCCCGTACGAGTGGCCGGCCACGCAGTCCGGTCGTACGCCGAGCCGCCCCAGCAGCAGGTGCGCCGCCGCACCCGCCAGCCCCAGGGCGGGCTGGGCCACCCGGGTGTCGGTGACCGCCGCCCGCTGCGCGGCCCGCGCCTCGGCCGTGAACGCGGCCGGCGGGAAGGCGGCCGAGACCACCGCGCGCGGAGCCCCGTCCAGCAGGCCCCGCAACCCGGGGAAGGCCGTAAACAACTCACCGAGCATGCCCACGCGTTGGCTGCCCTGCCCCGGGAACAGGAACGCCACCCGGCCCGGATCGGCCGCGTCCTCCCGTACGTGGACCCCTTCGCCCGCCGTGAAGGCGCGCGCCCGCTCCAGCCGGGCCGCCAGCTCGTCCAGGTCGGCGGCCACCACCGCCACACGGACCGGACCCCTGTCGGCGGCCACCTCGGCGGCCAGGTCCCGCAGGGCCCACGGGCGCCCGGCCGCGTCGTTCTCCTCCAGCCGCGCCGCGAGCCGCGCCATCGCCCGGCCCGCCGCCCGCCGGTCCTCACCACGGAAGCAGAACAGCTCGGCCGGCCAGTCCTCCAGGCCGTGCCCCGGCTCCTCGGCCCCCGCGTAACCGGCGAGCACCGCGTGGTAGTTGGTGCCGCCGAAACCGAAGGCGCTGACCCCCGCGACGCGCCGGTCGGCGGGCACCGCCCACGGCCGGGGCACGGTGTCGAAGACGAAGGGGCTGCTCTCGGCCTCCCAGGCCGGGTTCGGCCGCTCGATGTGCAGCGTCGGCGGCCGGACCCCCGTGTGCACCGCGCGGGCCGCCTTGATCAGCCCGGCCAGCCCCGCCGCGCACTTGGTGTGCCCGAGCTGCGACTTCACCGAGCCCAGCGCACACGAGCCCACTTCGGCGCCCGCTGCGGTGAACACCTCGCTCAGTACCCGCAGTTCGGTACTGTCACCGACCACCGTGCCCGTGCCGTGCGCCTCGACGAGCCCCACCGCGCCCGGTGAGACGCCCGCCCGCGCGTAGGCGCGCTCCAAGGCCCGCCGCTGCCCTTCCGGCCGCGGCGCGGTCAGCCCGAGGGAGCGGCCGTCACTCGACGCCCCGACGGCCTTGATCACCGCGTAGACGCGGTCGCCGTCCCGCTCCGCGTCCGCCAGCCGCTTCAGCACCAGCGTCCCCACGCCCTCGCCGAGGGCGATCCCGTCGGCCGCCGCGTCGAAGGGCCGGCAATGCCCGCTCGGCGACAGGGCCCGCACCGAGGCGAACAGGAGGTAGTCGTTGACGCCGTTGTGCACGTCGGCGCCGCCGCACAGCACCATGTCACTGTCGCCGTCCCGCAGTTGGCGGCAGGCCAGGTCGAGCGCGGCCAGCGAGGAGGCGCACGCGGCGTCCACGGTGCAGTTCGCGCCGCCGAGGTCGAGCCGGTTCGCCACCCGGCCCGCGATCACGTTGGCGAGGATCCCGGGGAAGGAGTCCTCGGTCAGCCGGGGCAGGTGCTCGTCCAGGGCGGCCGGCAGCTCGCCGAGATAGGCGGGGTGCAGCGCCCGTAGCCCGTACGCGCCCGCCAGCTCGGTGCCGGCCTCCGCCCCGAAGACCACCGAGGTCCGCGACCGATCGAACTCCCGGCCCCTGCCGTAGCCGGCGTCCTCCAGCGCCCGCGCCGAGATCTCCAGGGCCAGCAGCTGCACCGGCTCGATCCCGGCCAGCGAGGACGGCGGGATGCCGTGCGCGAGCGCGTCGAAGGGAACGGGGGCCAGGAAGCCACCCCACCGCGACGGGGTGCGCTCGCCGGCCCGCGCCGGATCGGCGTCGTAGTAGAGCGCCGGGTCCCAGCGCTCGGCCGGCACCTCGGTCACCGCGTCCCGGCCGGCCAGGATCTGGGCCCAGTAGGAGGCGAGGTCGGGTGCGCCCGGGTAGGCACAGGCCATCCCGACGATGGCGATGTCGAGTGGGTCGGCCCCTTCCGAGGTCCGCGTCCCGGAGCCCGAAGCGCCGATTTCCCGGGCCCGGCGCTCCAGCAACCGCGTGGCGCCCTCGGTCACTTGGGTGTGCAGAGCGGCGATCGTCGTCGTGCCGGAGCGCAGGGTGGCCGCCTGACCCAGCATGAACAGCCCGTCCGTGTACTGCCGTTCCTCGTCCACCGACTCCAGCGCCCTCGTCCCCCTGCGCAGCCCCTTGCTGGCGATCCGCAGCCGGCCCAGGTTCAGCCGCTCCAACTCCTCCCACATCTCACGCGGCTCGGTCGCGCTCCGCGCGAGCCGCCGCCGGGTCTCCTCGAAGGTGTGGGCGTACGGGGTGTCCGCGCAGCGCGTGGCATGGCCCGGCGCGGTGTGCAGCAGCACGGTCTTCGCGCACTCCACCGCCGCCCGCTGGAAGCGGGTCGTGACCGCGCCCGCCGCCACCGCCTCCTCGGTGAACAGGTAGGCCGTTCCCATCAGTACGCCGATCCGCGCGCCCCGCTCGGCCAGCGGGGCGCCGGCCGCGACCGCCATCGCGGCGGAGCGCTCGTCGTGGATCCCACCCGCGAACAGCACGTCCAAGGCCTCCGGTTCGGGGCAGGCGAGCAGCCGCTCGATCTGCTCCTCCCACAGCGGGAAGGAGGCGCGCGGCCCGACATGACCCCCGCACTCCAGCCCCTCGAACACGAACCGCCGTGCCCCCTCGGCGAGATATCGCTCCAGGAGGCCCGGCGAGGGCACGTGCAGATGGGTCAGGGTCCCGGCGGCCTCCAGCGGAGCCGCCTGCGCCGGGGTGCCGCCCGCGATGATCGCGTACGGCGGCCGGAACGCGGCCACGGCCGCCAGCTGCTCCCGCCGCAGCTCGGGCGGCGCGAAGCCGAGCAGTCCCACGCCCCACGGCCGGTCCCCGAGCCGCTCGGCGGTCTCGGCCAGCAGGCGGCGTACGTCCGGCCCCTCCATCACCGCCAGCGCCAGGTACGGGACCCCGCCCGCCCCGGCCACCGCCTCCGCGAAGGCCGCCTGGTCGCTGACCCGGGTCATCGGCCCCTGGGCGACGGGCCGGGCCGCCATCAGCGGCCGGGCCTCCACCGCGGCCGCGAGGTGCCCGGCGACGGCCGCCCGGACGGCCAGGAGCACGCCGCCCGTCGTGCGGTGGCGTGCGGCCAGCCGCGCCGCGGCGGCCCCGTCCTGGCCGACCGGCAACAGTCGCGTCCGCAGGTCCCGCGCCCCCAGCAGAGCCGCGACCGGTCCGTCGGGCGAGGGCAGGTCGGGCCGCGCGTACACCCGGTGGCCGTCGACCAGTCGGGTCTCGGAGCCGTCCATCGCCCGGATCGCCGCCGCCACTTCGGCGGGCAGGGCGGCCTCGCCCTCGGCGGTCAGAGCCAGTTGTACGTCAACCAGTACGCCCGCGGCTCCGCCCGCGACGGCCGCGGCCGCAGTGTGCGGGCCGATCCCGCCGCAGGCCACGACGGGCACCCCGACGTCGGGATCGGCGAGCAGCTGCTGAAGGAGGACGAAGGTGGTGGCACCGCCCACCCTGCCGCCGGCCTCGTGCCCCTTGGCGACGAGCGCCCCCGCCCCGGCGGCCACCGCGGCCCGGCCCTCCGCCCGGCCGGTGACCTCGGCCCACACCCGGGGCCGCCCGGGGCCGCCGCCCAGCCGCCACCCGCTGCGGAGTGTGCTCTGCGGGGTCGGCGAGCAGCACCGTGTCCACCTCGGCCGGCAGCTGCGCGGCCCGAGCGGGCAGCCCGCCGGCACGCGCACCCCGTAGCGCCGCCCGGCGCCGAGCCGGCGGCCGAGCTCGGCGAAGGCCGCCCGCGCGACGTCGGGGTCCCGGCCGAGGTCGAGCAGCCCGAGGGAGCCCGCCCGCTCGGCGGCGATCACGATCCGGGGCTGCGGCTCCTCGAAGGGGCTGACCGCGACGACCAGGTCACGCGCGTCGGCAGGGGGCGAGGACGGCTCGTCGGGCCGCCGGGACAGCTGGGGCTCCCGGGACAGCTCGGGCTCCGGGGACAGCCTGGGCTCCGGGAACGGCTCGGGCGGCTCGGACGGAAGGGACGGCTCGGGCTGTGGGGACGGCTCGGGCTGTGGGGTCACGGGCGCTCCTCATCGAGTGCTGTGTCACATGTCGCCGGTCTGCACAGGAACGGGGCAAGGCGTGGCGGTGTGCACCCCTCGGGCACCCGGCGGGCAGGCCGGGGCGCGGGGTCGAGCGGGGGAGCGGAGGACTGAGCGGGCAGCTCCCCCCCCCGCCGGTACAGGTGGCCGGGCGACCCGCCTGGGTGGGGCGGGCTTGAACGTTGGTCAACTTCCCTGACGCCGGGATGCATCGTGCGGTGGCGGCCGTGCACTGTCAACGGCCATGCGGAGTAAGGTCTTTCACCTACCGAACGCCCCCGGCACGTTCCGCGCGCGCCCCGACGACCACCTCCACCGGCTGCCCACGCGCCGCTGACCTGCGGTGATTTCCCGCCCGGCCGGGCGCCGCCGGAGCACGGACCGGCGTACGGCGGGAGTGAGGCTCATGCCCGGCCTGCATGCCTTCTCGCCCGGCGGGCATGAACGGTCCACCACAATCGGGCAGTTGTTCATGATGCCGCCCCTTACAGGTACAACCTCGCGCGGTTACCGTCCGGTCATGACCCCCACACTCGCGCAGCTTCGTTATCTCGTCGCCGTCGCGGACTGCCGTTCCATCACCGGCGCGGCCGCCTCGGTCTTCGTCGCCCAGTCCGCCTTGTCGCGAGCCGTCCAGGCCATGGAGCGCGACCTCGGCGTCGAGCTCATCGCCCGCCGCGGCAGGGGTGTGGACCTCACGCCGGAAGGCGCCCGGGTGGTCCGGCTGGCCCGAACCGTGCTCGACGCGGTGGAGGCCATCGACGACATCGGGGTCCCGCACGGCAAGGGCGGGCGGGTCACCCTCACCCTCGTCACCACCCCCACCCTGGCCCTCGACCTGGCCTCCGAACTGATCCCGGCCTTCACCGGTCGACATCCCGGAGTGGACGTACGGCTCCACCAGTACGACGGCCGCGAGGCCCTGGTACAGGGACTCCTGGACGGCACGGCCGAGTTGGGATTGGTCGACCTGCCGGTGGACAAGGAGCTGACCACGCATCACATCCAGGAGCGTGAGGTGGTGCTCGTCTCGCCCGTCGGCGCCCGACTGCCCGACCCCGTGCCGTTCCGCACGCTCGACGGTCTGCCGATGGTGCTGCCGACCCCGGGCACGGGGCGGCGTACCGAGATGGAGGCCATGTTCAGCTGCCTCGGGGTCCGGCCCGTGCCCGCGTTCGAGGTCGACGAGCGGCTCGCCTGGGTGACCGGCGTGACCGATGGCCGCGGCTCCCTCATCTGGTACCGCGACGTGGTGCTCAGAGCCTTCGGCACGCGCGCCGAGATCCGCTCCTTCACCCCGCCCCTGCTGCGTCCCGTGGGCATCGCGCACGCGCGCAGGCCGCTGAGCCGCGCCGCCCGCGCGTTCATCGCGCACGCCCGCCACAACGGCCCCGTGCGGGAACCGGCGCGGTGACCGGAAGTCGGCCCCGCTCACCGGAAGCCCGAGGGAATTCGGCCAGGCATGCCGGCCCGGCATTGAATGGTGCTCGAACGGAGCGTGATTGACTCTGGCGGCATCATCTGATGTGCCATCACATGGTGCGCATGTCCCGACTCCTCACACCCCCATGGGTCGCGGCCCTCGCGACCGCGGCCCTCGCCACCCTGCTGCCGGCCACCGCATGGATGGCCGGCACCGCCGACGCCGCCACCGGCCGGGCCGTGCCGGCAGCGGCCGCCGCGCCGGCCCCGGAGAGGCAGTGCACCCTGCCCGGCGGCATGGCCGAGATCAGCGGACTCGCCATGAGCCGCAAGCACCCGGGTGTCTTCTACGCCGTCAACGACAGTGGCAACACCAACCAGGTCTTCGCCGTCGACTGCACGGGCGCCACCGGACAACTCAAAGCCACCTACACCGTTTCCGGCATCGGCAACACCGACTGGGAGGGGCTCGCGATCGGCAAGGACGCGGCCGGCCTCCCCGTGATCCTCGTGGGCGACATCGGCGACAACTTCAGCGGCCGCGCAGAGATCTCCGTACACGCCTTCCCCGAGCCCGATCGGCTCGCCAACGCCACGGTGAGTCCGGTGACGTACAGGTTCGCCTACGCGGACGGCCGACACGACGCCGAATCCCTGCTCGCCGACCCGACCACCGGACGGCTGTACATCGCGAGCAAACTGATCGGTGCGACAGGGCAGTTGTACCAGGCCCCGCTTCCCCCGCAGACCGGACAGGTCAACACCCTGACGGCGGTCCGCCCCGGCCCCGTCTTCGCCACCGACGGCGCCTTCTCGCCATCGGGTGCCTCGTACACCCTGCGCAGCGGCGGGCCGCTGGGCGCGAACACCGCCTCCGTGTACGACACAGCGGGGACCAAGCTCGCGGACGTCGCCCTGCCGGCGCAGTCGCAGGGCGAGACGGTGACGTACTTCGACTGCGCGAGCCTGCTCGTCGGTTCGGAGAACGACACCCAGATCTGGCGGGTCCCGCTCCCCCCGGAGGCGACCCCGGGCTGCGCCGCCACCCCGACCCCGACGCCGACCCCCACGCCGACGCCCACCCCGACCCCGACTCCCACCCCCGCTCCCGGTGACCTGAAGCTGGCCAACCCCGGCCCCCAGACCTGCAAGTTCAACCAGACCTGCACCATCCAACTCACCGCCACCGGCGGCAAACCCGCCTACCGCTACACCGCCACCGGCCTCCCCTGGGGCCTCACCACCGACCCCGCCACCGGCCGCATCACCGGCAAACCCTGGGCCGGCGGCACCCTCCACATCACCGCCACCACCACCGACTCCACCGGCACCACCGCCACCACCACCTTCCCCCTCACCATCAACTGGTTCTGAACCGAGGAGACTCCCGTGTACCTGTCGGCCGGCCGGGCGGCGGACGCCGCCCAGGGCCTCCCCGCGCCCGGTCGCCGCAAGGCGGTCCCCGGCACCGTCCCCGGCACCGTCCTCGCGCTCGGCCTGGTCAGCATGGTCACGGACATCTCCGCCGAGATGGTCACCGCCGTCCTGCCCCTCTACCTGGTGGCCGGACTCGGCATGTCCCCGCTGGCGTTCGGCGCCCTCGACGGGCTCCACCACGGCGCCACCGCCCTGTTGCGCCTCGCCGGCGGCCGGATCGCGGACCGCACCCACCGGCGCAAGCTCGTCGCCGGCGCCGGCTACGCGATCTCGGCCGTGTGCAAGGGCGCGCTGCTCTTCGTCACCACCCCCTGGTCCGTGGCCGCCGTCCTGGCCGCCGACCGGACCGGAAAGGGGCTGCGCACCGCGCCGCGCGACGCGCTGATCTCCCTGTCCTGCCCGCCCGAGGACCAGGGTCGGGCCTTCGGCGTCCACCGCGCCCTCGACACGGCGGGCGCGCTGCTGGGCCCGCTGGCCGCCTTCGCGCTCCTGTGGGTGGTGGTCGACGGCTACGACGCCGTGTTCACCGTGAGCTGCGGCATCGCCCTGCTGGGGGTGCTGCTGCTCGCGCTGTTCGTCCGCGAGAGCCCCGCGCCCGCCGTCGCCCGGCCGCCGCTGCCCCCCGTACGGACCCTGGTGCGCATACCCGGCCTGCGGAGGCTGTGCCTGATCGCCTGCACGCTCGGCCTGTTCACCGTGGGCGACGCCTTCCTCTACCTGCTGCTCCAGGACCGGCTGGCCCTGCGCGCCGCGTACTTCCCGCTGCTGCCGGTGGGCACCGCGGCCGTGTTCCTGCTGGGCGCCCTGCCGGTGGGGCGACTCGCGGACCGGCTGGGGCGCGTACGGGTCTTCCTCGGCGGGCACGTCCTGCTGTGCGGCGCCTGCCTGCTCCTCCTGACGCCCCTCCCGGCCGCACCGTTGGTGGCCGGCGTCCTGCTGCTCCACGGCCTGTTCTACGCGGCCACCGACGGGGTGTTGATGGCCGCCGCCGGCCCGATGCTGCCACGGGAACTGCGCACCACCGGCCTCGCCGTCCTCCAGACCGCCCAGGCCCTCGCCCGCCTCGCGGGCTCCCTCCTCTTCGGAGCCGTCTGGACCCTGTGGGGCCCCGAACCGGCCCTCTGGACCGCCGCCGGCGGCCTTCTCCTGGCCCTGATCCCGGCCCTGCGCCACCTGAGGAAGGCGTAGGAAGCCGCCGCCCCGAATGGTCGTTTCTTCAGTAGGTCCGGCCCACGTGCGCCAGTGCCTGCTTCAGCAACACCCCGTGCCCGCCCGGCATTTCGCCCTGCACCGCCAGGGAGGCCGCCTCGTCGGGACTGAACCACACCAGGTCCAGCGCGTCCTGGCGGGGACGGCAGTCGCCGCTCACCGGGACGACGTAGGCGAGGGACACGGCGTGCTGGCGCGGGTCGTGGTACGAGGTGATGCCCGCCGTGGGGAAGTACTCGGCGACGGTGAACGGCTGGAGGGAGGCGGGGACGCGCGGCAGGGCGACCGGGCCGAGGTCCTTCTCCAGGTGCCGCAGCAGCGCGTCGCGCACCCGCTCGTGGTACAGGACGCGGCCGGACACCAGGGTCCGGCTGACCGTTCCGTCCGGACCGATGCGCAGCAGCAGGCCGATGCTGGTGACTTCGCCGCTGTCGTCCACGCGTACGGGCACGGCCTCCACGTACAGGATCGGCATCTGGGCGCGGGCCGTCTCCAGCTCGTCGTCGGTCAGCCAGCCGGGCGAGGTCTCGGTCGTGTCAGACATTGCTTGAGCATACTTTCCGGGTAGGGCGCCCGCAGGGTGCGCGGGCCGGTTCGACTACGGAAGAACGTAATACGCGCACGGGCTCGTGCATGATCATGCACCACGAAGGCCCGACCGCGTACGCGAGGGCGACACGGGCGGGTGCCGCCAGGTCCTCTCACACGGTGATCGCGATCTTGCCGCGCGCCCCGCCGTCCGTCAGCAGGGTCAGCGCCTCCGGGACCCGTTCCAGCGGGAACACCGACCCCACGACCGGGGTGACCGAGCCCGCCTCGATCAGCCCGGCCAGATCGTCCAGGCCGGCCCGCCCCTGGCGGCTCAGGAGCATGGTGAGCCGCTGCCGGGTGAACGGGGACCGGACCAGCGCCCGGAACTGGCGGCCGAGCCCCAGCCAGTCACCGTCGTCCTCGCCGCCCGCGACGACCAGCGTGCCGCGCGGCTCCAGCACCCGGCGCAGCCGCGCGACCGGGGTGCTCCCCGCGAGGTCCAGCACCAGGTCGAAGCGCCGCCCGCCGGCGGTGACGTCCTCGCAGGTGTAGTCGACCACGTGGTCCGCGCCGAGCGAGCGCACCAGGTCCGCCTTGGCCGGGCCGCACAACCCGGTGACCTCCGCCCCGAAGGCCTTGGCCAGTTGTACGGCGTACGTCCCCACCCCGCCCGAGGCTCCCGTCACCAGGACCCGCTGCCCGGCCCGCACCCGTCCCGCCTCGCGCAGTCCCTGGAGCGCGGTGAGCCCGGACACCGCCACCACGGCCGCCTCCTCGAAGCCCAGCCGGTCCGGCTTGGGCGCGATCCGGTCGGCGCGGGCCACCACGTACTCGGCGAACGAGCCGTGCGCCGTGCCGAACACCGCGTCACCGACGGCGAAGCCGGACACCCCAGGCCCCAACGCGGCCACCGTGCCCGCCACGTCCAACCCGGTGGCCGTGTTGCGCGGGCGGCGCAGACCCAGGACCGCCCGCACCGCGTAGGGCCGGCCGGCCATCAGGTGCCACGTCCCCCGGTCGACGCCGGCGGCCCGCACCCGCACCAGCACCCGTCCGGGCCCCGGCGTGGGCCGGGGCACCTCCGCGAGGCGGAGCACGTCCGGGCCCCCGTAACCCACTTGGGTGATCGCTCTCATGGTCACGTCACCCATCGTCACACTGCTCACCGCAGCCACCTCGTCCCGTCGCCCGCCCTGGCCGTACTAAGTACGACTTACTTAGTACGGTAGGATGGACCTCGCAGTCAACCCCTCCCGATCATCCGGACGGAGACGAAGTGCCCCAGCAGGTTCCCCTCAGTCGCGCCCGGGTCCTGGAGGCGGCGGTCGCGCTCGCGGACGAGGGCGGCGTCGGCGCGCTGACGATCAGGGCCTTGGCGGCGCGACTCGGCGTCAAGCCGATGTCCCTGTACCACCACGTCCCGCACAAGGAAGCGATCCTCGACGGCATCGTGGACGCCGTCTTCGCCGAGATCGACCTGCCCCCGGACGACGCCGACTGGCGGTCCGCCCTACGCCACCGCGCCCACAGCGCCCGTGCCGTGCTGGCCCGTCACCCCTGGGCCACCGCCGTGCTGGACTCGCGCGCGCACCCCGGCCCGGCCACCCTGCGCCACCACGACGCGGTCCTGGGCGTGCTGCGGCGCGGAGGCTTCCCGTACGACCTCGCGGCGCACGCCTACTCCCTGCTGGACAGCTACGTCTACGGCTTCGCCCTCACGGAGGCGGCGCTGCCCTTCGCCCCGCAGGACGTGGAGGAGGCCGTCGGGGAGTTCCTGACTGGCTTTCCGGCGGGGGAGTACCCCCACCTCGTCGCGTTCGCCGAGCAGCACGTGCTGCGCCCCGGGTACGAGTACGGGGCCGAGTTCGACTACGGCCTGGAGTTGATCCTCGACGGCCTGGCGGCCCGCCTCGCGGCCGCCACCCCGCCTACCGTGACCCCATGAAGCCGACCACCGTGTCCTGGGCCGCCGCCAACGCCCGGCGCATGGCCCGGCAGTGGCTCACCGCCCCGGCGCCCGAGGGCACCGATCCCGCCGAGATCGCGGCCCGCATGCTCGGCGCACACGCCCAGATCGCCTCGGCCGCCGAGCTGTCCCTCGCGCTCAGGGCGCACGGCGCGACCCGCGCGACCGTCCGACACGCGGTGACCCGCGACCACACGCTCGTCCGGACCTTCGGCCCGCGCGGCACCGTCCACCTCCTGCCCTCCGCGGACCTGCCCTGGTGGACCGGCGCCCTGTCCGCCCTGCCCGAGGACGTCGGCGGATTCGCCCCCGACGTGCGGATGACCCCCGCGCAGACCGACGACGTGCTCGCCGCCCTCGCCGACGCGCTCACCGGCGCGGAACTCACCGTGGACGAGCTGACCGAGGCGATCGTGCGGCGCACCGGCCCCTGGGCCGCGGACCCCGTGATGCCCGCCTTCCAGACCCTGTGGCCGCGCTGGCGACAGGTCACGCACACCGCCGCGCACCGGGGCGTACTGGCCTTCGGCGCCGACCGGGGCCGCAAGGTGACCTACACCAACCCGGGCTGCGTCCCGGCCGACGCCACCGCGTCCCTCGCCCGGCTCGTCGACCGCTACCTGCGCGCCTACGGTCCGGCCGGCGCCCCGGACTTCGCGCTCTGGGCGGCCGCCCCCAAGGCCTGGGCGGTGGACCTGTTCGCCTCGCTCGCGGCCCAGGGCCGGATCGAGGAGGTGACCTTCGCCGTGGCCCCGGTCGCCACCGCGCGCCCGTCCGGGCCCCCGTACGTCGCCTCCGGCGACACCGCCTTCCCGGACGAGCCGGCCCGTGGCGTGCGCCTGCTGCCGTACTTCGACGCCTACGTGATCGCCTGCCGCCCCCGCGAGCTGTTCTTCCCCGGCGCCGCCGCCACCCGCGCCCTGGCCGGCGGCCAGGCGGGCAACTACCCCGTCCTGCTGATCGACGGAGTGGTCGCGGGCGTCTGGCACCAGCGCCGTACGGGCCGCCGCATCGCGATCACGGTGGAGCCGCTCGCCCCACTGGGCGCCACCCACCGCCGGGCCCTGGAGTACGAGGCGGAGCGTACGGCGGCCATCCTGGAAGGGGCCGCGGCCCTCACCGTCGGCACCGTCACCGTCGGCCCCCACGCCTGATCCGGAGGGCGTGGACGGCCTGCCGTACGGCCCCTCACTCCCCGAACGTGCCGTGCCGCCCCGCGCCCAAGGCGAACCGGTCCGCTCCCGCCTGCGTCTCGCCCGCCCCCAGCGGCACCAGACCGTGCCGGTACTCCGGGGGTTGCCGAAGCCGGGGGGTACGGCGCCGGCGGCCCCACCCGTCGGTCGCCCCCGTAGGCCGTCCCGGCGGGGCGGTGCGGCCGCCGGGCGTGTAGCGCCCCCCGCGCTCCGGCCGGCTGCCACGCTCGTCGTCCATGGATGTCAGCGCCTTTTACGCCCTCTTCTCCGCCACCTGCTTCACCCTCGTCGGCCTGTGGTGGAACGTCGTCCAGAGCCACGCGGACTGGATGCGCGACCCCGCGCTGCGGCGCGTCGTCGGCGGGATCTACCTGTCGTTCCTGCTGCCCGCCCTGATGGGCCTCTTCGCGCAGATCGGCGGCACCGAGCAGCCCCAGATCTGGCGGGCGGCGTTCATCGCCCTCGCCGTGGTCGGCTGCGTGTGCACCCTACGGCTGCTGGCCCGCGCCCGCGGCGACCACTTCGTCACCCTCCAGCAGGCCGGCGCCACATTGCTCTACGCCCTGATCGCCGTCGTCGGCGCCTTCCCCGAACTCGCCGGGCACATCGGCCTGCGCCCCATCCAGGCCGAAGCCCTGATGCTGATCGGCCTGATCATCCTGGGCCACGCCCTGGTCTGGCGCTTCATGGCCGGAGAGGGCCGAGCCGAAGGATGAGCCGACGGGTGGGTGTTGACCTGCTCCACGCTGGCGGACCGACGTCAGGGCCCTCCCGAACTACGCGTTGCCATCAGCCGAACGGTGGCCGCACTGGCCGACCGCTACGGCGACCGCCACGCGGACCGCGTGGATCTTACGGAACGCTGACGAGGCCGCCGGACAGGGCCTGTTGGGCCCCATCGGTGAGCGCGGCGACCTCGCGCTGGAGATCGAGCGCTACCGGGCGTCTTCGATGCGGCCGGTCACCACCAGGTCGCCGTCCGGGGTGTGCCGCGCGAGGTGGCCGGTGCGGAAGTAGCCGTCGGGGGTGAAGGTCCGGGCGTTGTGGTCGGGCGCCCGGTAGTAGCCCCGCGGGATGTACGGACCGCGGGCGAGGAGTTCGCCGGGCACGTCGCCCGCCACGTCCTCGCCGTCGACGTCGACGATGCGCAGCTCGTCGTCGGGGGAGAGCGGGCGGCCCGCGAACGTGAGCGGTCCCTCGGCCGTGCCGAGGACCTGCTGCGGCTCGCAGCCCCATGCGAGGCGTATCCGTTCGTCGGTCGCCTCGTGCGGATGGGGTGCCGCGTCGCAGATCTGCACCAGGCGCAGACTGCTCACGTCCGCCCGGCTCACGGCAGACGCGTCGAGCCATCGCCGGGCGACGGCGGGCGTCACCGAGGTGAGGGTGACCCCTTCTCCCGCGATGAGCGGAAGGCACGCGTCGGGTTCGGCGCTCTCGGGCAGGACGACGGTGCCGCCGACGGAGAGGGTGCCGACGATGCCGGGGCAGCCGAAGGCGAAGGGGGACTCGGCGGGCAACGCGGCCAGGTACACGTCGTTCTCGGTGAGCGCCACCGACTCGGCGGCGGCCCGCGCCTGGTAGGCGTAGTCGTTGTGCGTGCGCGGGACGAGGTGAAGCGCCTCGCCGGAGAGCAGGAAGAACGCCACCTGGTCGGCGCTCTGCGCGAGCGCCGGCTCCGGCGGCGAGTCGATCGAGCCCAGCGGGGAGTACTGACAGCCCGACGGATCGGTCGTCAGGCCGCCGTACGGGGATGCGGCGCCCGGCGCCTCCAGGGTGAACACCCGCCGCAGGAACGGCCATCGGGCCGCGATGTCCGCCGCCATCGCCGTGTGGTCGAACCCCTGGTACGTCGAGGGGCCGACGTAGCCGACGGCCTGGGTGACCCGCACGAGGGGGGCCACCTCGGACGTGCGCAGGGAGAGCGGGCAGAACACGGGGACCGCGCCGGCGCGCATCAGCGCGAACGCGGTGACGACGAACTCGGGGACGCTCGGGAGCTGGACGACGACCC